>JAWRKD010000024.1:0-5013 GCA_040307135.1 Desulfovibrionaceae bacterium
GGGGAGATGGAGATCCGTCTGAAGGACGTCGTCCACGTCCTCTCGGGGGGCGAGGCCCTCGTCATGCCCGCCGCCATCCCCCACGCCCTGAAGGCGCTGAAGGCGACGAAGATGATCCTCACCATGATCCGCTCCTGAAAAAAACGGCACAGAGCACGAGGAGCGGGGCACCTGACCCCGATCCTCGTGCTCTTCACGTCCTGCGAAAAAGGGGGAACCCTCGCCGGGGTGCGGCACTCAGCGCCTTTCGTACGTCGTGGGACCCGTCGGCCACGAGGTGGTCGAAAGCCAGTCCCGGGGATAGCCCAGAGGCTGCCCCATCTTCCCCTCCTCGTTGAGGAGGCCGTCGTTGTACTTGACGATGAGGTGATCGGCCAGACCCCACCAGCGGGCCAGGGTATCGGCCGTGTTCCGCCGGGCCAGCTCCGTCAGGTAGGCCCGGGCCTTGGCGACATCGACGGCCAGGAGGGCCAGGGCCCGCCGCTCGGCCACGGCCAGATCCTGAAGGAACCCCTTCTCCAGCTCCTCTCGGAGCTCGACGATCTCGGCGTGCATGTAGCTGTACTTCAGGCCGGCGTAGTTGGAGAGGAAATTGAAGGCCCACCAGGCGCTCTCCCGGGAAAACCGGGCCGTGTCGACGACCTCGACGGACTCAGGCAGGCCCGTGAGCCCCGCGTGGTAGGGGATGAAAACCGTATCGGAAGGTTTGTCGAGGCCGAGCCACAGGAGACCGCCCACCTCGTCGGGGAGCCAGGACCGGGCCTGGGCGACGAAGGCGTAGCCGCAGTAGGTGACGGAAAGAGGCCGCTCCCAGGCCCCGTCCAGCTTGCGGCTGGGGTCGCCCACGTCGCCCGCTCCGTCGTAGGGCCCGTAGAAACGGTCGGGATAGCCGAAGGGGCCGGCGGCGACGCCCCGAGTGAGGTCGAACTCCGTTCCCTCGTAGTGGTCGCGGTGAAGGGCCATGACGTCGCGGACGTCGAGCTTCGCGTCGGGGCGGACCGAGAAGGGATAGGCCTCGGTGAAACCGTCCTCGACCCAGGGGGAGAACCCCTTCGAGGGGGCGATGAGGGAGAAGACGCGCCAGACGCGGCGGAGCGAGTAGTAGGGGTGATTGTATTCGCCGAGGCTGACCGTGCGGAGCCAGTCGAGGGGGCCCTCCTCGGGATTCCACCAGCCATGGCGGCGGGCCACCTCGTGAAGGTTCTTGGAGAACATCACGTCGGGATCGTCGGGATCGATCTGGCGGATCCGGAACTGATTGGCGGCGACGAAGACCTCGCCGTCGGGGACTTTCTTCGCCACCCAGAGCCCCCCCTCGCCGTCGGGCGAGGGAGCCATCTCCATGACCCATCCCTCGTCCCTGTCGGCCACGGGAAGGGTCTCGCCCGTGCCGTAGAGGCCGTAGCGCTCGATGAGATCGCCCATGAGGGCGATGGCCTCTCGGGCCGTCCGGCACCGCTCCAGGGCGATCCGGGAGAGCTCGGAGGAGTAGAGGATCCTCCTGCCCGGCTCGGGATCGGGCGTCACCTTCGAGCCGTCGGTGCACTCGCCGAACAGTAGCTGATGTTCGTTCATGATGCCGTAGTTGGCGTCGAAATAGGCGTAGGTGTGGGCCACCTGGGGAATGAAGCCCAGGGGCACGCTCTTGGGCACGCCGGGGGTGTCGTAGCCCGGGCCGCGCTCCGTGGTCATCATGCGCTGGGACTCGCTGCCGCCCCACTGGGGCTTGAAGTCCAGGGCGCAGTGCGAATAGAACACCGCGCGCATGGAGCCGGGCTTGTGGTCCATGGCCGGGACGTAGATGAGCCGGGCGTCGCCCAGGCCGTCGTCGGAGTGGGAGACCAGGACCGAGCCGTCGGTGGAGGCGTCCTTGCCCACCAGGATGGTGGTGCAGGCCTGGGCCTCCAGGGCCGTTGCCAGGACCGCGAGGGCGAACAGGAGCAGCAGGGCTTTCTTCATGGTGCCTCCGGGGTTCGTGGTGGAACGCTGGGTGTTTCCGATATATTTCCGGGGATATGGCACGCCAAGACCGGGAGCGCAAGCCTTTGGCCCGCATGGGGCGGTCTTTCGCGGCCGGGGCGCGGGCGGCCGGGCCCCGGCCCGGGGCCTTTCTTCTTGCGCGTTTTTTGGATAGGAATACGGGTTCGCACCGCGCCGGGCCTGGACCGGCGATCCGCGCAAAGGAGTCTCGAGCATGTCCGAAGCGTCCCTGCCCAAGGGCTACGAGCCCTGGGGCATCGAAGAGAAGTGGGCCAAGTTCTGGGAAGAGACCCGGGCCTTCACCCCGGATCCCGCAGGTCCGGGCGAGACCTATTCCATCGTCATCCCGCCGCCCAACGTCACCGGCGCCCTGCACATGGGGCATGCGCTCAACATCACCCTCCAGGACATCCTCTGCCGCTTCGCCCGGCAGCAGGGCAAGAACGTGCTCTGGGTCCCGGGCACGGACCACGCGGGCATCGCCACCCAGAACGTGGTGGAGCGTCAGCTCAAGGCCGAGGGCAAGGGCCGCCACGACCTGGGCCGCGAGCAGTTCATCGTGCGCGTCTGGGAGTGGCGCAAGCAGTACGGCGACCGCATCCTGAACCAGATCCGCCGCCTGGGCGCGTCCGTGGACTGGACCCGGGAGCGCTTCACCCTGGACGAGGGCCTGTCGCGGGCCGTGCGCGAGGTTTTCGTGCGGCTCCACGGCGAGGGGCTCATCTACAAGGGCGACTACATCATCAACTGGTGCAACCGCTGCCACACGGCCCTGGCCGACGACGAGGTGGAGCACGCGCCCAAGAAGGGGCATCTCTACCACATCAAGTACCCGCTGATGAAGGGCGGGCACCTGGTGGTGGCCACCACGCGGCCCGAGACGCTTCTGGGCGACACGGCCGTGGCCGTGCATCCCGAGGACGAGCGCTACAACGGGAACATCGGCGGATACGCCGTGCTGCCCCTGGTGGGCCGCAAGCTGCCGGTCATCGGCGACGCCTACGTGGACCGCGAGTTCGGCACCGGCTGCCTGAAGGTCACCCCGGCCCACGACATGAACGACTGGGAGCTGGGCCGCAAGCACGGCCTGGACCTGGTGCAGGTCATCGACGAGGACGGGCGCATGAACCAGAACGCGCCCGAAAAGTACCGCGGCATGACCAAGGAGGAGTGCCGCGCGGCCATCCTCGAGGATCTGAAGGCCGAGGGCCTGCTCCTGGGCGTGTTCGAGCACGAGCACAGCGTGGGCGAGTGCTACCGCTGCAAGAGCGTCATCGAGCCCCACGTCTCCACCCAGTGGTTCGTCAAGGTCAAGCCCCTGGCCGAGCGCGCCCGCGCGGCGGTGCCCGCCGAGACGCGCATCCTGCCCGGCCAGTGGGAGAAGGTCTATTACGACTGGCTGGACAACATCCGCGACTGGTGCATCTCGCGGCAGATCTGGTGGGGGCATCGCATCCCGGCCTGGACCTGCCAGGGCTGCGGCGAGCTCGTGGTGGCCACCCGCGACCCGGAGCGCTGCCCCAAGTGCGGGGACACCAGGCTGACCCAGGAAGAGGACGTGCTGGACACCTGGTTCTCCTCCGCGCTCTGGCCCTTCTCCACCCTGGGCTGGCCGGACAGGACCCCGGAGCTGGCGGCCTTCTATCCTACCTCGGTGCTGGTCACGGGCTTCGACATCCTCTTCTTCTGGGTGGCCCGCATGATGATGATGGGCCTGCACTTCATGGAGCAGGCGCCGTTCCACGACGTGTACATCCACGCCCTGGTGCGCGACGAGCAGGGCAAGAAGATGAGCAAGTCCACGGGCAACGTCATCGACCCCCTGGAGATGATCCAGAAGTACGGCACCGACTCCCTGCGTTTCACCCTGGCGGCCTTCGCGGCCATGGGCCGGGACATCAAGCTCTCGGAAAAGCGCATCGAGGGCTACCGCCACTTCGTGAACAAGATCTGGAACGCGGCCCGCTTCGCGCTCATGAACCTGCCCGAGGCCCTGCCGGACGGCGACCCGGCCAAGGCCGCGGGCCTGGCCAACGCCTGGATCCTGCGCCGCCTGGAGGACCTGAAGGCCGAGGTGGCCCAGGCCGTCGCCGAGTACCGCTTCAACGACATGGCCCAGGCGCTCTACCGCTTCATCTGGAGCGAGTTCTGCGACTGGTACCTGGAGATGGCCAAGAACGACCTCTACGGGGCGGACGAGGCGGCCAAGGCCGGGACGCAGAAGGTGCTGTGGACCGTGCTGTCCGAGACGCTCGTCCTGCTCCACCCGGTCATGCCCTTCGTGACCCAGGAGATCTGGGCCGCGCTGCCGGGCATCCCGGAGGCGCGCACGGACATCTCGCGCGAGCCCTTCCCGGCCGCGAGGGCCGGGCTTTCCGGCGACGGCGTGCTGCGGGACATGGAGCTGTTCCAGGGCGTGGTCTCGGCCGTGCGCAACATCCGCGCCGAGCTGGGCGTGGACCCGGCCAAGAAGCTGGCGCTCCTCGTGCGCACGGCCCAGGACGCGGACGCCGCGCTCCTGGAGTCGGTGCGGCCCCTGGTGCTCTCCCTGGCCCGGCTGGAGAGCTTCGAGGCCGGCCCGGCGGTCAAGGGTCCGCGGGCCTCGGGCACGGCCGTGGTGCGCGGCTGCGAGGTCTTCGTGCCGCTTGAGGGCGTGGTGGATTTCGAGGCCGAGCTGGCCCGCGTGGGCAAGCAGCTGGCCAAGCTGGGCGAGCAGGTGGCGCTCATCGAGAAGAAGCTCGGAAACCAGGGCTTCGTCTCCAAGGCCCCGGCCGAGGTGGTGGACAAGGAGCGCGCCAAGCTCGCGGCCATGGCCGAGGAAAAGGACAAGCTCGCGGCCCTGGAACAGCGGCTGCGCAGCGTGGCGGGGTAGGGAGGAACCATGTCCAAGGTCTATCTCATCGGCGCCGGTCCGGGCGATCTCGGCCTGTTCACGCTCAAGGGCAAGCAGATCATGGAGACCGCCGACGTGGTCATCTACGACTACCTGGCCCACCCGGACCTCCTGAAGTTCTGCCGCGAGGACGCGGAAGT
>JAWRKD010000025.1:0-9380 GCA_040307135.1 Desulfovibrionaceae bacterium
GGAGAAGGGTGCAGAGGACCAGCGCGGGGAACAACAGGCGATGGAAACTGAGGGGCATAGGGTGCTCCTGGGAGCGTGGGGGCGCGGTTGGGTTCACGGGGCGGTCAGGCTCTCTTATAGCCGCGGATGGCGGCCAGGGAAAAGGCCAGGATGTGGTCGGTGAGGTCTTCGATGCCCTGGCGGTCCAGGCGCAGTTCGGGATAAACCCGGGTGACCACGGCGCGGGCGCGGTAGAAGTGCTGGCATTGGGCCGCGATGCTCACCCCGCAGAGGAGCACCTCCCCGGCGTTCAGCTCCGCTCCGGCCAGCTGGCGAACCAGCTCCCGGAGCATGAGCGCCAGGGGCCGGATGGCCTGCTCCACGATCTGGTCCAGGGCCTCGGTGGGCTCGAACATCTCGCGGGTCATGAGCTTGCCGAACCAGGAGGAACGGCCCTCGTCGTGCAGGCGCATGAGGTAGGAGCGGATGAAGGCCCGCAGCCGGTCGGTCGGCGAGGCGTCCGCCGGCAGGCCCGGGTCCGGGGGATAGTTGCGCAGGCTCTCCTCGAAGGAGTAGCGCAGCAGTTCCTCGTAGAGCCGCTTCTTGCCCCCGAAGTAGTACTTCACCGAGGCCACGTTGGCCCCGGCCCGGGCGCAGATTTCGCGCACGGTGGCTGCCCGGAAGCCTTTGCGGGAGATGATCTCGCCCGCGGCCTTGAGCAGTCTGAAGCGGGTTCCGCCCTGGTCCATGGCATCCTCCCGGCCTGCGCGCAGACCGGATGAAACAACTGTTTAGGACTGGAAACCGTGCCTGTCAAAGCCTTTATGGGTCACGACCCCCGGATGTCATGAAAATATAACGAACAATTTTTGTCAAATATGTAAAGGTTGTGGCGTATATTTTTCATAGATTAGTACAAAAAAGTAAATCCGCATTCAAACGGCGCCCCACGGGAGCGCCGGCTCCAGACTCATTTAGTCATGCATTTCAGCCGGGTGACGAAAACGAACCCTGGGCGCACGGAAAAGGGTCTGTTGGGCATCCCTCTTGCAACGCCCGGCCCATGTCCACCTCCTCCCTGAGCAGCCTCAAACTCCAGGTGCTGTCGGCCATCTGCCAGCGCATCGACAAGGCCCTGGACCTGGAGGAGACCCTGTCCGAGGTCCTGCGGGTCCTGTCGGAAACCCTGAGCATGAAGCGGGCCACCGTGACCCTGGCGGACCCGGATTCCGGCCGCCTGGTCATCAGCGCCTCCCACGGCCTCTCGCCCGAGGAGCGCGCCCGCGGGGTCTATGACCTGGACGAGGGCGTCACCGGACTCATCTTCCAGACCGCCAAGCCCTATGTGGTGCCGGACATCCGCCAGGAGCCCCTGTTCCTGGACCGCACCGGCTCCCGTCAGCTGGAAAAGGGCCGGGTCTCCTTCGTGGGCGTGCCCATCATGCTCCACGGCCGGCCCATCGGCGTGCTCAACGTGGACCGCCTGTTCGGGGACCACGTGTCCTACGAGGAGGACCTGGACTTCCTGACCATCGTGGCCACGCTCATCGGCCAGTTCCTGAGCCTCAACGAGCAGGTGCGCGCCCGCGAGGAGGCCCTGGTGCGCGAGAACGTGTCCCTGCGCTACCAGATCTCGCGCGAGCGCCGCGGCCCGGCCATCGTGGGCAAGAGCCAGGCCATGCAGGAGGTGGAGCGCCAGATCGGCAAGGTCGCGCCCACCCGGGCCACGGTGCTCCTTTTGGGCGAGTCCGGCACGGGCAAGACCCTCATCGCCCGCATCATCCACGAGATCTCGGACCGCAAGGCGCACCCCTTCATCAAGGTGAACTGCGCCTCCATCCCGGAGAACCTGCTGGAATCGGAACTCTTCGGCCACGAGAGGGGCGCGTTCACCGGCGCGTCCGGGCCGCGCCCGGGCCGCTTCGAGGAGGCGCACCTGGGCACCATCTTCCTGGACGAGATCGGCGAGCTGCCCTTGGGGCTCCAGGCCAAGCTCCTGCGCGTGCTCCAGGACAGGGAGTTCGAGCGCCTGGGCAGCAACCGCACCCGCCAGGTGGACGTGCGCATCCTGGCCGCCACCAACCGGGACCTGGGGGCCCTGGCCGAGACCGGCGGCTTCCGCGCGGACCTCTTCTACCGGCTTTCGGTCTTCCCCATCCGCGTGCCGCCCCTGCGCGAGCGCAAGGAGGACATCCCGGGCCTCATCGGCCACTTCCTGGACAAGGCCGCGCGCGAATACGGCCGCAGCCTGTCCCTGACCCCGGACGCACTGGCCTCCCTCACCCGCTACGACTGGCCGGGCAACGTTCGCGAGATGGAGAACCTCATCGAGCGCCTGGCCATCCTGGTGGACAACGAGCGCATCGACGCGCCCTTTCTGCAGCCCTACCTGGTGCAGGCCGCGTCCGAGGCCCCCGGCGCGGAGTCCCGCAGCGCGGCCACGCCGTCGCTCAAGGAGATGGAGAAGGGCGAGGTCATCGCGGCCCTGCGCCGCAACGGCTGGATCCAGTACAAGGCGGCCCGCGACCTGGGCCTCACCAGCCGCCAGATGGGCTACCGCGTGCGCAAGTTCGGCCTGGAGGGCCTCATCGCCCAGGAGCGCGCCCGCGACCGCAGCCTCTGATTCCCCCGCCCTTCTCCCCTATTCAGGACTTCTTGAAGACGATGAGCGGACAGTTCTTGCAGACGTCCGCGCCCGGGAAATGGTCGCCGGGCCGGGTGATGGAGCTGCTGCCCAGGTCGCGCTTGCGGGCCAGCAGGCGCTCCACTGTGGGCGCGAGCGCCTCGCCCTGGAGCACGAAGTTGATCTCCCCGCGCTCGGTCTTGCCCGCGTTGTACGAGCCCGAGCAGGCGGGCAGCAGATTGGCGCTCTTCTCCAGGTAGGAATAGACGTTGCCGCCGCAGGCCGAGGAATTCATGGTGATGTTCGTGCGCAGCGGGTGCTGGTCCATGGCCGCCATGTAGTCCACGCAGAGGTGGTAGGCCTGCATGTTGTCGCAGTAGAAATGCACGGTGGACGGCGGCAGCGTGGCCTCGCCCAGCGGTCCCACGGAGACGGCCTTGAGCTTGCCCAGGGGCAGGCGCGGCTTGGAGCGCACGAAGCGCTCGGCCTGCTCCAGGTCGCGGCAGTACTTGGCGTGGCTCTTGATCTCGTTCTCGTCGATGTCCTTCCAGCCGAAGCTCACCAGGGCGTTGGAACAGCCCAGGGTCTCCTTGACGCCGAGCACGGTCTGGCCCTTCATGCGCGCGGCGATCTCCCACTGGCAGAAGGTCATGGGCTTCACCGGCACGTAGAACTCGGCGCCGGCCTTGAAGCGCTCCAGCTCGTCGTCCTCGAAGAAATAGTGCACGGCCACGGGATAGTGGTAGAGCCGGAGCTCTTCCATGAGGGCCTGCTGCATTTCCTTGTACGTCATCGCCATGTGCGTCCTCCTTGCTGTGTGCGCCGGTCACGGCGTGATGTGCCTGCTTTTTCTTCGTCACTGGAAGGAAAACGGCCGCACGTCAAGCTGAAGCTGCTTTTGTGAAAAGAAAGACGCCGGAGGCTCGCGGGTCCCGGGACGGACGGCTCAAAACAGGCAGGATTTTGTTTCGCAGCGATACAAACGGAACAAACCGTTCCAGCCTGTTCACGCGGTTACGATATATGGAAATCAAACAACAATGAGCACAGGACGAAAAAAGGGGCGCAGCCTTGCGGCCGCGCCCCTGCTTGATCCTTGGCGTTCGCGCCCGGCGTCCGCTAGCAGCCGCCCCCGCCGCCCGCCCCGCAGCAGGGCGTGGCCAGGCCCTTGCGCCGCCCCTTGAGGGCCTCCAGGTTGCCGCTGGAATAGACCGTCTCCAGGGCCGCCTCGATGAAGCCCGAGCCCTCCACCGGGGTCAGCCCGTGCTCCTGCAGGATGGCCCGGGGCTTGTCGCCCAGGGCCGCGCAGAGCACGGCCCGGCAGTCGCGCAAGCTGCGGGCCAGATCCTCCCAGCGCGACGGCCCGCAGCCCTGGGGCGGGGCCTGGCGGTCCTCCACCAGGCGGAAGCCGCCGTCGCCGTCGCGGCCCCAGATCTGGAAGGTCTTGGCCTCGCCCAGGTGCTGGTTCACCAGCATGCCCTCCCGGGTGGCCACGGCCACGTAAGGACGATCCGCCAAGCCGGAGGGGGGAAGCTTGGCGCAGGAGGCCAGGGTCGTGGCCAGTTCCAGCGAGCGGTCCTGACCCAAAAGGCCCACGGCGTCGGCGCGGCAACGCCGGCAGTGGGTCATCTGGGGTACGAGGACCCCGGTCTGGTCGCGGAGGGAGGCCATGACCTCCCGGGAGGGCTCGGGAAGGGCGGCGAAGGGGGTCTCCGCCGTGGGGTGCAGGGGCACCAGGTTCATGAGGGTGGCGCCCAGCTCGCGGGCCTTGCGGGCCACGTCCATGATGTGCTGGGCGTTCACGCCGGGCAGCACGATGGTGTTGACCTTGACCAGGATGCCCCGCTCCACGAAGCCGCGGATGGCCTCGATCTGGCGGGCAAGCAGCAGCTCGGCCGCGGCCCGGCCCCGGTAGAGCACTTTGCCGTCGCGCACAAAGGAATAGATGTCCGCCCCGATCTCCGGATCCACGGTGTTCATGGTCACGGTGGCGTGGGTCACGCCCAGGGCGGCCAGATCGTCCAGATGTGCGGGCGCGCCCAGGCCGTTGGTGGACAGGCAGAAGAGCAGGTGCGGGAACTCCTGGCGCATGAGCCGCAGGGTCTCCAGGGTCTCGGCCGGGTTGGCCAGGGGATCGCCGGGACCGGCGATGCCGATGACCCGGATGGCCGGCTCCACGGCCAGGACCCGGCGCATGTACTCCACGGCCTGATGCGGCTTGAGCACGGCGCTGGCCACGCCGGGCCGCGACTCGTTCACGCAGTCGTACTTGCGGTTGCAGTAGTTGCACTGGATGTTGCAGCGCGGGGCCACGGGCAGGTGCACGCGGCCGCAGGACTTGGCCGAGTTCCGGTTGAAGCAGGGGTGCTGGTCGAGGCTGATGCGCATGGCCGTTCTCCGGGTCTAGAGGTATCCGTAACCCACGGAACTGTCGGACTGACGCTTGTCCAGGACGAGATTCACCAGGCTGTCGAACAGGGACTGGGCCCCGCGGTAGCCCACGTGGAGCAGGCGCTGGCCGCCGAAACGGTCGTGCAGGGGGAAGCCCACGCGCAAGAGCGGCACGTTCCACTCGCGGGCATAGCGGTAGCCCTTGGAATGGCCCACCAGGAGGTCCGGCGAGAGGGCCTTGGCCTCCTCGGCGATGTCCTGGAAGTCCGCGCCCTCGCGCACCAGGGGCTTTTCGCGCAGCAGGTCGCCGCAGGCCTCCAGCACCCGGTCCTCCAGGTGGCGGTTCCTGGCCCCGGTGGCCGCCAGCACGGGCCGCACGCCGATCTCCGAAAGCCAGGCGCAGAGGCCCACCACGAGGTCCTCCTCGCCATAGACCACGGCCTTGAGGCCCGAGACGTACTTGTGGCCGTCCACCAGGGCGTCCACCAGCCGCCCGCGCTCCTGCTGGAGCTTGTCCGGGGCCGGGCGGCCCGAGATCTCCTCCAGGGCGCGGACCAGGGCGTCGGTCTCGCGGATGCCCAGGGGCAGGCCCAGGGAATGGAGCGGTACGTTGAAACGGTCCCGCAGCGAGGTCCCGGCCGTGTCCCGGCCCGCCAGGCAGCGGCCGAACTCCAGGCTGGCCGAAGCCCCGGACATGGCCCGGATGCCGGTGAGCGGCGTCCCGCCGGAGGGAATCGGGGCGTAATCGAGCAGAGCCGGGCCGTCCAGGGTTTCGGAGATGTCCGGAAGAATGAGCGGGGTCAGGCCGAAGGCCCGGCACAGGGAGCGCAGGTGGCGGATGTCCGCCGGGGACACGAAGCCGGGCATGAGGTTCACGCCGCCGTGGGCCGGAACGCGCCCGGTGCAGAGCTGTTCGGCCACGGCCCGCACCGCGTCGTGGAACCCGTCCATGTGCGTGCCGTTGTAGCTCGGCGTGGACACGTGCACCAGTTCGGCCAGGGGCAGGTCCGCGAACTCGCGGCGGAACTCGGTGAGCAGCCGGGCCACGTCGTCGCCGATGGTCTCGGTGAGGCAGGTGGTGGCCACGCCCAGGACCTTGGCCCCGTACTTCTGCATGGCGTTCAGCAGGCCCTTTTTCAGGTTGGGGCCGCCGCCGTGGATGGCGTGCTTCTCGCCCAGCGAGGAGGAGGCGATGTCCATGGGCTCGCGGAAATGGCTGATGATGTAGCGCCGCATGTAGGTGGCGCAGCCCTGGGAGCCGTGCAGGAAGGGCACCGCGCTCTCGATGCCGCGGAAGGCCAGGGTCGCGCCCAGGGGCGTGCAGAGCTTGCAGGCGTTGGTGGTGGCGACGCTCACGGCCGCACCTCCTTCTTTTCCCGGCGCGGCACGAAACGCCACACCGGACTCATGACCGAGGCATGGATCTCCTTGGCGAAGTTGAGCATGCCCACGAAGCCCTCCAGGGCGATCTTGCGCTCGTGGTTGTGGTCGCAGAAGCCCACGCCCAGCTTGTGCGCGATGGGCCGCTCCTTGACCCCGCCCACGAACACGTCCACGTCCTTCTCCTTGAGGAAGGCCGAGAGCTCCAGGGGGTTGGCGTCGTCCACCACGATGGTCCCGGGGTCGCAGATGGCGGCCAGCTCGCGGTAGTCCTCCTCGGTGCCGGTCTGGGAGCCCACGATGGCCACCTGCATGCCCAGGTGCCGGAAGGCCTTGATCAGGGAGAAGGCCTTGAAGGCCCCGCCCACATAGACCGCGGCCTTCCTGCCCTCCAGGTCGCGCCGCAGCTCCTTGAGCCGGGGCATGAGCGCGGCCAGCTCGTCGCGCACCAGGGCCGCGGTGCGGGCGGGCAGGGCCGGGTCCAAGTGCTTGAAGTGCTCGGCCACGGCGTAGAGGGATTCGGCCACGTCCTCGATGCCGATCCAGGAGACCTTGATGACGGGCGTGCCGTACTTCTCCTGCATGATCTTGGCCAGGTCCATGGTGGCCCCGGAGCACTGCACCAGATTGAGGCCTGCGCCGTGGGCCCGGCGCAGGTCGTCCACCCGGCCGTCGCCCGTGACCCCGGCCACCACGGCCACGCCCAGGCGGTCGAAGTAGTCCTTGATGATCCAGGTCTCGCCCGCCAGGTTGAAATCGCCCAGGATGTTCACCGAGAGCCGCGGGATGCCGCCCGTGTCGCCGGTGCCCACCAGGGTGGCCATGGCCTTGCAGGCCGCGGCGTAGCCCTCGCGCTTGTTGCCCTTGAAGCCCTCGGACTGCACCGGGATCACCGGGATGCCGTGGCGCTCGGCGGCGGCCTTGCAGACCGCGGCCAAGTCGTCGCCGATGAGGCCCACGATGCAGGTGGAATAGACGAAGGCGGCCTTGGGCCTGTGCAGGGGAATGAGCTCGTCCAGGCTCCTGGCCAGCTTCTTCTCGCCGCCGAAGATCACGTCCAGCTCCTGGAGGTCCGTGGAGAAGGACAGGCGGTGCAGCTCGGGCCCGCTGGACAGCGCGCCCCGGATGTCCCAGGTATAGGCCGCGCAGCCGATGGGCCCATGCACCAGGTGCAGGGCGTCGGCGATGGGATAGAGCACCACGCGCGAGCCGCAGAACACGCAGGCCCGCTGGCTCACGGCCCCGGCCAGGCTGTCGCGGTTGCAGGCCAGGGCGAAGGAGCCCTCGCCCACACGGGCGATCTGGTCCTTGCGTTCCTCGAAAATGGCCGGTGCGCTCTCGCTCATGATCGTTCCCCCGCTCGCCCGGTTGCTAGGAGATGAGGTAGTCGGCCGCAGGCTCGCCGTTCTCCAGCCCGTCCAGGATGGCGTCGATGACCTCCTCGCTGTTCACGCCCTTGAACCACCAGTTGTCGGGCTGGACCACCATGACCGGGCCCACTTCGCACTGCTTGAGACAGCCGGTGGCCGTGACCTGCACGTCCAGGCCGCGGTCCAGGATGCCCTCCTCAATGTACTGGAGGAAACCGTCGGTCTGCTTGTGACAGAGCCCCTTGGGCTCGCCGTTGGTGCGGAAGCTCTGGCAGACCATGATGATGCGCGAGGGAATGGCCATGACTCGTTCTCTCCTTGCGTTGCTGGTTGACGATGGGCGGGCGTCCGAGCCTAGGACGCCTTGCCGCCTTTCTTGCCGCGCTTGCCGCCGCCGAAGAGCGCGTCCACCGCACTCTGCACGTCGGCCTCGGTGGTCAACACCGTGATGCCGCCGGCGGCCAGGACCTGGCGGGGCTGGGCCCCGGCGCTGGAGGCCAGCACGGCGAAACAGTCCTTGAGGGTCTCGGCCAGGGCGATCCAGCGGGCGTCGCCGCCGCCGGGCTCCGGGGCCTCGCGCACGCCCAGCAGGCTGGCCAGCCCGTCCGAGGGGCGGGGGCCGTAGATGAGAAAGCGGATGGCCTGGCCCAGGTGCAGGTCCACCTCCAGGCCGCTGGCGCTGGCCACGGCCACGTAGGGCTGCTCGGCCGAAGGGCGGGGCAGTCCGGCCGCCGGGTCCAAAGCCGGGGAGGCGGCCCCCCGCTCCAGATCCAGGATGTTCTGGGCGCAGAGCGGCAGGTGCCGGGCCGCAGCCTCGGCGGCCTTGGCCAGGGCCGCGGCGCCGGGCCGGGCCGGAGCGGCTTCGGGCTCGTCCTGGGGCAGGCAGCCGGACTGGCCGCAGCCCGAGGCGCAACCCGGGGAGGCGCAGCCGGAGGCCGCCGGAGCGGCCTGGGGCTGGAACGGAAGCACGGCCATGAGATCCGCGCCGAGCGCGGCCATGGCCTTGGCGATGTCCTCCATATGCGCGTCGTTGATGCCCGGGTAGAGCGTGGTGTTCACCTTGACGAACAACCCGGCCCTCTTGAAGGCCGCGATGGCCTCGGCCTGGGCCCGCACCAGCAGGGCCGCGGCCTCGTCCAGGGCCAGGGTGCGCTGGCCGGGGCGGATCCAGGCATAGAGCACGGCGGCCACGGCCGGGTCCACGGCGTCCACCAGGACACTCACGTGGGACAGGCCCAGCTCGGCCAGGACCTCGGCCTGGGCCGCGCCGTTCAGGCCCACGGTGGTCAGGGTCAGGCCCACCTGGGGATGGGCGGCGCGCATGAGTCGCAGGGTTTCCAGGGCCGGGCCGGGTTCGGCCAGGGGGTCGCCGGGACCGGCCACGTCGGCCATGGCCACGGTCTTGCCCTCGGCCAAAAGCCGCCCCACCCACTGGACCACGTCCCTGGGCTGGAGGGCGCGGCCCGGGGAACCGGGGAAGCCGAAGCGCAGCCGGGTGTTGGAGCGCGGGGCCACGGGCAGCCGCAGGTAGCTGCCGGCGCTGCCGGAGCCCGGGTTGAGGCAGAAATTCCGTGTTTCCTCGGTCATGGACAGTCCTGGGTCCTCGGTTGCCCGGGCCCCGGGGGGGGGGGGGGGGG
>JAWRKD010000026.1:0-13901 GCA_040307135.1 Desulfovibrionaceae bacterium
CCAGAAGCAGGTCCTGGCCAAGGTCAAGCGCCCGCTCCAGGACGGCGACAAGGTGGTGGTGGTGCTCTCGGCCATGTCCGGCGAGACGAACCGCCTCATCGCCCTGGGCAAGGAGTGGTCCGCCAATCCCGATCTCGCGGAAATGGACGCCCTGGTGGCCACGGGCGAGCAGGTCTCCGTGGCGCTCTTCGCCATGCTCCTCCTGAGCCACGGCATCCGCGCCCGCTCGCTGCTGGCCCACCAGATCCCGATCCACACCAGCAGCGCCTACGGCAAGGCCCGCATCACCCAGATCGACAGCACCAAGCTGAAGGCCCTGCTGGAGGACTACGACGTGCTCGTGGTCGCCGGCTTCCAGGGCATCGACGTCGACGGCCGCGTCACCACCCTGGGCCGGGGCGGCTCGGACACCTCGGGCGTGGCCCTGGCCGCCGCGCTCCAGGCCGAGGTCTGCGAAATCTACACCGACGTGCCCGGAGTCTTCACCACGGACCCGAACATCTGCTCCAAGGCCCGCAAGATGGACCGCATCGCCTATGACGAGATGCTGGAGATGGCCAGCATGGGCGCCAAGGTCCTGCAGATCCGCTCCGTGGAGTTCGCCAAGAAATACAACGTGGCGGTGCATGTGCGCTCGACCTTCAGCGACGAGCCCGGCACCATCGTGACCAAGGAGGACAAACGCATGGAAGCCGTGCTCGTTTCCGGCATCGCCTACGACAAAGACCAGGCCCGCATCACCCTGACCCGTGTGCATGACCGCCCGGGCGTCTCGGCGGCCATCTTCGGCCCCATCGCGGCCAAGAAGATCCTCGTGGACATGATCGTCCAGAACCCCAGCAAGGACGGCCGCACGGACATCACCTTCACCGTCCCCCGAATCGATGTCGAACCCACCCTGAAGATTCTGGAGGGGCTCAAGCTGGAACTCGGCTGCGAGGATATCCTGCACGACGCCGCCGTGGCCAAAATATCGGTCATAGGCGTGGGCATGCGCAACCATTCCGGCGTGGCCTCGATGGCCTTTCAGGCACTGAGCAAGGAAAACATCAACATCAAGATGATCTCCACTTCGGAAATCAAGATCACCTGCCTCATCGAGGAAAAGTACACCGAACTGGCCGTGCGCACCCTGCACGACGCCTTCGGCCTGGAGAAGGATTCGCTCAAAGCCTGACGAGGAGGGGCCATGCGACAGGTCGCCATCTACGACACCACCCTGCGGGACGGAACCCAGGCGGAGGAGATCCATCTCACCCTTGAGGACAAGCTGCGCATCGCCCTCAAGCTGGACGAACTCGGCATCCACTACATCGAGGGCGGCTGGCCCGGGTCCAACCCCACGGACCGGCAGTTCTTCAAGGACATCCGCTCCTATGCCCTGAAAAACGCCCAGGTGGCGGCCTTCGGCAGCACGCGCAACGCCAAGCTCGAAGCGGACAAGGATCCCAACCTCAAGGCCCTGGTGGAGTGCAAGGCCCCGGTGCTGACCATCTTCGGCAAGACCTGGGACCTCCACGCGACCACGGCCCTGGGCGTGAGCCTGCCCGAGAACCTGGCCCTCATCGCCGACAGCCTGGGCTTCCTGCGCTCCCGCTGCAAGGAGCTCTTCTTCGACGCCGAACACTTCTTCGACGGCTTCGCGAACAACCCGGAATACGCCCTGGCCTGCCTCAAGACCGCCTTCGAGGCCGGGGCCGACGCGCTCGTGCTCTGCGAGACCAACGGCGGCCGCCTGACCCACGAGGTCGCCGCCGCGGTCAAGGCCGTGAAAAAGGCCCTGCCCCAGGCGAAACTCGGCATCCACTGCCACAACGACGCGGAGCTGGCCGTGGCCAACTCCCTGGAGGCCGTGCGCCAGGGCGCCTGCCAGGTCCAGGGCACCATCAACGGCTACGGCGAACGCTGCGGCAACGCCAACCTCTGCTCCATCATCCCGAACCTGGAGCTCAAGATGGGCTTCAGCTGCATCGGGGCGGAGCGGCTCAAACTGCTCACTCCCACCGCGCACTTCGTGAGCGAGACGGCCAACCTGCGGCCGTTTTTGCGCCAGCCCTTCGTGGGCGGCTCTGCCTTCGCCCACAAGGGCGGCATCCACGTGCACGCCGTGCTCAAGGACTCCCGCACCTACGAGCACGTGGAGCCCGAGGCCGTGGGCAACAAGCAGCGCGTGCTCCTTTCGGACCTGGCCGGCCGCAGCAACATCATGTTCAAGGCCCGCCGCTACGGCTACGACCTGGACAAGGACGACCCGGCCGTGCAGGACCTCCTGGCCGAGCTCAAGAACCGCGAGGCCAAGGGCTACGACTACTCCGTGGCCGAGGCCAGCTACGAGATCCTCTTCTTCAAGACCATGGGCTGGTCCAAGCGCTACTTCCAGCTCCTGAACTTCCGCGTGCTGGACGCCATGGGGCCGGACGGCGAGCCCTTTTCCGAGGCCACGGTCATGCTCAAGGTGCGCGGCGGCGTGGAACACACCGCGGCCACGGGCCGCGGCCCGGTGAACGCCCTGGACATGGCCCTGCGCCGGGCCCTGCTGCCCGCCTACCCCAACCTGGCCGAGATGCGGCTCCTGGACTTCAAGGTCCGGGTCATGTCCGGGGCCAGCCGGGACACGGAGGGCACTGCCTCCTACGTGCGCGTGCTCATCGAGTCCGGGGACCGCAAGTCCCGCTGGACCACGGTGGGCGTGTCCCACAACATCATCGAAGCCAGCTGGCAGGCCCTGGTGGACTCCATCAACTACAAGCTCTTCCAGGACGATCCCCAGAAGTGGCCGGACCAGAGTCCCAAGCCCAAAGCCCGGAAGAAGAAGGTTTGACCATGGCCCGCGTCAGCATACTCATGGACAACGAGGGCGCCGACGGCCTGGCCTCGGAATGGGGACTGGCCATGGCCGTGGAGGACGACGCCGGGGGCTTCTGGCTCTGGGACACCGGGGCCTCGCCCGCCTTCCTGGACAACGCCCGGGCCATGGGCCTGGACCTGCGCCGGGCCCATGGTCTGGCCCTGAGCCACGGCCACTACGACCACACCGGCGGCCTGGAAGGCCTGCGGCGCAGCGGCTTTTTCGCGCCCATCCTGGCCCACGCCGGCCTGAACCGGCCGCGTTACGCCCGCCACGGCGACCGCCTCGATCCCGTCGGCATCTCCCGGCCCCTGGAGCGCTTCGAGGCCGTGTCCGGCGCACGCCAGCTCACCCCGGACCTGACCTACGTCACGGACATCCCCCGCCTGCCCGGCCTGCCCCAGTGCCTGAACAACCTGTTCCAGGACCCCGAGGGCCGCGAGCAGGACCCCATCCCGGACGACGCCTGCCTGCTCCTGAACACCCGGCGCGGCCCCGTGCTCGTGCTGGGCTGCTGCCACTCGGGCCTGGAGAACACCCTGGCCTGCCTGCGGGATCGGCTGGGCGTCGGCCGCCTGCACTGCATCCTGGGCGGGGCGCACCTGCACGACGCGGACCGGGAGCGCCTGGACGGGGCCGTGCGCGCCCTGCGCCAATGCGGGACGGAACGCCTCTGCCTGGGCCACTGCACGGGCCGGGCGGCCCTGGAGCGGCTGGCCCTGGAGCTGGACTGCCGGGTGGAGCCCCTGCACTCCGGGCTGGTCCTGGACTTCTAGCTACTCCGCGAACCAGAGCAGCCGGGCCACCTCGGCATCGGTCACCCCCTTCTCCCGGCGCAGCCAGTAGGTGTTCTGGGCCGCCCAGAGGTCCGTGGTCAGGCCCAGGTCCAGGGCCCGGCCCAGGATGAAGGCGATGCGCCGCCAGTCCGGCGACTTCTCGGCCAGGAGCGCGCAGACCGTCTCGCCGATGCGGCGGCACAGCTCGTGGGCGTCCGGGTGGTTCTGGCCGGTCTGGCGCAGGAATCCCACCAGGTCGCCGCGGCCCGGCACTTGGCCCATGATCCAGGTCCAGCACAGGGCGGCCCAGAAGCGCTCCCAGTGCTCGGCCAGGGTCTGGGTGTTCTGGGCCTCACGGAAGGAATTGAAGAGGTACACGCCCACCGAGGCCTGCTCCAGCTGGCGGCTCCAGATGCGGGCCTCGGCCCCGGCCACCCACTTCACGGCCAGGTCCTGGCGTTTTTCCCAGGGCAGGTACTGGCCCGGCACGCATTTGAGGCTGCCGCGCTCGGGCGATTCCACCCGCACGCAACTGGCCATGGGGTCCCCGGACTCGGATTGCTCCCAGACCCAGGAGCAGCGGTCCAGGCCCGGCTCGTGCCGCCAGGCGATGGCCGCCCGGCCCGAGGGCTGGTCCTCGGCGTTGAGCCCGGCCACCTCCACGCTCACCTCCACCCCGGGCCAGGCGACGGTGGCCGCCTGGCCGCTGGCGGGCATGCGGGACTCGGCCCAGAGCGTGAACAGGGCCTGGGCCACCAGGCTCTCGGTGGTCTCGCGGCGGGAGCGCACCTCGCGGTTCCAGAGGTCCAGGCCCGTGCCCAGGGCCGGGTCGTTGGAGGCCGCCTGGCTCAGGTGCGAGAGCAGAAGCGGCTCCAGCTCGCGGCAGCCCGTGCGCAGGGCCAGGCCCATGGCCCGCAGGGCGAAGGTCAGGGCGTTGAGGGGCTCGATGCGGCCCAGGTCGTCGAAGAACCAGGCGCAGCTGGCGAAGGACGACAAGGCCCACTTCTCCATGGTCAGAAGCTTGAAGCCCGCGTCCTGCTCCGTGGCGTCCAGGCCGGGCAGAAAGCGGTTGCGGCCGAACTCCTCCGGGGTCCAGAGCCCGGAGAGGACCTTGCCGAAATCCTGGAGGGCCAGGGCCGGGTCATCGAAAATCTTTCCGCCCCGGGCCAGGAAATGGGCGTCCATCTCGGCCTTGACCGCGTTCAGCCCGTCGCGCAGAGGCCCGCGCCAGCGCTGGTTCCAGTCCGGATGGCCGCCCGTGGCGCAGCCGCAGTCCGCGCGCCAGCGCTCCACCCCGTGCACGCAGCTCCAGGACGAGGCCTGGTGCAGCCGGGCGCGGCGCTTGGGCGGATGGGCCGCCAGATAGGCCGCGTAGTTGGTGACGCGCCAGCCGTCGCGGCCCGCGCGGGCCTGGGCCAGGACGTAGGCCAGGGCCATCTCGCCGAAGGCGAAATGGTGACCGTAGGTCTCGCCGTCCGTGGCCAGGGAAAGCAGGCCGGAACCGCCCGCGTTGTTCAGCCGCTGCCAGAAGCGCTCGCCGTCGCGCAAAAGCCCTTCGAAGGCCACGGACTGGGACACGGGGCCGTCGTAGAAGAACACGGCCATGGTGCGGCCGCCGGACAGCTCCACCAGATAGGGCTGGGTGATGTCCAGGCCCGCCTCGTTCGTGTCCCGCCAGTGTCCATCCGCGTCCTGCACAGCGGCCACCTGGCGCGGGGCCAGGATGGTGAAGGCGATGCCCGCGTCGGCCAGGATCTCCAGGCTGCGGTCGTCCACGGCCGCCTCCGGGAGCCAGAGCCCCTCGGGACGGCGCTGGAAACGGGCCTCGAAGTCGGCCACGGCCCAGGCCACCTCGGCCCGGCGGTCCAGGTCCGTGGCCAGGGGCATGATCACGTGGTGATAGACCTGGGCGATGGCGTTGCCGTGGCCCAGGCGCTCGGCGCTCTTGCGGTCCGCATCCAGGATGCGGGCATAGACCTCCGGGGCCCGGCGCTCCATCCAGGTGAGCAGCGTGGGTCCCACGTTGAAGCTCATCCACTCGTAGCAGTTGAGCAGTTCCATGATCCGGCCGCTGCCCTCCAGGCGGCGGGCGAAGGCCAGGGGGCCATAGCTTTCCCGGCAGATGCGCTCGTTCCAGTTGTGGGCCGGGGCCGCGCTGCCCTCGGGAAAGACCATGTCCATCCAGGGGTCCTCGCGGGGCGGTTGGTAGAAGTGGCCGTGAATGCAGAGGAATTTGTCGGGCATGCGGAAGTCCTCGCTGTTGGCCTCAGCATATCCGCTCCTGGTTCCAAGTCCAAGCCCGGAAACGCAAAAATCAACGCCCCGCCGGAAAGGCTTCCGGCGGGGCGTCGTCAGAGGCGGGAACAGGGCGGCTACAGCATTCCGGCCACCTTGCGGGTGAGCCGCAGGAGCTGGTTGGTGAAGCCCGCCTCGTTGTCGTACCAGATGATGAGCTTAAGCATGGTGCCGCCGATGACCGTGGTCAGCGCCGCGTCCACCACGCCGCCGAAGGTGGAGCCCATGTAGTCCGTGGAGACCAGGGGCTCCTCGGAAAAGCCCATGCTGTCGTTGGCGTTGGCCTTGAGCAGGGCGTTGACCTCCTCCTTGGAGGTGGGCTTCTCCAACTCGCAGACCAGGTCCACCAGGGAGACGTTGGGCGTGGGCACGCGCACGGCCATGCCGTCCAGCCGTCCCTTGAGGGCCGGGATGACCAGGGTGGCGGCCTTGGCCGCGCCCGTGGTGGTGGGGATCATGTTCACGGCGCAGGCCCTGGCCCGGCGGATGTCCTTGTGCGAGCCGTCCAGCACGCGCTGGCTCATGGTGTAGGAGTGCACGGTGGTCATGAGGCCGTGCTTGATGCCGAAGGCCTCATGAATGAGCTTGGCCGCAGGGGCCAGGCAGTTGGTGGTGCAGGAAGCGTTGGAGATGATCTTGTGCCCGGGCTTGAGTTCCCCGTCGTTCACGCCCACGACCACGGTCACGTCCGGCTCCTTGGCCGGGGCGCTGACCACCACCTTCCTGGCCCCGCAGGCCAGGTGCTTCTCGCAGGAGGCCCGGTCCGTGAACTTGCCGGTGGTCTCCAGGACCAAATCGCAGCCCAGCTCGCCCCACTTCCACTCGCCCGCGCCCTGGCGGGTCACCATGACCTGGCGGCCCTTCACGCTGAAGCCCTGCTCCGTGGGCGCGGTGTCCATGAAGCGGCCGTGCACCGAGTCGTACTTGAGCAGGTGGCAGAGCTCCTGGTTGCTGGCCCGGGCGTTCACCGCCACCAGTTCCAGGTCCTTCTCGTCGGCCAGAAGCCGGGTGATGTAGCGGCCGATGCGGCCGAAACCGTTGATGCCGATGCGCACAGACATCTCGATGTTCTCCCTTGCTCTCGTCTCTGGATCAGGCCTTGCCCGAACAGCCGAGCACGTTCCTGATCTTGTGCTGGACCATGTTCTTGACCGCCTCGCGGGCGGGCCCCAGGTACTGGCGGGGGTCGAAGTCCGCCGGATGCTCGCTGAAATGCTTGCGGATGGTGGCGGTCATGGCCAGCCGGATGTCCGTGTCGATGTTGATCTTGCACACGGCCTTGCCCGCGGCCTGGCGCAGGAGTTCCTCGGGCACGCCGCGTGCGCCGCCCACCTGGCCGCCGTACTGGTTGGCCATGGCCACGAACTCCTGGGGCACCGAGGACGCGCCGTGGAGCACGATGGGGAAGCCGGGCAGGAGCGCGGCCACCTTGTCCAGGCGCTCGAAGTCCAGCTTGGCCTCGCCCTTGAACTTGTAGGCTCCGTGGCTGGTGCCGATGGCGATGGCCAGGGAGTCGCAGCCGGTCTTGCCCACGAACTCGGCGGCCTGGTCCGGGTCGGTGTAGATGCTCTTTTCCGAGCTCACCTCGTCCTCCACCCCGGCCAGCCGTCCCAGCTCCGCCTCCACCCAGACGCCCTTGGAGTGGGCGTACTCCACCACCTTTTTCGTCTCGGCGATGTTCTCCTCAAAGGGCAGGTGCGAGCCGTCGATCATCACCGAGGTGAAGCCCCCGTCGATGACCTCCTTGCAGATCTGAAAGTTCTGGCCATGGTCCAGGTGCAGGACCACGGGCAGGTCGGTGAGGGCCATGGCGGCTTCCATGAGCTTGATGATGTAGATCTGCTGGGCGTATTTTCGGGCCCCGGCCGAGACCTGCAGGATGAGCGGGGCGCGTTCCTCCTCGCCGGCGGCCATGATGCCCTGGATGATCTCCATGTTGTTCACGTTGAAGGCGCCGATGGCGTAGCCCCCGGCATAGGCTTTCTGAAACATCTCCTTGGGGGAAACGAGGGGCATGGGGGGTCCTCCTTGGATGAAAAGACGCCCGGAGACGGTCCGGGGCCGGCCAGTTACTGTATGCGAGGGCCGGGGCGGCGTCAATGCCGCGCGGGCTTTTGCAGCATCGCCCGCAGGGCCTCGCGGGTCTCGGGGTCGTTGAAGTCGAAGCGCAGGGGCGTGAGCGTCACGTGGCCCTCGGTGAGCAGGTAGCGGTCCCGCCCGGCGCTGATCTGGCCCGCCGGAATCTCGCCGTCCAGCCAGTAGTAGGGCCGCCCGCGCGGATCGCGGCGGGCGTCGTACCAGTCCTTGTACGAGGCCCGGGTGTGCGGACACACGGCCAGCTCCCTGGCCTCGTGCATCTCGCAGGCCGGAAAGTTCAGGTTGAGCACGCACTTGGGCGGCAGGGCCGACCACTCGATGCGGTGCAGCAGGGCCTCGGCGTAGGCGGCCTGGGCCGAGAGGTCGCGGGGGTTGAAGTCGTCCATGGACACGGCCAGGGCGGGCAGACCCATGAGCGCGCCCTCGGTGGCCGCGGAGACCGTGCCGGAATAGAGGATGTCCACGCCCACGTTGGCCCCCGCGTTGATGCCCGAGACCACCAGGTCCGGCGGCTCGGGGAGCAGCGTGGACAGGCCGAGCTTCACGCAGTCCACGGGCGTGCCGTGGACCCCCAGGCCCTCGAAGCCGTCCTCCTGGAACTCCTTGACCCGCAGGGGCATGCTGATGGTCAGGGCGTGGCCCACCGCGGACTGCTCGGTGACCGGGGCCACCACCCGCACCGCGTGCCCGGCCTGGCAGAAGGCCCGGTACAGGGCCCGCAGGCCCACAGCCTGGATGCCGTCGTCGTTGGTCAGCAGAATTTTCATGCGCCGCGCCCTCGCGTTTGACATTGACCTGGGTTCAAGGCAGTTACCGGGATCAGGCACCGCCCCCCTGGCGAGGTAGCGCAACCCAGGCCCCATGGCAAGAAACGTGAGCGTCAAACAAATCTTTGTCCGCGACCTCTGTCCCGGCCAGACGGTGCAGGACCTTTTCCTGGTCAGCGAGGCCAAGCAGGGACAGTCCCGCAACGGCCCCTACTGGAGCCTGACGCTCACCGACCGCAGCGGCCAGGTGGAGGCCAAGGTCTGGAGCCCCCTGTCCCAGGAGTTTTCCGAGATCCCCGCGGGCTCCTTCGCGCGCCTGCGCGGCGCGGTGACCAGCTTCCGCGACCGGCCCCAGGTGGTCATCGAGCGCCTGGAGCTGCTTTCCGCCGCCGAGGCCGGGGCCAACCTGGCCGACTTCCTGCCTTCCAGCGAGCGGCCCGCCGGGGACATGCTCCAGGACATCGAGGACCTCTGCACCGAGCACCTGCGGCACAAGCCCTGGAAGCACCTGGCCCGCAAGGTCCTGCGCGACGAGGACATCCGCGCCCGACTCCTGGGCGGGGTGGGGGCCAAGGCCGTGCACCACGCCTACGCGGGCGGCCTGCTGGAGCACACCCTGTCCGTGGTGCGGGTCTGCATGGCGCTCTGCGACCTCTACCCCGGCCTGGACCGCCAGGTGCTTCTGGTGGCCGCCGTGTTCCACGACCTGGGCAAGGCCTGGGAGCTCTCCGGCGGCCTGGCCAACGACTACACCGACCAGGGCCGCCTCCTGGGCCACATCTGGATCGGCCTGGAAAAGCTCGAACCCTTCCTGGCCAAAGCCCGCGACCTGGACCCGGACCTGATCCTGCACCTGAAGCACATCATCCTGTCGCACCACGGCGAATACGAGTTCGGCTCCCCCCGGCGGCCCAAGACCCCGGAGGCCTTCGTCCTGCACTACGCCGACAACCTGGACGCCAAGCTGAACACCATCCAGGCGGCCTTCGCCGAGCTGGACCCCGCGGGCTCGCCCTGGACGCCGTTCCAGCGCTACTTGGACCGCTACCTCTACCGCCCCACGCCCACCCCGGACGAGCACAAGAACGGCAGGGACGCGGAACGGGCCCAGTACATGCTCCCCCTCAAGGGCTGAGCAGGCCCGCGCTTGCCAGGGACAGCGGCCTGGAGTACACAACACATACCGCGTAACTCCAGGCAACGGCACCACAATCCCTGACCCAACCAGCGGCGGCTCCGGCATGTTCATCACGTTCGAAGGCATCGAAGGCACGGGCAAGAGCACCCAGATCGCGCTCCTGGACGAACTGCTCAAGAGCCGCGGGGTGAAGACCCTGCTCACCCGCGAACCCGGGGGCAGCGCCCTGGGCCGGGATCTCCGGCGCCTGCTCCTGCACATGGACAGCCAGGGCATGGCCGCCCCGGCCGAGCTCTTCCTCTACCTGGCCGACCGCGCCCAGCACGTGGCCCAGGTCATCCGTCCGGCCCTGGCCCAGGGCAAATGGGTCCTCTCCGACCGCTTCGCCGACTCCACCGTGGTCTATCAGGGCTACGGCCGCGGCCTGGACCCCAGGACCCTGCACAGCCTGAACGAGGTGGCCGTGGCCGGGCTCTGGCCGGACCTGACCCTGCTCCTGGACCTGCCTGCGGAAACCGGCCTGAACCGGGCGCTGGCCCGCAACCTGCGCGAGGGCAAAAGCCGGGAGGAAGGCCGCTTCGAGGCCGAGGCCCTGGACTTCCACAACCGCGTGCGCGAGGGCTACCTGACCTGGGCGGCCCTGCACCGCGAGCGCATCCGGGTCATCCCGGCCGACGAGCGGCCCGAGGCCGTGTTCAACCGCATCAAGGCCCTGGTGGAACCGCTCCTGCCATGAGCGACGCGGCCTGCTCCCTGCCCCGCCGACGCCCCGCCCTCGTCCTCGACTGCTGCAAGTTCGCCCTGCTCCTGGCCCTAACCGTCTGGCTCCTGGCCCGCGGGGCCGAGGCCCTGGGCTACAACTGGCAATGGTACCGCATTCCCGGCTACCTGGGCCGCTTCCAGGAGGGCGCGTTCCAGCCCGGGCCGCTCCTGGACGGGCTCTTCGTCACCCTGCGCATCACGGCCCTGGGCCTGCTCCTGGCCCCCTGCCTGGGCCTCTCCGCGGCCCTGCTCCTGCTCTCGGGCTCGCCCCTGGGCAAGCTCCTGGCCCGCGGCTACGTGGAGATCATCCGCAACACCCCGCTGCTCATCCAGCTCTTCTTCGCCTCCTTCGTCATGGCCCCGATCCTGGGCCTGTCCAGCGAGACCTCCGCCGTGCTGGCCTTGAGCCTGTTCGAGGGAGCCTACGCCACGGAGATCATCCGCGCCGGCATCACCAGCATCCCCGCGGGCCAGTGGGAGGCGGCCAAGAGCCTGGGCCTGTCCCTGCCGCGCACCTACCGCCACGTGATTCTGCCCCAGGCCCTGCGCCGGGTCCTGCCGCCCCTGGCCGGGCAGGCCGTGTCCCTGGTCAAGGACTCGGCCCTGGTCAGCGCCATCGCCATCGCGGACCTGACCATGCAGGGCCAGGTCATCGTGGCCCGGACCTTCCTGGCCTTCGAGGTCTGGTTCACCGTGGCCGGCATCTACCTGGCCCTGACCCTGGCTCTGTCCCTGCTGGTGGCCTGGCTGGATAAGCGCCTGCGTCTCGTGTAGAGAGGAAGACTGGCCCCACCCCCAACCCAGGAGGACCCCATGACCCTGTGGCGAACCTTTGTCTCGGGCCTGGTGACGCTCATCGTCATCGTGGGCCTGGCCGCGGACGCCCGCGCCGAGACAGCGCGCGCCGAGCTGGCCCGGCAGAGCACCCTGGAGGAGGTGCTCAAACGCGGCACGCTGCGCGTGGGCTTCTCGACCTTCGTGCCCTGGGCCATGCAGGCCAAGGACGGCCAGTTCATCGGCTTCGAGATCGACGTGGCCCGCCGCCTGGCCCAGGACATGGGCGTGCAGCCCGAATTCGTGCCCACCAAGTGGGACGGCATCATCCCCGCCCTGCTCACCGGCAAATTCGACATCATCATCGGCGGCATGGGCATCCGGCCCCAGCGCAACCTCAAGGTGAACTTCTCCATCCCCTACGAATACTCCGGCATGGCCATCGTGGCCCACAAGGACAAGGCCGCGGGCCTGAAGACCCTGGCCGACTTCAACAGGCCCGGGGTGGTCGTCGCCGTGCGCCTGGGCACCACGGCCCAGGAGGCCGCCGAAAACTTCCTGCCCAAGGCCACCATCAAGCCCTTCGGGGACGAGGCCCAGGCCGTGCAGGAGCTCCTCTCCGGACGCGCCCACGCCCTCATCTCCTCGGCCCCGCTGCCGCGGCTCCAGGCCGCCGCGCACCCGGACACCCTCTTCCTGCCCATGGGCGACACGGACTTCACCCGCGAGCCCATCGGCTTCGCCGTGCGCAAGGGCGACCCGGACTTCCTGAACTTCCTGGACAACTGGATCAGGGCCACCAGCGCCCTGGGCTGGCTGGACGCCCGCTACGCCTACTGGTTCGGCACAGAGGACTGGAAGCCCCTGGTCGAGTAGCCCGTGCAGGCCAAGCGCCCCAGGCCTTTTCGCCGCCGGGTCCTCATCCTGGACGGGCTCCTGCTCCTGGCCCTGGTTCTGGCCGGATTCTGCCTGCACGCCCGGATGGCCGGGCTGGACTACCGCTGGAACTGGCCCGCCCTGGCCGGGGCCTTCTGGCGCTCCGGCCAGGGCGCCCCCGGCCCTCTGCTCCTGGGCCTCTGGACCACCGTGCGCCTGAGCCTCTGGTCCGGGCTCCTGGCCCTGGTCCTGGGCACCCTCATGGCCCTGGCCCGCACCAGCCCCCGGCCTTTCCGCCGCATGCTCGGCGCGGCCTACGTGGAGAGCGTACGCAACCTGCCGCCCCTGGTGCTGGTCTTCCTGGGCTACTTCTTCCTGGGCAGCCAGCTGGCCGCGGCCCTGGACCTGCACGCCCGGGTCCTCAGCCTGCCGCCCTGGGGCCGGAATCTCCTGGACCTGCTCCTGGGGCCGCCCTCCCAGTTCCCGGAACTCCTCTCGGCTGTGCTCCTGCTGGCCCTGCTGGAAGGGGCCTACGTCACCGAGATCGTGCGCGCAGGCATCAATTCCCTGGAGCGCGAGCAGTGGGAGGCCTCCTGCGCCCTGGGCTTCACCCGCAGCCAGCAGCTGCGCTTCGTCATCCTGCCCCAGGCCCTGGCCCGCATGCTCCCGGCCCTGGCCGGGCAGTTCATCTCCACGGTCAAGGACTCGGCCATCGTGGCCGTCATCTCGGTGCAGGAGCTCACCTTCCAGGCCATGGAACTCTCCGCCGCCACCTACCGCACTTTCGAGATCTGGCTCACGGTCCTGGGCCTGTACCTGGGCCTCAACGCGCTCTGCTCCCTGGCCGCCCGCCGCCTGGAGGACCGCCTGGCCCGCCGCCTGGGCCGGGCCGGGACCTGAGCCGCTTTGACAGGAACGGCCGAAACGTTCATATTTCCGGCACCGTCCAACCCAAAGGAGACCCCCATGGCCGCCGACATCAAGCTCTACGCCCTGAGCACCTGCATCCACTGCAAGAACACCAAGGCCTATCTCGACCAATGCGGCAGCGCCTACGAGTGCGTGTTCGTGGACAAGCTCGAGGGCGAGGCCCGCAAGCAGGTCATCGAGGAAGTGAAGAAGCTCAATCCGGCCGTGTCCTTCCCCACCATGGTCATCAACGGCGAGGTCATCGTGGGCTTCAACAAGGACAAGATCGACAAGGCCCTGGGGAAATGAGCATGGACGCCAAGACGCTTTTCGAACAGCTGCGCAGGTACCAGGAACCCAAGGGATATTTCTTCAACAAGGACATGGACATGACCATGGCCCTCATGGAGAGCCTGCTGGTCAACAAGGAACGCTTCGGCTACATGGCCTGTCCCTGCCGCCTGGCCAACGGAACCTTTGAGCTGGACAAGGACATCGTCTGCCCCTGCGCCTACCGCGAGGCCGACGTGCGCGAGTACGGGGCCTGCTTCTGCGGCCTGTACGTGAGCCGGGAATGGAACGAGGAAAAGATTCCCCACGAGATCGTGCCCGAGCGCAGGCCGCCGGAAAAGATCCTGGGATAGAAGCGCCTTCCGGGG
>JAWRKD010000027.1:0-15398 GCA_040307135.1 Desulfovibrionaceae bacterium
CGCCCGGCGCGCCCTGGCCCTGCACAACGCGGCCCAGGCCGGGGACCGCGCCGCCGTGGCCCGGGAGCTGGACATGCTCGGCGCGGAATTCCAGACCCTGCTCGTGGAGCTGTCCCACACCTGACCCCTGCCCGGCTTCGCCGGTTTTTCTTCTCCTCTCTCGCCCACGCTCCCTTCCCCGATGAAAGGCGGACGCGGAACGTGTCCCGCGACTCGGACAGGGCAAGGTCCAGGCGGGCTGGTTGCGATCCGCGCCACAGGCCGCTTTTTCCGGCCCGGGCAGCGGGAGCCGGCGGCCCTGGACCAGGAGCGGAATACTTGAGTGGACGCCCCCCGTTCCCGCGGAGCGCCCATCCGGGCCGTTTTCTCCCTCTCCCCGCCCTGTTCCCGCGGAGCGGCCATCCGGGCCGTTCTCTTCATTCCGTTGAATTTCCACCTCTTCTCCCTTTTCTTTAAAAACCCTTGTGTTCCCCCTTGCATTTGAGATTGATTTTCAATATCAAGACAACCACGGCCGCGCGGCGGCCGCTCCAGGACCCCAACCAAGGAGCTTTTCATGACCAAGGCCCTCATCGTTTACGGCTCCACCACCGGCAACACCGAAACCGCAGCCGGCTGGATCGCGGACACCCTCCGCGCCAAGGGCATCGACACCGAACTGCGCAACGCCGCGGACGTGGCCGTGGAGGACATGGCCCAGGGCTTCGACCTCGTGCTCCTGGGCTCGTCCACCTGGGGCGACGACGACGTGGAGCTCCAGGACGACTTCATCCCGGTTTACGAGGCCCTGGAGACCGCCGGGCTCAAGGGTTGCAAGACCGCGGTCTTCGGCTGCGGCGACTCCGCCTACCCCCATTTCTGCGGGGCCGTGGACGCCATCGAGGAGAAACTCTTCGACCTGGGCGCCCTGGTGGTGGCGGGCTCGCTCAAGATCGACGGCGAACCCGAGCGCGGCGACGTGGCGGCCTGGGCCGAAGGGGTGGCCGCCCATGTCTGATGAGGCCCGCCGCGAACGCTGCCGCGCCCTGCGCCGCGTGGCCGGCCTCTGTCGGGGCGGTATGCGGGCCTTTGAGAGCGGCCAGGGCCCCCTGGGCGAGCGCATGACCCGCGACGCCCTGGACCTGGTGCGCGCCCTGGGCGGATTGACCGTGCTGGAAGGAAGGATTCACAACAATCTCGGGGTCATGCTCCATTGCTTCGGCCGCCGCGAAGAGGCCCAGGACCACTACTACACGGCCCTGCGCCTGATCCGCGAACGCGCCGGGCGGGACTGCCGCCTCTACCGCGTGGTGGAGGGCAACTGCCGCAAGACCCTGGCCCGCGAGCTGGATTCGGCCATGCAGGCCATCCTGGGAGCCGCGGGCTGAAAGGAGGACGGCCATGCCGGAACTTCAGGCCATCGTCAGCTACAACCGTCTGGCCCTGCGCGTGAGCCGCGACGGCGGGAAGGAGCAGGCCCTGCTCCTGCTGGCCAACGCCTTGCGCCTGGCCCGGGAAATCGGACGGCCCATGCTGGAGTCCTGGTCCAAGCACAACATGGGGCTCATCTTCCTGCAGGCGGGCCAGGAGGCCGAGGCCGCGGTCTGCTTCCGCATCGCGCTGAGCCTGGCGGACCGGCGGGGCCGGCCCGGCCGCGGCCTGCGCGGCCGCATCGAGCAGGACCTGCGGCGCTGCACCGGCAGCGCGTAAGGAGGCGGGAAGCGCCCGCCCCCCGTTCCCGCGGGGCGGCCATCCGGGCCGTCGTCTTTGTTCCGCAGGGCCTAGCGGGTCACGCCCAGGAGCGAGAGGGTGTCCATGATCTGGCGGCGGGTGACGGGTTTTTCGAGCACCGCGTCCACGCCCAGGGTCTCGATGAGGTCGGTCTGGCAGGCGGCCGGCGAGGGATCGGAGACCAGCAGGAGCCTGGGGCGTTCCCAGTCCGGGCCGTCGCGGCGGCGGATTTCGGCCATGGCCCGGGCCAGGGGCCGTCCGTCGGCCAGATCCAGGTCCCGGCTCACCAGGACCGCGTTGAATGGCTCGCCCCGGTCCAGCGCCGTGCAGAAGGCGTCCAGGGCTGCCTCGGCCCGGGCCTCGGCCCGGCACGCGCCGAAGATCTCCAGAAGGCAGAGCAGATAGTCACGGGACACGGGATCCGGATCTGCGAGCAGGATGCGGCGCATCATGGTTCCCCCCGGCCGGACGCGATTCCGGCCCGGCTTTCTCTACCCTGGAAGGAGGGGACCGCACAACGCCCCGGCGTGTTACATCATCGGTTTTTCTGTGAAGATTGCTCCGGACCGGGGGTTGCCTTGGCCCTTGGCCGGGCCTAGTGTCGTGCCCCATGAACGCGCCGCGCCTGATCCACGAGGAAGAGTTCCGCATCCGCGTCTATCACACCGGCGGGGGCGGCCCCAGGGCCACCCTGCCCGCGCTCTTCGACCTCTTGCAGGAAACCGCGGGCATGCACGCCGCGGCCCTGCACGTCTCGGCCCCGGACCTGCTGGAGCGGGGCTTCGCCTGGGTCCTCTCGCGGCTCTGCCTGCGGGCCGAACGCTTCCCGGCCCTGGGCGAGCGCATCCGGCTGCGCACCTGGCCCCACGCCCGCGACCAGTACGCCACGCGCCGCGACTTCCTGATCTTCGGCCAGGACGGGAGCGAGATCATGCGCGCGGCCAGCGCCTGGGTGGTGCTGGACCTCTCCACGCGCAAGCTGGCGGCCCTGCCGGGTTTCCTGGACGGGCTCTGGGATACCACGCCCGCCCCGGCCCTGGAGTTCCCGTCCAAGACCGTGCCGCGGCTCAAGCCCCAGGACGCGGGCGAGCCCATCCTGGTGCGCCGCGCGGACCTGGACATCAACGGCCACGTGAACAACGCCCGCTTCCCGGAGTGGTGCCTGGAGTCCCTGCCGCCCGAGGCCGCGGACCTGAGCCTGGTCCAGGCCGACATCGCCTTCCGGGCCGAGTGCCTGCTGGGCGACGCCGTGGCCTCGCACACGGCCCCGGCCGAGGACGGCTTCCTGCACTGCCTGACCAAGGGCGAGGGCGGCGAATTCTGCCGCATGCGCACGTGGTGGGGGCCTGCGGCCCGTCCGTAGCAGGGCGGGGGAGGGGCACCGCTTCTCCCCTCCCGGTCCAACAGCCCGGAATGATTCGGCCTTGCCCGTGTTTTCGCGGAAGCCCAGGAAGCCCCGCCATTTATAATGATTTGCCGGGCCTCGACTTTTTTTCCCGGGCCGTGGTAATGTGGAGTCGTGGAGTCCGCATCGGACCGCCCACGGAAAAATACGAGGAAACCCGAGGCCCTGCGCCCATGACCCTTTTCTCCAGCGCCATAACCCTGCGTGCAGCCACGCCGATCTCGGACGCCGAGTTCAAGGATCTGCGCGACTTCATCTACCAGCGCTCGGGCATCTGGGTGGACGAGAAGCGCAAGTATCTCTTCGAGAACCGCTTCCACAAGCGGCTGGCCACCCTGGGGCTCAAGAGCTTCGACGAGTACGTGAAGCTCCTCAAGTTCGACCCCCGGGCGGGCGAGGAGATGAAGACCCTCTGGGAGATCGTCACCACCAACGAGACGAGCTTCTTCCGCGACATCAAGCAGCTGGAAAGCTTCCAGAAGGTCATCCTGGCCGAGGTCCTGGCCGAGCAGCGCAAGAAGGGCAGGCTGGAGCTTTCCATCTGGTCCGCGGGCTGCTCCTCGGGCGAGGAGCCCTACACCCTGGCCATGCTCATCGCCGAGTCCCTGGGCCTGGAGCTGCCCAAGTGGAAGGTGTCCATCACGGCCGTGGACCTCTCGCCGGCCATGATCGCCAAGGCCAAGGAGGCCACCTACGGCGACTACGCCTTCAAGACCACCACCGAGGAGCAGAAGAAGAAGTACTTCATCCCGGCGGGCGCGCAGTGGAAGGTCAAGCCCGAGATCGCGCGCATGGTCGGCTTCCAGCAGATGAACCTGAACGACGACGCGGCCGTGCGCCGCGTGCCCAAGTCCCAGATCGTGTTCTGCCGCAACGTCATCATCTACTTCGACGACGCCATGCGCACCAAGGTGGCCCGGGCCTTCTACGACAACCTCCTGCCCGGCGGCTACCTGCTCCTCGGCCACTCCGAAACCCTGCACAAGATTTCCACGGCCTTCCGCCCCAAGTTCATCCCGGGCGCCATGGCCTACAGGAAGGAGTAGGGGATGCCCCGGATCGCCACGAGCGCGCTCAAGCCGGGCATGGTCCTGGCCACGGAGGTCCTCTCCAGGGACGGCCGCGTGCTGTTCACGGCCGGGGCCGCGCTGGAGCCCTGGCACGTGCAGGTGCTCAGGACCCTGGGCGTGGACGCCGTGGAGGTGACGGAGCCCACGGCCCGCATCACCCTGGACCATGCCGCGGAATACGCCCGCAGCTTCTTCCTCTACGTGAACCCGGACCATCCGGCCATGCAGGCGCTCTTCGAGATCGCGGCCGAGCGGGTGCTCAAGCGGGCCGAGCAGGGCTGGGTCCTGCCGGACCTGGACACGCGCCAGGCCCGCAGCGTGGAGCACCTCTCGGACGTGTTCGGCCCGGACCAGGCCTCGGCCAAGGAGATCGTCAGGCACGAGACCGAGCTGGCCAGCTTCCCGGACCTCTATTTCCGGCTCAAGGAGATGCTCGACTCGCCCACCTCCTCGGCCAGGCGCATCGCGGACCTCATCTCCGGCGACGTGGGGCTTTCGGCCAAGCTCCTGCGCCTGGTGAACAGCCCCATCTACGCCCCGGTCACGCCCGTGGACTCCGTGGCCCGGGCCGTGACCCTGGTGGGCACCGACGAGCTGGCCACCCTGGCGCTCGGCATCACGGCCATCAACTACTTCAAGGACATCCCGGCCGAGCTCATCGACATGGAGACCTTCTGGCGGCACTCCATCACCTGCGCGGTGCTGGCCATGCTTCTGGCCAAGCGCCAGGGCCTGCCGCCGGAGCGCTGCTTCACCGCCGGGCTGCTGCACGACGTGGGGCGCCTCCTGCTCTTCAAGAAACTGCCCTACGCCAGCACCGAGGTCATGATCCACGCCCGCGAGAACTTCCTGCCCCTGTACGAGGCCGAGCGCATCCTCCTGGAATTCGACCACACCGACGTGAGCCGCGCGCTGCTGGCCGAGTGGCGGTTCCCGGAGGCCATGGCCGGGGCCATCAGCGGCCACCACGACCCCATGGCCGCGCCCGACCCCCGGACCGCGTCCATCCAGCACCTGGCGGACATCATGGCCAACGCCGTGGGCATCGCCGACGGCGGCATGTACGCGGTGCCGGACCTGAACCCCGCGGCCTGGGACGAGCTGGTCATGCAGCCCACGGAGCTCCACGCGCTCATGGTCTCGTTCGACGGCCAGTTCGAGCGCACCCTGGCGGCGTTCCTCTAGCAGCGCGGGGGCGAAAACCCCGGCCCTGGCCCGGCTGGATTGACACGGCGCAGGGCGGGGGCTAAAGCTGCATGTCCTGCGCCGCTTTTGCCTTGCCCTTGTGGCGCGCTTTTCGCTACAAGGGAATCAGGCGGCAATTTCGACCGCGTGCCCTCAAAAGGAGCGGCCATGGCCCAGCCCGTTCCGGCCTATCTGGAAACCTTCAACGCGATCATCCGCGAATTGAACACACTCGCCGAGCAGCAGCTTGACGAGTTCACCCGGATTCGCCGCTTGATCGAGCTGGAAAAGCAGGCCCTGGGGCTTGAACATCAGAACCTTGCGCACAGCCTGTCCGCCCTGGGCTCCATTGCCGCGGCCCGCGGCAGCATCAAGAAGATGCACGAGTACCACAAGAAATCCATGCATCTTCTTTCCGGTGATCCAGTGCTTCTGCTGAACTATGGGACTTCACTGGCGCGAGCTGGTCTGCCGGATCAGGCCTGGGCGCTTGTGTTCCCCTACATGCAAGAGAATCCGAGCGACCTGCGTGGGTTGGATATGCTCGTCACAATCGCCTTCAACAAGGGCGACGAGGCCCTGTTCCTGGAGCAGGCCCAGGCCTGGAAGCGGCTCACGGGCAAACAACACCCGCTGTATGCCGAATATCTCGCGGCGCGCGACGAGGCCCGCGAGCTCTCGGCCTTGTGCACCACGGCCTCGGCCCCGGCCCTGAACCGTCTGCACGAATAGCGCATGGACTACGCGGTGGGCGACGTGGTCTGGGCCGACATGCCCAGGACCGACATGACCGGAGCCCAGGACCGCCCCGTCCTTCTGGTGGCCAAGGTTTTTGGCGACGATGTCATCGCCTGCATGATCACCAAGAAGCACTCCGCGTTCGACGTCTGCATTCCCCTCACCCGGGGCGATCTGACCGAAGGGGAGCTGGAGCACGACCCCAGCTTTGTGCGGCCCGTGCGCCTGGCCACCCTGGACGTCCGCATCATCCGGAGGCGCGCGGGCCGGGTCACGGACGCGTTCCTGGAAACCGTGCTGGCCGAGCTTCGCAAGAAATTCACGCGCTAGCCCCTTTCCCGCCTCTGACCCACAAAACAAAAGGGAGCAGCCGCTGGGCCGCTCCCTTTCTTTTTCCTCTTCGCTTTCCGCGTTCCGCTATTCCTTGGCATCCCCGTGCTCGGCCTCGGGCTTGTCCTTGGCCTCGGGCTTGGCCTCCTCGGTCTTGGGCTCGGTCTTGGGCGCTTGGGCGGGCGCGGGTTTGGCCGCCTTGCCCATCTTCTTTTCCACGAAGGCCAAAAACTTGCGGGCCTCGGCAAAGTCCGGGTTCACGGCCAGGGCGATGTTCAGGTGCTGGAGGCACTGCTCCAGCTCGCCCTTTTCGAACAGCACCCGGGCCATGTTGAAGTGCACGTTCTCGTCGCCCGCGTTCAGCTCCAGGGCGCGGGTGTAGTACAGCACCGAGTCGTCGTAGTGCTTGTTCTTGCGCAAGCTGATGCCGAAGGAGTTGAAGCGCTCGCGGTGCTCCTGGCCGAAGGCCTCGTCCTGGCCCAGGAGCGTGTGCATGACGCGCTTGAGCTTGTCGAAGTCCTTTTTCTCGGAATAGACCTCGCCCAGGCCGTAGTTGGCCTGCACGTTGGCGTCGTCGAGCATGAGGGCCTTGAGGAACTGGCGCTCGGCCTCGTCCGTGTCGCCCTTGGCCAGCATGGCCTCGCCCTTGGCCACCTTGCGGGCCAGGGAGTCCAGGGCCGGAACCGTGAAGGTGCGGTAGAAGGTGGGCTCGGGCGTGTAGCCGGTGAGCAGCTCCACCTCGCTGATCTCCTTGCGCAGGCCCGAGGGCACGTGCGCGGCGTTGAGCGGCTGCACGTCGTACTTGTCCGGCGCGGTGCGGCGCACGTACCAGTAGGTCAGCTGCTCGCGCTTGGTGGCCGTGGCGCCCGCGCCGATCTCGCTGGCCTGGCGCAGGGAATAGACGCCCAGGATTTCCGGATATTCCGCCATCCGGCCCCTCCTGCCGCCCATTCATCCACGCCCGGCGCGGCAATGTCAAGGGCGGCGCGGGATTTCTCACCCCCCTGCTTCCGGGCGGCCTGCTAGGCCCCCTGCATGCGGGCGATGAGCGCCTCGAGCTCCCGGGCCATGCCCGTGAGCCCGGCGATGGCCCGGCCCGCGCGCTCCATGGCCTGGGTGGTCTCCTGGGCCACGGTGTTGATCTCCTCGGTGGCCCGGCTGATCTCCTCGGCCGCGGCGGACTGCTGTTCGCTGGCCGCGGCGATGGCCCGCACCTGGTCCGAGGTGGACTCGCTCATGCTCACGATCTCGCGCAGGGCCTGGCCCGAGCTGTGGGCCAGCCCGGTGCTGCGCGACACGGCCTCGGCCGAGCGGCCCGTGGCCTCCACGCTCTGGCGGGTCATCTCCTGGATGCCCGCGATGGCCTGGCCCACCTCCTGGGTGGCGGTCATGGTCTTTTCGGCCAGCTTGCGCACCTCGTCGGCCACCACGGCGAAGCCCCGGCCCGCGTCGCCCGCGCGCGCCGCCTCGATGGCCGCGTTGAGCGCCAGGAGGTTGGTCTGGTCCGCGATGTCGTTGATGGTGGTCATGATCCGGCCGATGCCCTCCACCTGCTTGCCCAGGCCGTCCATGTTGCCGGTGAGCAGGGCGGTGATGCGCTGGACCTCCTCGATGGCCGCGATGGCCTGGGTCACCACCTCGGCCCCGGACCCGGCGCGTTCCCTGGCGGTCTCGGCGCTGCCTGCGGCGTCCGAGGCGTTCCTGGCCACCTCCATGACCGTGGAGTTCATCTCGGTCATGGCCGTGGCGGTCTCGCCCGCGCGTTCGCGCTGGATCTCCGCGCCCTTGCCCGCCTGGGCCACCTGGGCCGACAGCTCGTCCGCGGCCTCGGCCAGGGTGGTGGAGATGCGGCCCGCCTCCTGGGCCAGGGCCTCGATCTTGCGCTGGGCCGCCTTGACCGCGGTCATGTCCGTGATGACCTCGAAGGCGCCCACGATCCGGCCCTCGCGGTCCGTGATGGGCGCGCCGGAATAGACGATGTCCAGGTCCGCGCCCGTGCCCCGGGCCACGGTCTCGGAGGTGCTCAGGCGGCCTTGGTCCATGGCCCGGCCGCAGGCGCAGTTCTTGGTCCTGCAGTCGCCGGTCTGGAACAGGTCGTGGCACTTCATGCGGCGCAGGGCGGCCATGTCCTTTTTCGCCAGGCCGCGGCCCGCGGCGTTCATGTAGAGGATGTTGAAGTCGCGGTCCAGGGTCAGCACCGGCAGGGGCATGGCCTCCAGGTACCCGGCCAGGACCTTGGAAAGCTTGTCCCCGCCGCGGATGATGTCGGCGAAGGCCCCCTCGAAGCGGGAGGCGTCGGCCTCGCGGTCCAGGCGGCCGGTCTCCACGGAGCGGACCTGGGCGTCGAACTCGGCCAGCACGGCGGTCAGGCTCTCGCCGATGGAGGCCACGGCCGCGCAGGTCTGGCCGGTCTCGTCGTTCTGGCGCACGTCCAGGCGGGCCGAGAGGTCGCCCCGGGCGATGGCCCGGGCGAAGGTCAGGGCCTTCTTGAGCGGCCGCGTGATGCCGAGAGTCATGACCACGGCCACGGCCAGGGCCAGGAGCACCCCGGCCAGGGACAGCCAGCGGGCCAGGCCCACGTTGACGTTCTTGATGCGCACGGCGTCGGCAGCGGCCCGCTCGCGGTCGTTCACGGTGCTCACGAGGATGCGGTCCAGGGCGCTCATGCCCGCCTCGCGCAGGGTGGCCAGGCTGGAGAACAGGGCGGCCAGGGCGGCGCGGTCCGGACCGGCCGGGCCCGCGGACTCCACCAGGGGCACAAGCCGGTTCTGCAGCAGATCCACGTAGGACAGGTAGTTGCGCCGCAGGATCACGGCCTGGGCCTTTTCCTCGTCGCTGTCCGCGATGCGCTCCACCTCGGCGCAGTGCTCGGCGGCCTCGGCCCGGCAACGCACCAGGGCGTGCGGATCTTGGCGGGCTCGACCCCGGCCAGAAGCTCGGCCGCCAGGGTGGAGAGGGCCTCGTAGCGCGAGTCCACCTCGCCCAGGATCTGGGCGTCCTTGGCCCGGTCCTCCACCTGGGCGGCCAGGCCGCCCAGCCGGTCCATGGCCAGGACCTGGAAGAGGGCCACCCCGGCGAAGGCCGCCACCACGAGGAAAAAACCGCCCCCCAAACGGAACCCGATGCGCATGTTCCCCAAAAACGCCATGTCGCCTCCTTATGCCCGCCCGGCAGAGGGCAGGGGCCGCATGCTCGCAATATGCCCGATTTCTCAAGGGTGTAAAGGGCCGTCACAGAACTGGAACGAAATACCTCCAGCCTGTACGTATTTTGCGCACCTGTGGACCAAAGTGGGCAATCCTGCCCCGGCCGCGCAACGGGTCCCTGGAACCAACCGCCCGGATATACGGGGAATCGATTTTGGCACAGGCATTGCTCAAAGCCTCAGGGGCGGCCCTGGCCGTCCGGGAGGAGTCTGTGCGCGTCAAACGGTTCGTCATCCTGGCCCTGGCCTTCTGGCTCCTGGCCCTGCCGCTGCACGCTGCCGAGGCCGTGGAACTGCCCGTGCTGGGCGGCGTGGCGGACCGCGGCCCGGCCGAGGTGCCCGAGGGCGAGAGCTTCCTGCTCACCGTCACGGACCCCGCGCCCCTGGCCCTCAAGGGCCTGTCCGGCCTCCAGGCCGGGGACCGGGTGGAGGTGCGCCGCCTGGGCCGCGACACCTGGACCATCAAGAACCTCTCGCGCCAGAGCGCGCTCGTGCTCACCGGCAACACCGACCTCTCGGGCGGCAAGTAGCCGTCTTGACCTGGGGCCGCTTCCGGGATAGCCAAAGCCCGGGAGCGCCCATGAACCGTATCTTTCTCGCCATCGTCCTGGTCCTGCTGGCCGCAGCCCCGGCCCCGGCCCAGGACCGGCTCGCCCGCAATTCGCGCGACAGCGCCACCTTCATCACCTCCATGGAGAACGACAAGTTCCTGGGCGGCACGGACGAGGAGTACACCAACGGGGCCAAGTTCACCTGGGTCTCGCCGGACCTGACCCCGGGCCGCGACGAGCCGGACCGGCCCCAGTGGGTCAAAAGCCTGCTGGAGCACCTGGACCCCTGGCTCTCGGGCTTCCCCCAGCTCTACGACACCTCGCGCCAGCGCTCCGTGGCCCTGTCCCTGGGCCAGAGCATCTACACCCCGCGCGACGTGTATTCCGACAACCCGCCCGACAACCAGCGGCCCTACGCGGGCTGGCTCTACACCTCGCTGGCCCTGCACTCCAAGGACGAGCGCGCCCTGGACACCCTGGAGCTGACCTTGGGCATCGTGGGCCCCTCGGCCCTGGGTGAGCAGGTGCAGAACAACTTCCACAACGCCATCGGCTCGCGCCGCTCCGACGGCTGGAGCCACCAGCTCCACGACGAGCCCGGGCTCATGCTCACCTGGCAGCGCAACTGGCGCTTCATGGCCCTGGACCTGCCCTCGGGCCTGGGCCTGGACGTGATCCCGCACGCCGGGGTCACGGCGGGCAACGTGGCCACCTACGCCAACGTGGGCGGCGAGGTGCGCTTCGGCCTGAACCTGCCCGCGGACTTCGGCACGGCCCTCATCGGCCCGGGCTCGGGCGTGAGCGCGCCCGTGGCCGTGGGCAGCGAGCGGCTCCAGTCCTCGCGCTGGTGGGGCGCGCACGTGTTCGCGGGCACGGACGGCCGGGCCGTGGCCCGGGACATCTTCCTGGACGGCAACACCTGGCAGCACAGCCGCCACGTGGACAAGGAGCCCCTGGTGGCCGACCTCATGGCCGGCGCGGCCGTGACCCTGGGCGACTTCTCCGTGACCTACACCCAGGCCTACCGCACCCAGGAATACGTGGGCCAGCCGGGCGGCGGGCACGTGTTCGGGTCCCTGTCCGTGGCCTACAGCTACTAGCGGGGGGCCGCACGCCCCATCCCGCCCGCGTTGCGGCGGACAGGGCCGGACCCTTGCGCAGGTTCACTCCACGCCGGGGCGGGCTTCCCGCTTTTTCGTGGCGGCCCGGCGCAAGGCTGGAGCGTTTCCCCTGATCCTGGTGTAGGAAGAAAGCATGAGCCACGATTCCTTCGACTCCACCGTGTCCCACGTGCGCCACGGCGTGAAGACCGGCCTGGCCACGGTGCTCTCCTACCTGGCCGCGCAGTGGATCGGGCTGGCCTATCCCTACTGGGCGCCCATCACCGCGGTCATCGTCATGCAGATGTCCGTGGCCGACTCCATCCACATGGGCCTCTACCGGCTCACGGGCACGGCCATGGGCGCGGTCATCGCGGCCGCCGCCATCCTCGTCTTCCCGGACACCCCGGCGCTGAACATGCTGGCCCTGTTCCTGGCCGTGGCCTTCTGCGCCTACATGACGCGCTACGACGCGCGCTCGCGCATGGCGGCCATCACCGCGTCCATCGTGTTCCTGGCCAGCCTGGGCCAGGAGCGCCGCCTGCTCTTCGGCATGGAGCGGGTGCTGGAGATCGCGGTGGGCGTGGCCTGCTCCTTCGCGGTGAGCGTGACGCTCTGGCCCCAGCGCGCGGGCGACGCGCTGCGCGCCCGGCTGCGCCAGCAGTTCACGGCCCTGGCCGGGCTCTACGCCGAGACCATGGAGGCCTTCCTGCACCGCCAGAGCGGCCTGCGCTCCGGGCTGCTGGACCGGCTGGAGCGCGACGCGGCCAAGGACCGCGAGCTGCTGGCCAGCGTGCTCAAGCACGAGCGGCTGCTCTACCACGACGACACGGCCGCCCTGGGCCTCCAGGTGCACACCCTGGAGACCTGTCTGCCGCATGTGCGGGCCATGCTCCATTCCCTGAACGACGCCCAGGACCAGGGCTACGACATCCTCATGGAGCCCGAGCTGCGGGCCCTGTGCGCGGCGGTGCAGGCCGGGCTCACGGCCATCGGCCGGGGGGATCCGCCGGACGCCGTGGCCCTGGCCGAGGCCCTGGACGCGGCCCACACCCGGCTCCACGAGCTGCGGCTCCAGGGCGTGACCAGGCGCTTCTCGCTCCAGATGCTCATGAAGTTCTTCTCCTTCTACCACTCCCAGCGCTTCCTGGCCCGGGTCCTGCTCCAGCACGGCGATCGGAGCGGCAGCGACCGGCCCTAGCCCCGGCCTTTCCCCAAAAGGGGCCCGGCTCCTTTCCCCAGGGGTGTTGACAACCCCCGCGGCGTGTCTATTTTTTCCGCACCAAGAACACGAAGGAGGTCCCGCATGGTGCTCGACTTCAATACTTTTTACACTTTTCCGGATCGTTTCGACCGGCTCGTGGAGGAGTTTCTCCGGCCGGCCTACGGCGACCGCCGCATGGCCTATCCGCCGCTGAACTTCAGCGAGGACGACGAGAATCTCTACGTGCGCGCCGAGATCCCGGGTGTGGAGATGAACGACCTGGAGATCACCCTGGCGGACAAGACGCTGCTCATCAAGGGCGAGCGCAAGCCCGAGCAGGGCAAGTACTTCCGCCAGGAGCGGCCCGCCGGGGCCTTCCAGCGCGTGGTGCGGCTCAACGTGTCCGTGGAGCGCGACAGGGTGACCGCGAGCTTGGCCAACGGTATCCTCACCGTGACCCTGCCCAAGAGCGAGGACACCAAGCCCCGCCGGGTCAGCATCGACGTGAAGTAAAGGGGGACGCCATGAACGAGAACAAGCCCGAAGAGAAGAGCCTGCCTGTCCTGCGCCCCTCCACGGACATCCTGGAGCGCGACGACGGCTACTGGGTCTATATGGACATGCCCGGCGTGGACCGCAAGGACCTGGTCCTGGACCTGCGCGAGAACGAGCTGGCCGTGAGCGGCAAGACCGGCGTGGTGGCCGGGGAGAAGGAGCGCTTCCTGGAGGTCCAGTTCGGGTCCGGCGAGTACCGCCAGACCATCGCGCTCTCGGACCTGGTGGACCGCGGCGGCATCAAGGCCACGCTCAAGAACGGCGTGCTCGAGCTGTTCCTGCCCAAGGTGGAGCAGATCAAGCCCCGGCGCATCGAGATCACTGCCGAATAGTTTGCGATAGTTCCCTCCCATCCTCCAGCGCGGGCCTCTTGGGACGTTCCCAGGGGGCCCGTTGTTTTTGGGGAGGAGGGGGAAGAGAACGGCCCGGCCGGGCGCTCCGCCTTTCACAGGGGAAGGGAGCGCGGGCGGGGGGAGGAGGAGAAGAACCGGCGAAGCCGGGCGCTCCGCGGGAACGGGGGGCGTCCTGTTCCCCTTTTCCCCCGCCGCCCCCGCGCCGCGAAGCTGGCAAGAACGCCCGCAATAGGCTAGAATTTCTCTTCTTAGACCAGCGGAGGGCAGCGTGGTTCCCGACGATTCCCCGAGTCTCGCGATTCCGGACGGGGGGCCGCGGATCGTGGCCCTGGGTTCCTCGGCCGGGGGCCTGGAGGCCCTGCGCCTGTTCTTCAGCCGCCTGCCGCCGGACACCGGGCTCTGCTTCCTGGTGCTCCAGCACCTGGATCCCGAACGCGCCAGCGCCCTGCCCGAGATCCTGGCCCGGTACACGAGCCTGCCCGTGCGCCTGGCCCGTGACCAGGACGTGTTCATGCCGGACTCCGTGCTCGTGGCCCCGCCGGGCCGCTCCCCGGGCCTGGAGGGCGGCCGCCTGCGGCTGCGGCCCCTGCCGCCGGAGCGGCCCTCCCTGCCCATCGACGGCTTTCTCCTGAGCCTGGCCCAGGAGAAGGGCGAGCTGGCCACGGCCGTGATCCTTTCGGGCGCGGGCTCGGACGGGGCCAGGGGAGCGGAGGCCGTGGCCCGGGCCGGGGGCCTGGTCCTGGTGCAGACCCCGGAGAGCGCGGCCTTCGACGGCATGCCCCGGGCGGCCGCGGCCACGGGCGCGGCCCATTCCCTGCTGGCGCCCCAGGACATGCCCCAGGCCCTGGCCGCGGCCCTGGAGCGCGGCGGGACCGCGAACCGGTCCGGGGCCCTGAACAGCAGGGAGCTGGAGCCCCTGTTCGAGCTGCTCCTGGAGCGCTTCGGCATCGACTTCCGCTCCTACAAGCCCTCCACCGTGGGCCGCCGCATCGAGCGCCGCGCGGCCATCCGCCAGTGCCCGGACCTGGCGGCCTACGCCGCCCTGCTCCGGGGCGAGCCCCGCGAGCTGGACCAGCTCTGCCACGACCTGCTCATCGGCGTGACCTCGTTTTTCCGGGACGTGGCCGCCTTCGCCTTCCTGGAGGACCGCGTCATCCCCGGGCTGCTGGAGGCCGCGGGCGAGCGCGAGGTGCGGGCCTGGGCGCCGGGCTGCGCCACGGGCGAGGAGGTCTATTCCCTGGCCATTCTGTTCCGCGAGGCGGCCATGCTGCGCGGCCGCGAGACCAGGGTCCGGCTCTTCGCCACGGACGTGCACCAGCGCTCCCTGGCCGTGGCCGCCCAGGGCCTCTACCCCCTCGACGCCGAGGGCCTTCCGGCGGAGCGCCGCCACTGGTTCACGGTCGAGCCCGGGGGCCTGCGGGTGCGGCCCGAGCTGCGGCGCATGGTGGTCTTCGCCGGGCACAACCTGACCCAGGACCCGCCCTTCACGCGCATGGACCTGGTGGTCTGCCGCAACCTGCTCATCTACCTGCGGCCCGAGGTCCAGAACCGCATCCTGCACGTGTTCCACTTCGCCCTGCGCAAGGGCGGGGTGCTCTTCCTGGGGCCCAGCGAGTCCCTGGCCGGGCTGGAGGAGGAGTTCGAACCCCTGGAGCGGCACTGGAAGTTCTTCGTCAAGCGCCGCGACATCTGCCTGCCCGGCAGGCTGCACTGGCCCGTGCGGCGCCGGCCCGAGCCCAGCCCGGAGTCCGCGCCGGACCTGGACCTGGCCGGGCTCCTGGAGCGCTGCGGCCAGGACCGCGACCTGGCCCTGGAGCAGATGCGGGCCTTTGTGGAGGACCTGCCCCGGCGCACGGCCGAGATGGAGATGGGCCTGGAGCGCGACGACCTGCGCGCCGCGGCCCGGCTGGCCCGCAACCTGGGCGAGACCGCCCGCGCCGCCGGGGCCCTGCGCCTGGCCGGGCTGGCCGGACGCCTGGAGCGGGCCTGCTC
>JAWRKD010000028.1:0-30706 GCA_040307135.1 Desulfovibrionaceae bacterium
CCCCCCGCGGCCTGGCTGCGCCAGGCCCGGGAGACCCTGGCCCAGGGCCAGCGGCCCAAGCTCCTCTGCCCGCTCAACGACCAGGGCCTTTGCGGGCTCTACGGCCACCGCCTCATGATCTGCCGCCTGCACGGCGTGCCCACGTTCTCGGTGCGGCCCGACGGGGAGCGCCAGGAGTTCCCGGGCTGCTTCAAGGCCCAGGAGCTCTGCGCCGCGGGAGCCCGTCCCGTGCTCCTGGACCGCACCGCGCTCTACCGCGACCTGGCCCGGCTGGAGATGGACCTGCTGGGGTCCCGGCTGCGGCAGCTGCCCAGGGTCGATCTGACCCTGGCAGAGATGATCGTGCAGGGACGGCCCTTCTAGGCCTTGGCCGCAGCCAGGTAGGCCGCGCGCGTGGCCGGGTCCTGGGCCGCCTCGGCCCAGTGCAGATAGACCAGCTTCAGATACTTCTCGCGGATGTCTTTGGCCTGCTCCAGGCGCTGCCCCACCACGGCTTCGGCGTCCAGGCCGGACACCGCCCGGGCCACCTGCCGCGCCCGGTGGATGGGCCGGTGCGCCGCGTCCACGGCGGCGCGGCCTGCCCGGGCCACGGCCGCGCACCGCTCCGGCTGGGCCAGCAGTTCGTTCACCAGCCGCACCAGTCCGTCCATGTCCTCGGGATCATAGATGAAGAGATGCTCGCCGTGGCGGAAGAGCGTGTCCTGGCCATGGCCCACGCGGGGGGTGAGCAGGCAGGAGCCGCAGCCCAGGGCCTCGAAGACCCGGAAATTGAGGTCCCCGCGCTCGGCCACGTTGAGGGCCAGCCGCGCCCGGGGCAGCAGCTCGCCGAACCGGCCCTGGCGCACGGCCAGCCCGGGCAGGCGCTGGCCCAATTCATTCAGGAACGCGGCCCGGCCCGGCGTGGTCTCGGGGTTCACCGTGCCCGCGAAGAGCAGGTCCCACTCCGTGTCCGGCGGCGCGGCCGGGGGCTGGTGTCCCAGGTCCGCGAAGGGCGGCAGCCACAGGACCCGCTCCGGCGGCAGGCGCAGGACGAAGCGCGGCAGGTGGTCCCTGAGGCTTGCGAAGCAGAGGTCAAAGCCCTGGGCCCAGGCCGGATACCAGGAGTGGATGTGCGAGTCGATGCACCAGAAGGCCGTGAGGCAGGGAAAGCGCTCCAGCCCCGCCAGGGGCGGCGGCAGGCTGCGGTCCAGGTACAGGAGCAGGTCCGGGGCCTCGCCCGCGCGGCGGCAGACCTCGGTCCAGTCCAGGATTTCCGGCCGCGACAGGGGCAGGGGCAGGACCCGGAAGCCCAGGTCCCGGAGCGCGGGCGAGAAAAAGGTGCCGCCCAGGCAGGCCACGCTCGGTTCGCTTCTCATCGCAGGTGCAGGTAGCCGGTGAAGTCCTCGATGCCGAGGAGGCGGCAGTCCACGTAGTTTTCCGCGTACTGGGCAAAGGTCTTCTGCCTGCCGAACACGGGGTAGCTGGTCTCGGGTCCGGCAAAGGTCAGGCCCAGGAACGCGGCCACCTGGGGGTGGATGGGCATCTTGAATTCCGGGAAGAGCCGGGCCGAGCCGAGCATGTCGGCCTCGGGCGGCGGGGTCAGGCCCAGCCGGGCGAGCACGCCGCGGGCCGCCCGGACCATGAGCTCGGGGCCGGGGTGGTTCACGGTGTTGAAGAGCATGCGCTCCCGGAAATGTTCAAGCAGGAAGTCCAGGTACTTCAACGGGGTGTGGGCCTCGCGTTCGCGCTCGCGCTCCAGGGACTCGTCCAGCAGGGCCTGGAGGTCGTACTTCCGGGCCAGGTCCGTGCGCAGATGGAGGTGCAGGATTTCGGCCTTGGACAGGCCCATGTCCAGGAGGTGGTCCAGGAAGCGGTCTCGGAAGTCGAAGCCCGGGGCGTTGTACCACAGGGGCCAGTAGCCCAGGAAGAACATGTTGGGCACGCAGAGCGCGGCGGCGCTGCGCGGGATTTTCGCCAGCAGGGCCTCGGAGGACAGTCCGCCCCACTGGGGGCCCAGGTGCTGGTACAGGAAGAGGCCGCAGGAGGCCAGGACCTGGTCCGGCACGTGCTCGCGGGTGTAGTTGGTGAAGAGGCGGATCTCGTAGCGCGCCGCGAACTCCGGGCAGAGGCGCAGGAGCGCGGCCAGGGGCTCGCCCTGGCAGTTGGCGTGGAGCACGCAGATCTGGCGGTCCATGGACCAAAGACCTAGCACGGGCCGGGTCCCAGCGGCAACATCGGTCCGGATTTCTTGACTGTACTACAGAATGTAGATACTGCTTTTCACAAGCAACGGAGGGACCATGGCCGCGGAAGATCGCGCGAAACACCCCGTGGTGCTGGACCTGGGACGCCTGGGGCAGGGCGTGGCGGAAACGGACAGCGGCTGGCTGGCGGACGAGGCCCGGCCCCGGCCGCCCAAGCGTCTCATGAGCCTGCGCATCGACGCCGACGTGGTGGAGTATTTCCGCTCTTTGGGGCCGGGCTGGCAGAGCCGCATGAACGCGGTGCTGCGGGCCTGGATGGAGCACCGCCGCAGCCCCTGACCGCTTTACAGGTCGGGGCCGCGGCGCGTATCAAGCAGCCTTCACCCGCAACAGGAGTGTTTCCGTGCACGCCCAGCTCGACGCCGTTCTGAACGCCATAGCCCCCGTGGACCTGGGCCTGGAGCCCGCGGCCCGCGCCCACCTGGACAACCTGACCAAGCCCCGCGGCAGCCTGGGCCGTCTGGAGGACCTGGCCGCGCGGCTGGTCTGCATCCAGGGCGGCGGCGCGCCCGCGGTCGATCCGGCGCGCATCTACACCGTGGCCGGGGACCACGGCGTGGCGGCCGAGGGCGTGAGCCTCTTCCCCCAGGAGGTGACGCGCCAGATGGTGCTCAACTTCCTGAACGGGGGGGCGGGCATCAACGTGCTCAGCAGGACTTCGGGCGTGCAGCTCTTCGTGGTGGATGCGGGCTGCCTGGGCGGCGAGTTCCCCGAACATCCGGCGCTCATCCAGGGCAAGGTGGCCCCGGGCACGGGCAACCTGGCCGCAGGCCCGGCCATGAGCGAAGAGCAGTGCGTGCAGGCCCTGCTCCTGGGCGTGTCCCTGGCCGACCGGGCCGCGGCCGAGGGCGTGCGCGTGCTGGGCACCGGGGACATGGGCATCGCCAACACCACGCCCTCCACGGCCCTCTACTGCGCCTATCTCGGGTTCGCGCCCAGGGAGGTCACCGGCCCGGGCACCGGGCTCGCCGCGGACGCCGTGGTCCGCAAGGCCCAGGTCATCGAGCGGGCCCTGGCCGCGAACGCCGGGGCCGTGGCCTCGGGCGACCCCTTGGCCGTGCTGGCGGCCCTGGGCGGGCTGGAGATCGCCTGCCTGGCCGGGCTCATCCTGGGCGGAGCGAAGAACCGCCAGGCCGTGTGCGTGGACGGCTTCATCTCCACAGCGGCCTATGCCGCGGCCTGGAAGCTCTGCCCCCGGGTGCGCGAATATTGCGTGCTCTCCCACGCCTCGGCCGAGCCGGGGCACGCCCGGGCCGTGGCCGCCCTGGGGCTTTCGCCGGTGCTGGACCTGGGCCTGCGCCTGGGCGAGGGCACGGGCGCGGCCATGACCGTGTTCGTGCTGCGCTGCGCCGCGGACATCTACAACCGGATGGCCTCGTTCGCCTCGGCCGGGGTGAGCGAGGGGTAGAACCCTACGGGCATTCCGGCAGGCTCAACAGGTTGTTGGGCTGCTCTCCGTCGGCTTCGGTTTTGAGATATTTATTTCCGGCGCTGCTTTTCGCCACAATCACGTTCACACGCCGTCCGCCTCGGTTCACGTAAAAAGCCCATTCACCGGATTCAATTCCGGCGATGGCTTTTTCCTGAGTGATTTTCCATGGCGTTCTGTCTGCGTTCAGCCCGCCGATGTGGGTGATCCGCTCGTGAGGGTTGTAGCGGTCTGACTTATTGATACATAAAATTTCATGTGAGGCGGCCATATGGCGCTCCTTGGTTTTGCAGGGAGCATATATAGAATTATATATATCTGCAAGCGGCATTATACGTGGAGCGAAAGCCCGGCCTTCAGACCTTCCAGTTCCACCACTTCAGTTTTTCGGGGTCCGGCTCCGCGGTCTCGGCGAAGTACACGGCGCAGCGGAACACGTAGAGCACGCAGCGGTCCACGTGCCGGCCCTCCAGGGCCATGAGCCGTTCGTAGAGGGCCTGGGGATCGGCCGTGCGCAGGTCGGCGGGCTGGCGGAAGCCCAGGCGCAGCAGGTCCCGGGCCATGGCCGGGCCGATGCCCGGCATGACCTGGAGAGCCGTGAGAGCCTCGGCGTCAGTGCTTGATTTCCCGCTCATAGACCTCGGCCAGCACGGCCGCGGCCCCGGCCGCCAGCACCTGGCGGGCCAGTTCCGCGCCCACGTCCCAGGCCTGGTCCACAGGCCCGGCGTTGTCCAGGCGCACGGCGCGGGAGCCGTCCGTGTCGGCCACGAACCCGGTGAGCAGCACCAGGCCGCCCGCCACGCGGGAATGGGCCGCGATGGGCACCTGGCAGCCGCCTTCCAGCCCGGCCAGGAAGCCGCGCTCGGCCTGGACCCGGATCTTGGTCTCCTTGTGGTCCAGGAACTCCAGCATGGCCAGGACCTCGGGCCGGTCCTTGCGGTATTCGATGCCCAGCGCGCCCTGGGCCACGGCGGGCAAGAAGCTCGGCGGGCCGAGGATCTCGCTTTTGGGCGCGGAAAGGCCCAGGCGCTTGAGACCCGCGGTGGCCACCACGATGGCGTCGTATCGGCCTTCCAGGAGCTTGCGCACGCGGGTGTCCAGGTTGCCGCGCAGGGACTCCACCTCGAGGTCGGGCCGCAGGGTCTTGAGCTGCGACTGGCGGCGCAGGCTGCTGGTGCCCACCCTGGCCCCCTGGGGCAGGGCGGCCAGCCCGCCGTACTGCACGGAGAGCAGGGTGTCGGTGCAGTCCTCGCGCTCGGGGTTGACGCCCACCACCAGCTCGGGCGGCAGTTCCGTGGGCACGTCCTTCATGCTGTGCACGGCCAGGTCGGCCCGGCCGTCCAGCAGGGCCTCCTCGATCTCCTTGACGAACAGGCCCTTGCCGCCGACCTTGGCCAGGGGCACGTCCAGGATCTTGTCGCCTGTGGTCTTGATCTTGAGCAGCGCCACCTCGAGGCCGGGGTGGCGTTCACGCAGCAGGGCCGAGATGTGCTCCGCCTGCCACAGGGCCAGGGCGCTGCCCCGGGTGGCGATGGTCAGTTTCTTCATGCCCGGGCGTCCTAGTGGCCGCAGGTGGAGCAGCTGCCGCCGGAGCAGCCGGAGCAGCCGCCTCCGCCGCCCGAGGAGGAGGGCGCGTCGAAGTCGCCGCCCGCGCCGCCGGTCTTGGCCCGGCAGCGGGACATGAGCTTGGAGGTCTTGCTGGAGCCGCAGGCCGGGCAGGCCGGGGTCTCGTCGCCGAAGACCAGTTCCTCGAATTCCCGGCCGCAGCGGCCGCATTTGTATTCAAAAATGGGCATGTGTTCCTCCAATGGGACCTTGGGCCCCCGGGTCATAGCGCGAAAGCCGGGCCCCTGGCAACGCCGGGAGCCGGGGGAGAAGATAGGTCCTGCCCCGGGAAAGGCAAGCGGCGGCCGCTACAGCGTGCGGCGGTCGATGACCCTGCGGGCCTTGCCCTCGCTGCGCTCCAGGGTCCTGGGCTCCACCAGCCGCACCTCGAAGTCCACGCCCAGGTCGGTCTCCAGCCTGCGGCGCACGGTCTCGATGATGCGCTGGGACTCGGAGATGCGGTCCGTGCAGAAGGATTCCGGGGCCTCCACCAGGATGGTGGCCGTGTCCAGGTGGCCCGCGCGGTCCAGCACGATCTGGTAGTGCGGCTCGATGAGCCCGGTCTCCAGCATGAGGGCCTCCACCTGGGAGGGGAAGACGTTGATGCCCCGGATGATGAGCATGTCGTCGGCCCGGCCCGGCACGCGGGCCATGCGCCGGAAGGTCCGGCCGCAGCGGCAGGGCTCAATGATGAGCCGGGTCAGGTCGCCGGTGCGGTAGCGGATGACCGGAAAGGCCTCCTTGGTCAGGGTGGTCAGCACCAGCTCGCCGGTCTGGCCCGCGGGCACGGGCTCGCCGCTCTCGGGGTCCACGATCTCGGCCAGGAAATGGTCCTCGTTGATGTGCAGGCCCTGGCGCTCCAGGCACTCCCCGGCGATGCCCGGCCCCATGACCTCGCTGATGCCGTAGTTGTCCGTGGCCAGGATGCCCAGGCGGTCCTCGATCTCCCGGCGCATGGGTTCGGACCAGGGCTCGGCCCCGAACAGGCCCACGCGCAGGGTCAGCTGGTTGCGCTCGATGCCCAGGGAGGCCAGGGTGTCGGCCAGGTGCAGGGCGTAGCTCGGGGTGCAGATAAGGGCCGTGGCGCGGTAGTCCTGCATGATCATGATCTGGCGGCGGCTGTTGCCGCTGGAGATGGGGATGACCGAGGCCCCGATGCGCTCGGCCCCGTAGTGGAAGCCGAAGCCGCCGGTGAACAGGCCGTAGTTCAGGGCGATCTGGACCACGTCGTCCTTGGTCACCCCGCCCGCGGTGAGCACCCGGGCCACCAGCTCGGACCAGCGGCGCACGTCGCCCTTGGTGTAGCCCACCACCACCGGCTTGCCCGTGGTGCCCGAGGAGGCCTGGAGCCGCACCACCTCGCGCAGGGGCACGGCGAACAGGCCGTAGGGGTAGTTGTCGCGCACGTCGAGCTTGGTGGTGAAGGGCAGGCGGCGCACGTCGTCCAGGGAGCGCACCTGGTCCGGGTCCAGGTTCAGGTCCGCGAACTTCTTGCGGTAGAAGGGCACGTTGCGGGCCACGCGGCTCAGGGTGGCCTGGAGCCGCTCCAGCTGGACCAGTTCCAGGTCCTCGCGGCTCATGCATTCGCAGTCGGCTTGCCAGTACATGGAACGCCTCCCGTGTTCAGCGGTCCTGGTCGCGGCCCAGGTAGGCCCGCTGCACGTCCTTGTTGGCCAGAAGCTCCTGGGCCGGTCCCTGGACCATGACGCGGCCGGTCTCCAGCACGTAGCCGCGGTCCGCGATCCGAAGCGCGGCCCGGGCGTTCTGCTCCACCAGGAGCACGGTGAGGCCCAGGCTGTCGCGCAGGCCCAGGATATGCCGGAAGATGTCGCGGATCACCAGCGGGGCCAGGCCCATGCCCGGCTCGTCCAGGAGCAGGGCGCGGGGCCGGGCCATGAGCGCCCGGCCGATGGCCAGCATCTGCTGCTCGCCGCCGGACAGGGTGCCCGCGGCTTGGGTCCGCCGCTCCTTGAGGATGGGGAACATCTCGAAGATGCGGGCCAGGTCGAAGGTGAGCGCCTCGCGCCGGGCCGCGGCGGACAGGCTGTAGGCCCCGAGCCGCAGGTTGTCCTCCACGGACAGGGGGCTGAAGACCAGGCGTCCCTCGGGCACGTGGGACAGGCCCAGGCGCACCACGCGCTCCGGGGCCAGGCCCGCCAGGTCGCGGCCCTCGTAGGAGAGTTCGCCCGCGGCCGGGCGGATGAGGCCGGAAATGGTGGAGAGCAGCGTGGTCTTGCCCGCGCCGTTGCCGCCGATGAGGGCCACGATCTCGCCCTGGCGCACGTGCAGGCTCACCCGGCGCACGGCGTGGATGCGGCCGTAGAACACGTCCAGGTTCTTGAGGGCCAGCAGCGGCGCGCTCACGCGTCCTCCTCGTCCTCGCCCAGGTAGGCGGCGATGACCTCGGGATCGCGCTGGACCTCGGCCGGGGCGCCGCGGCGGATGACTTGGCCGAAGCAGAGCACGGTGACCTCGTCGCTCACGCCCATGACCAGGTCCATGTCGTGCTCCACCAGCACCACGCTCACCCCGCGCTCTTCCCGGATGCGCAGGATGAGCTCGCCCAGGGCGCGGGTCTCGGCGATGTTCAGGCCGGCCGCGGGCTCGTCCAGCAGGAGCAGGCGGGGACCGGCGGCCAGGGCGCGGCCCAGCTCCAGAAGCCGCTGGCGGCCGAAGGCCAGGTCCCTGGCCGGGGCCTGGGCCAGTCCGGCCAGTCCCAGGAATTCCAGCACGGCCATGGATTCCTCGGCGATGCGCCGCTCCAGGGCCAGGGCGGCGGGCGTGCGCAGCAGGCTCTGCCAGGCCCCCAGGCGTAGGCGGCCGTGGCAGCCGGTCATGACGTTCTCCAGCACGCTCATGTTGGAGAATATCTCCAGGTTCTGGAAGGTGCGCACCATGCCCGCGCGGGCGCGTTCGTGGGCCTGGGCCTTGGAGAGGTCGCGGCCGTCCAGCAGGATGCGGCCGGTCTGGGCCGGCACCATGCCGGAGATGACGTTGAGCAGCGTGGTCTTGCCCGCGCCGTTGGGGCCGATGATGGAGGTGATGCGGCCCTGGCGCGCCTCGAAGTCCACCTCGGCCAGGGCCTGGACCCCGCCGAAGCGCACGCGCACGTCCGCGCAGGAGAGCAGGGCCTCAGACATCGGCCGCCTCCCTGCGCATCCTGGCGCGCACGTAGCGCCAAAGCCGTCCCAGGCCCCCGGCCAGGCCGTCGGGCAGAAACATCATGCAGGCCACCAGGATCGCGCCGAAGAGCAGGATCTCCACGTTCTCGAAGGCCCGCAGGAATTCCGGCAGCATGGTCAGGAAAAAGGCCCCCAGGATGGAGCCGGGCACGCTGGTCATGCCGCCCAGCACCACCATGACGATGAGCTCCACCGAGAAGGAGAAGCCGAAGGAGGCCGGGGCGATGAAGGTCAGGAAGTGGGCGTAGAGCACCCCGGCCAGGCCCGCGAACCCGGCCGAGAGCACGAAGACGAAGAGCTTGAAGCGGGCCACGTCCACGCCCATGGCCTGGGCCGCCTTCTCCGAGGTGTGCAGGGCGCGCAGGGCGCGGCCCAGGCGGGAGTGCAGCAGGTTCAGGGCCAAGAGCGTCACCAGGCAGAGGGCCGCGGCCGTGAGGTAGTAGTAGCTCAGGTCCGAGGCGAAGGTGTAGCCGAGGAGCGTGAGCCGGGGGATGCCGGTGAAGCCCGAGGGCCCGCCCGTGATGCCCACCGTTTCGTTGAACAGGATGGAGAGGATGATGCCGAAGCCCAGGGTGGCCATGGCCAGGTAGTGGCCCGTGAGCTTCAAGGCGGGCACGCCCACCAGGAAGGCCACGGCCAGGGCCGCCAGGACCCCGGCCGCCATCCCCAGCGGGATGGGCAGGCCCAGGGTGGCGGTGAGCACGGCCGTGGTGTACGCGCCCAGGCCGTAGAACCCGGCGTGGCCCAGGGAAATCTGTCCGGCGTGGCCCACCAGGAGGTTCAGGCCCACGGCGATGACGGCGTGCAGGCAGCACATGGTCAGCACGGTGAGGTAGTAGTTGTTGGGCAGGGCCAGGGGGGCCAGGGCCAGGATCACGGCCAGGGCCAGAAGGCGGAGGGCGTCGGCGCGGAAGCTGCCCATGTCAGACCCGCTTGGACTCGGGTTTGCCGAACAGGCCCTGGGGCCGGACGAAGAGCAGGGCCAGCAGGATGACGAAGGCCAGGGCGTCCTTGTAGGCCGAGGACACCAGGCCCGCGCCCAGGGATTCCAGCACGCCCAGGATGAGCCCGCCCACGGCCGCGCCGAAGGGGTTGCCCAGGCCGCCCAGAATGCAGGCGGCGAAGCCCTTGAGGCCCAGGAGCACGCCCACGTCGTAGGAGGTCATGGTGAGCGGAGCGAGGATGGCCCCGCCCACGGCCCCCACGAAGGCCGAGATCATGAACGAGAGAAGCACCATGCGCCGCACGCCGATGCCCACCAGCGAGGCGGCCTTGGCGTCGAAGGAGCAGGCCAGCATGGCCTTGCCCGTGAGCGTGGCGGAGAAGAAGTACTTGAGCCCGGCCAGCAGGCCCAGGCTGATGGCCAGGACCCAGAGGCTCTGGGGCATGAGGGCCGCGCCCAGGAAGGGGAGGGGCGTGTCGCCGGAAAAGGGCGGCAGGGCGAAGGTGTCCTTGCCCCAGACCAGCATGGCCAGGCCGCGGGCCAGGATGGACACGCCGATGGTGATGATGACCAGGTCCATGGCCGGACGGCCGGACACCGGGCGGATGGCCAGGCGCTCCACCAGCGCGCCCACGATCACTGTGGCGGTCACGGCCAGGGCCACGGCCGCGGGCTCGGGCAGGCCCAGGGCGCGCATGGCGAACACGCTCATCATGCCGCCGAGCATGACGAATTCGCCCTGGGCGAAGTTGATGACCCCGGTGGTGTTGAAGATGATGGTGAAGCCCAGCGCGGTCAGGCCATAGGTGGCGCCCACTGTGAGGCCGCTGATGGCGAACTGGAGCAGGCTGGCGAGGTCCATGGGGCGTGGTCCGCGAAAGCCGGGCCGGGGTCGCCCCCGGCCCGGCGTGCTTGCAAGGCTACTCGGCGACCTTCCAGTCGCCCTTGTCGATGACCACCATGACGAAGGCCGACTCGTCCAGGCCGTTGTGGTTGGCGGGCGAGTACGTGTAGAGGCCCGTGGTGGCCGCGAAGTCCTTGGTCTTCTCCAGGTTGTCGCGGATGTCCTTGGGCAGCGCCGACTTGCCAGCCTTCACCGCGTTGAGCACCAGCTGGAGCCCGTCCCAGGCATAGCCGCCGAAGGTGGACACGGGCGCGTTGTACTTCTTGGCGTACATGTCGCGGTAGGCCACGAGCACGGCCTTCTGCGGGTGGTTGTCCGGCACTTGGTCGATGAGGGCCAGCCGGCCCGCAGGCAGCACGATGCCCTGGGCCGCGTCCCCGGCCAGTTCGATGAACTTCTTGGAGGCCACGCCGTGGCTCATGTAGAGCGGCGTGTCGATGCCGAGCTGCACGCGGTTGCGGGCCACCACGGCCGGGCCGGGGTTGGTGCCCCAACAGACGATGGCGTCCGGGCCTGCGGCCTTGATCTTGGTGAGCTGGGCGGTCATGTCCGTGTCCTTGGGGCCATAGACCTCGTCGGCCGCCAGCGTCATGCCCTGGGCCGGGATCAGCTCCTGGAGCACGGCGCGGCCGGACTGGCCGTAACCGTCGGACACGGTGAGGATGGCCACCTTGGAGTAGCCCTTCTTCTTGAAGTCCTGGAGGATCTTGAGCACCGCGTGGCGGTCCAGCTGGGGCGTGTTGAAGACCCAGGGGTCCACGGGCGAGATGATCTTTTCCGAGGCCGCGCAGGAGACGAGCGGCACCTGGGCCTGGCTGAAGGACTTCATGATGGCCAGGGTGTTGCCCGAGATGCTGGGCCCGATGACCGCGGCCACCTTGTCCTGCTCCAGGAGCTTCTTGGCGGCCATGACGCACTTGTTCACGTCGGACTCGTCGTCATAGACGATGATCTCCAGCTTGCGGCCGTCCACCCCGCCCTTGGCGTTGATCTCGTCCTGGAGCATCATCAGGGTGTTCTTCTCGGGTTCGCCCAGGAACGATGCGGGCCCGGTGACCGAGAGCACGGCCCCGATCTTGAGGGTCTCGGACTCCTTGGAGCAGCCGGCCGCCAGCACGAGAGCGAGCAGGGCCAGCGCAATCAACCGCGCGAATTTCATGGAAAACCTCCTGTCCTGAAGAGCGCCCGGATGAGCGGCCGCCTGCGCCCCCGCAGAGGCCGAAGTGGGTGCTTATTTCTGCCGGAAAAGCCCTGGGGTGTCAACGAGAACGGGGCCTGGCCCCTGCTGCCGCGGGCGCAAAAAAGGCGGCCGGGACAGTGTCCCGGCTGCCCGCGTTTCGGGTCAGAGGCGTCCCTTACTTCTTTTTGGCCGCGGGCTTTTTGGCCGCGGGCTTTTTGGCCGGGGCCTTTTTCGGCGCGGGCCTGGCCGTTGCAACGGACTGCTTGGCCGCAGCGGCCTTTTTCGCCGGGGCCGCCTTGGCGGCCTTGGCCTTGCCCGCGCGCGGGGCGCAGGCCAGGGGCCAGATCTCCTCGATGCGCTCCACGGTCTTGACCTCGATGCGGCCCAGCAGGTCCGCGGGCACCTCTTCCAGGTCCTTCTTGTTCTGGTTCGGGATGATGACCAGGCGCATGCCGTGGGACACGGCCGCCAGGATCTTCTCCTTGATGCCGCCCACGGGCAGCACGCGGCCGCGCAAGGAGATCTCGCCGGTCATGGCCAGGTCCGCGCAGACCGGGGTGTCGGTGAGGGCCGAGAGCAGGGCCGTGACCAGGGTCACGCCGGCCGAGGGGCCGTCCTTGGGCGTGGCGCCCGCGGGCACGTGCACGTGGATGTCGCGCTTCACGTGGAAGTCCCCGGCGATGCCGTACTCCTTGGCCCGGGCCCGGGCCAGGGACAGGGCGGCCTGGGCCGACTCCTTCATCACGTCGCCCAGCTTGCCGGTGAGGATGAGCTTGCCCGTGCCGGGCATGGTGCTCACCTCGATGTGCAGGATCTCGCCGCCGAAGGGCGTCCAGGCCAGGCCCACGGCCACGCCCGGGGGCAGCACGGCCTCCTTCTCGTCGTCCAGGAACTTGGGCGCGCCCAGGTACTTGGACAGGTTGGCCGGGTTGGCCACGAACGGCCCCTTCTCGCCCTCGGCCTTCTTGCGGGCCATCTTGCGGCAGATCGAGCCGATCTCGCGTTCCAGGTTGCGCAGGCCGGCCTCGCGGGTGAAGTCCCGGATGATCTTGGCCAGCACGCCGTCCTCGAAGCGGGCCTCCTTGTCCGTGAGCCCGTTCTCCTTGGTCTGGCGCGGGATCACGAAGCGCTCGGCGATGTGCACCTTCTCCTGCTCGGTGTAGCCCGGGATGCGGATGACCTCCATGCGGTCGAGCAGCGGGCCGGGGATGGTGTCCAGCACGTTGGCCGTGCAGATGAACATGACCTTGGAGAGGTCGAAGGGCACGTTCAGGTAGTGGTCCGTGAACGAGAAGTTCTGCTCCGGATCGAGCACCTCCAGCAGGGCCGAGGACGGGTCGCCGCGGAAGTCCGAGCCGAGCTTGTCGATCTCGTCGAGCATGATCACCGGGTTGCGCGTGCCGCACTGCTTCATGGCCTGGATGATGCGTCCGGGCATGGAGCCGATGTAGGTGCGGCGGTGGCCCCTGATCTCGGCCTCGTCGCGCATGCCGCCCAGCGACATGCGGTGGAACTTGCGGCCCAGGCTGCGCGCTATGGAGCGGCCGAGCGAGGTCTTGCCCACGCCGGGCGGGCCCACGAAGCAGAGGATGGGCCCTTTCATCTTGGGGTTCAGCTTGCGCACCGAGAGGTACTCCAGGATGCGCTCCTTGACCTTGTCCAGGTCGTAGTGGTCCTCGTCCAGGATGGTCTTGGCCGCCTTGATGTCCAGGCGGTCGCGGGAGAGCTTCTTCCAGGGCAGCTCCACGATCCAGTCCAGGTAGGTGCGGATGACCGTGGCCTCGGAGGACTCGGGGTGCATGGACTCCAGGCGGGCCAGCTGCTTGAGGGCCTCCTTGCGGACCTCCCTGGGCAGCCCGGCCTTCTCGATGGCCTTTTTGAGCTCGTCGAACTCCTCGGACTCGCCGCCCTCGTCGCCCAGCTCCTTCTTGATGGCCTTCATCTGCTCGCGCAGGAAGAAGTCGCGCTGGGCCTTGTCCATGCCCTCGCGCGCCATGTTCTGGATCTTCTGCTGCATGGAGGCCACCTCGACCTCCTTCATGAGCTGGCCGTTGACCATCTCCAGCCGCTTGAGGGGGTCGATGCACTCCAGGATCTTCTGGGCCTCCTCCACCTTCATGCGCAGGTTGGAGGCGATGAGGTCGGCCAGGCGGCCGGGCTCGGTGACGTTGTTCAAGACGCCCATGATGTCCACCGAGGAGATGCCGCGCAGGGAGAGGATCTTCTCGCTCTGCTCGCGCGAGGCGCGCATGAGGGCCTCGTGCTCGGGCCGCAGCTCCTTGACCTCCTGCTCGGGCAGGGACTCCACCTCGGCCAGGTGGTAGGGCTCGGACTGGAGGAAGGACTTGACCCGGGCGCGGGCCAGGCCCTGCACCAGGACCTTGAGGCGGCCGTCGGGCATCTTGAGCATGCGCATGATCATGCCCACGGTGCCGATCTGGTGCAGGTCGTCCGGACCGGGGTCGTCCACGGTCTCGTCCTTCTGGGTCAGGATGAGGATGTAGCGGTCCGAGGACAGGGCCGCGTCCACGGCCTTCACCGACTTCTCCCGGCCCACGAAGAGCGGCAGGATCATGTAGTTGAAGACCACGATGTCGCGCACCGGGAGCACGGGCATGGTCCGGGGAATCTGGGCCTCGGCCTGCTGCATCTGGGCCTGGGGGCTGGACTCGCCCACGTCCGGCGAGCCGTCGCCCTGGGCGGACAGGGCCTGGGCGATCTCCTCGGGCCGGACCTCCACGCCGTTGCGGCGCATGGGCAGGGCCTTGATGGGGGTTTTCTTCTTTTTCAAGGACGTATCCCTCGTTTGGGGGTTGGGGACGTAAAAAGGCGGCTCTGGGGCCGCCTTTCCCAACTAATGCCGATCCGGCGAATGGCAACCCCGCGTCCCGAAAAAACCCGTGACCGCGCCTACCTGCGAATCTCGAACCCGTGGAAGGCCTCGGCCTCGTCCAGCTCCTCGCAGCGCACAGCGTCCACCCGCGAGAAGGGCGAGCCCTTGTGCAGGAAGGCCCGGAAGCGCTCCACGGCCTCCTCGGGGCCCTGGGCCACGGTCTCCACGCGGCCGTCGGGCAGGTTGCGGACCCAGCCGGCGAGGCCCAGGCGCACGGCCTCGTCGCGGGTGAAGGCCCGGAAATAGACCCCCTGCACTCTCCCTTCTACGGTGCAACGCACGGTGCGGGACATGATTTTCTCCTTCAAATAAGACGCAGTTCCTGGAAGCTCGCGTGCCGGTCCTCGGCCACGATGAGGTGGTCCAGCAGGCGCAGGCCCAGGTCGGCCGCGGCACGGGCCAGCTGGGACGTGATGCGGATGTCCGCCTCGGAGGGATTGGGGTCGCCGCCGGGGTGGTTGTGCACCAGGATGAGGCCAGCGGCCTTGTGTTTCAGGGCCAGGGCCATGATCTCGCGGGGATAGAGCGCGGACTGGTCCACCGTGCCCCGGCTCACCTGCTCCCAGGCCAGGACGCGGTTCTTGTTGTCCAGGAGCGCGGCCCAGACCTCCTCCAGGCCCGAGCGGCCGAAGCGGGCGCGGGCCGCGGCCAGCACGGCCTCGGGGCCGGAGAGCACCTGGCGCGGGGCCAGGCCGCCCTCGCCCAGGCGGGCCAGCAGCTCGCGCAGCAGGGCCCAGTGGGAGCAGAGCGCCGGGCCGAAGCCGTCCAGGCCCAGGAGTTGCTCGTCCGTGGCCGCGAAGACCCCGGCCAGGCTGCCGAAGCGCGCCAGCAGGGCCTTGGCCAGGGGCTTGGTGTCGGAACGCCGGAGGACCTGGGCCAGGGCCAGCTCCAGGAGCTCGTAGTCGGCCAGGGCCTTGGGCTCGCGGGCCAGGCGGCCGCGCAGGCGCTGGCGGTGGCCCAGGTAGTGGGGGGCGTCCTTGGCGCTCACGGCCGGGCCTTTTTCGCGCCGAACACGCCGGTCAGCTCGGCCACCAGGAGCTCCAGGGCCTGCTCCGGCTTGCGCGACCCGGTCTTGACCCCCAGGTCGGCCTCCAGGGCCAGGTCGAAGAGGCGCCGCAGCCCGGGCTTGCCCAGGCGTCTGGCCAGGGGCGTCTTGAGCTGGCGCACATAGGGGTGGATCTTCACCTCCTCGTCCTCGGCGAGCAGGGCCCAGAGGGTGCGGGCCTCGCGGCAGAGCGCGCCCACCAGGGGGAAGAGCAGGCTGTCGGACTCCCCGCGGTTGCCCAGCACGCGGCCCCAGACCAGGGCCGGGGAGCCGCCCTTGGCCAGGGCGTCCATGAGGGCGAAAAGGTCCATGTCCTCGCCGCGCTGCACCAGGTCGGCGTGCTCGGCCAGGAGGCGGCGCTCCGGCCCGGCGGCCAGGGCCAGCTTGTCCAGCTCCAGGGCCAGGGCCGCGGCGTCCAGGGGCAGGACGCGGCAGAGGCCCTCCAGGACCTGGGGCTCCGCGCTGATCTTCTGGGCCGCGGCCCATTCGCGCACGAAGGCGCGCAGGGACTTCTCGTCCAGGCCCTTGGACTGCCAGACCCAGCCGGATTTCTCGGCGTGCTTCCAGAGGTTGCGTTTGGTCAGGACCGCGGGCAGCGGGGCCTTGCCCCGGTCCCATTCGCCTTCCAGGCAGAGGAAGACCCAGACCTCGGGGTTGGCCGCGGCCAGGGCCTTGTCCAGGCGGTCCCAGGCCTCGGCCTTGAGGCTGTTGGCCCGGCGCAGGACCAGGGTCTTGGGCGTGGAGAACAGGCTTTTCTGGGTCAGGGCCTCCCAGAAGGTCCCGGGCAGGGGTTCGGCGTCGTCGCCCCAGAAGACCTTGCGTTCGGCCGCGGCCATGCCGCCTTCTGCGGCCAGGGCGTCCACCCGGCGGCGCAGCAGCTCGGGGTCCGGGCAGACGAGGAAGGAATAGCCCTGCCTGGGCACGCGGCCTCCTGTGGGGGGTTAGTAGCCCTGGGTCATGCGGTCCACGAGCTGGCGCACGGCCAGGTCCGTGACCAGGGCGTCCACGGCCTGCTCCTCGCCCGGGGAGAAGTTCTCGCTCCAGGAAACCATGCCGGAATCCCAGAGCACGGAGCCGTCCAGGGGCGAGATGACCCGGGCCGAGAGGGTCAGCCCGGCGGAATAGCGCAGGGTCTTGTCGTCGCGGCCATAGACGCCCGTGTTGCGCAGGTAGTTGCGCACGGTGATGACCACCAGGCCCGTGGCCTGCTTGCGCTCCACCCAGGTGGCCCAGCCCCGGCGGGTGACCTCGTCGCGGAAGAGCGAGCGCAGGCGCGGCTCCAGCCAGGTGTAGGCCGTGGGGTTGTCCACGCGCTCGATGTACAGGGCCCGGTTGGCGGGCTTCAGGCTCACCGGGCCCTCGGAACCCAGGTTGTAGCCGCAGGCGGAGAGCAGCAGGGCCAGGCCCAGCAGGGCCGGGACGAGCAGGGGCGGGATGCGGCGCACCGGAGCCTCCTTACTTGACCACCACGCTCACGAGCTTGCCCGGGATGACCACCACCTTGACGATGGTCTTACCTTCCACATGGCGCACCACGTTGTCCAGCTTCAGGGCCACGTCCTTGACCTCCTGCTCGGAGGCGTCGGCGGCCACGGCGGCGCGGCCGCGGACCTTGCCGTTGACCTGGACCACCAGCTCCACCTGGTCGCGCACCAGGGCGGACTCGTCGTAGGAGGGCCAGGGCTCGGAGGCCAGCTGCGTGGTGTGGCCCAGGGCCTGCCAGAGCTCCTCGCAGATGTGCGGGGCCACGGGCGAGAGCAGGGTCAGGGCCGTGGCCACGGCCGAGGACAGGACCTGCGGCCCCTCGGGCAGGGTCTTCAGCTCGTCCTTGAGCAGGTAGAGCTCGTTCACCAGCTCCATGAGCGCGGCGATGGCCGTGTTGAACTGGAAGGCGTTCTCGATGTCCCGGGTCACGCGGCGCACGGTGTCGTGCTCCTTGCGGCGCAGGGCCTTGGCCGGGGCCGAGAGCTCGCCCTCGGGCGCGGCGCAGGGCTTCACCGGCCGCAGCACGCCCTCCAGCTCCTCGGACAGCCGCCAGAGGCGGGACAGGAAGCGGTAGGCCCCCTCGATGCCCGCGTCGCTCCACTCCAGGTCCTTTTCCGGCGGCGAGGCGAAGAGGATGAAGAGCCGGGTGGCGTCGGCCCCGTACCTGTCGATCATGGCGTTCGGGTCCACCACGTTGCCCTTGCTCTTGGACATCTTGGCCCCGTCTTTCAGCACCATGCCCTGGGTCAGCAGGTTGGTGAAGGGCTCGGCGGGCACCGCGTAGCCCTCGTCGCGCAGGAGCTTGGAATAGAAGCGGGAGTAAAGCAGGTGCAGGATGGCGTGCTCGATGCCGCCGATGTACTGGTCCACGGGCGACCAGTATTTGAGGGCCGCCTCGTCGAAGGGGGCCTTGTCCTCGCGGGCCTGGGTGTAGCGCAGGAAATACCAGGACGACTCCACGAAGGTGTCCATGGTGTCGGTCTCGCGCCGGGCCGGGCCGCCGCACTTGGGGCAGGTCGTGTTTACGAACCCCTCCATGAAGGGCAGGGGCGACTTGCCGTCCGTGCGCATGACCGCGTCCTCGGGCAGGACCACGGGCAGGTCCTTTTCCGGCACGCCCACCAGCCCGCAGGCGTCGCAATAGACCACCGGGATGGGCGCGCCCCAGAAGCGCTGGCGCGAGATGTTCCAGTCGCGCAGGCGGTAGTTCACCGTGGGCTTGGCCAGGCCCTTTTCGGCCAGCTTGGCCACCATGATCTGCTTGGCCTTGTCGTTCTCCAGGCCGTCGAACTCGCCGGAGTTCACCAGCAGGCCCGAGTCGGCGTAGGCCGCGGTCATGGACGCGGGGTCCAGGCTCTGGCCCTGGGGTTCGATGACCACGCGCAGGGGCAGGTCATACTTGCGCGCGAACTCGAAGTCGCGCTGGTCGTGGGCGGGCACGGCCATGACCGCGCCGGTGCCGTAGCCCATGAGCACGAAGTTGGCCACCCAGATGGGCATGTCCCAGCCGGTGAAGGGGTTCACGCAATAGGCCCCGGTGAACACGCCCTCCTTCTCCAGGTCGTCGGCCCCGCGCTTGATGCGGTCCATGTTGGCCACGTCGCGGCAGAAGGCGCGGACCTTCTCGGCCTGGGGCGAGCCCGCGATGAGCTTCTCCACCAGGGGGTGCTCGGCGGCCAGGCTCATGAAGGTGGCCCCGCACAGGGTGTCCGGCCGGGTGGTGAAGACCTCGACCTCTTCATCGAGGCCCTTAATCTTGAACTTGACCTGCGCGCCCACGCTCTTGCCGATCCAGTTGCGCTGCATGGTGAGCACGCGCTCGGGCCAGCCCTTTTCCAGGCTCTCCAGGGATTCCAGGAGCTCGTCGGCATAGGCCGTGATGCGCAGGAACCACTGCTCCAGCTGCTTCTGCTCCACCTCGGAGTCGCAGCGCCAGCAGCGGCCCTCCTCCACCTGCTCGTTGGCCAGCACGGTCTGGCAGGATTCGCACCAGTTCACCGGCGAGTTCTTGCGATAGACCAGGCCCTTTTCCAGGAACTTCAGGAAAAAGGCCTGCTCCCACTTGTAGTATTCCGGCCGGCAGGTGGCCAGCTCGCGCCGCCAGTCGTAGGAATAGCCCAGACGCTTGAGCTGGGCGCGCATCTCCGCGATATTGCCGTAGGTCCAGATGGCGGGGTGGGACTTGTTCTTGATGGCGGCGTTCTCGGCGGGCAGGCCGAAGGCGTCCCAGCCCATGGGGTGCAGCACGTTCATGCCGCGCATGCGCTTGTAGCGGGCCACCACGTCGCCGATGGAGTAGTTGCGCACGTGCCCCATGTGGATCTTGCCCGAGGGGTAGGGGAACATCTCCAGCACGTAGTACTTGGGACGCGAGGGGTCGGCCTCCACCTCGAAGCAGCGGGACTCGGCCCAGCGCGCCTGCCACTTGTTCTCGATCGTTTCCGGATCGTACTTGCCCAGCGCCATGTGATCCTTTCCTGCGGTCAGAATTTCTTGTCCACGCCCAGGTCGCCGTTGTCCACGGCGCGGGCCGCGGCGTCCAGGATGCCGTTGATGAAGTTGCGCGAGTTCTCGTCGCCGAACTGCTTGGACAGCTCGATGGCCTCGTTGAGCGCCACCTTGAGCGGGATGTCCGCGCAGTGGAGCATCTCGTAGAGCGCCAGCCGGAGGATGGCCAGCTCCACCTTGGCGATGCGGTGGAGCTTCCAGTGCTTGGAGTGGCGATGGATGATCTGGTCCAGCTCCTCGCGCTTGGCCCAGACGCCCTGCGCCAGGCCGCGGGCGAAGGCGCGGACCTCGTCGGAGGCCTCCTCCAGCACGGCCGGGTTCTCGGCAAAGGCCCATTCCAGCGACGGGGCTGCCGCCGCCGGGGCGAAACACAGTCCGTAGAGCACCTGGAAGGCCAGGGTGCGGCCGTTGCGGCGCATGCCTTTCTTCTGCGCCATGCTTTAGAGCTGCTCCAGGACGCGCACGGTTTCGAGCACGGCGTGGGCCGCCTCGACGCCCTTGTTGCCGGCCTTGGACCCGGCGCGCTCGATGGCCTGCTCCAGGGTGTCGCAGGTGAGCACGCCGAAGCCGATGGGCACGCCGGTCTCCAGGGCCACCTGGGCCATGCCCTTGACGCACTCGCCGGCCACGAAGTCGAAGTGCGGCGTGGCCCCGCGGATCACCGCGCCCAGGCAGACGACGCCGTCGTACTTCTTGGAGGCGGCCATCCTGCGGGCCACCACCGGCATCTCGAAGGCCCCGGGGATGCGCACCAGGGTGATGTTCTTCTCGTCCGCGCCGTGGCGCACGAGATAGTCCAGGGCCCCGGCCACCAGCTTGTCCACGATGAAGTCGTTGAAGCGGCTGGCGATGAGCGCGAACTTGAGCTTCCCGGCCTCCAGCCTGCCTTCGATGGTCTTGATGTTCATGGCGTCCTCCGCTCAGTTCTTGCGGTTCTTCAGTTCGAGCATGTGCCCGAGCTTTTCCTTCTTGGTGGTGAGATACCCCAGGTTCACCTCGCAGGCGTCCATCTCGATGGGCACCCGCTCCACCACCTCCAGGCCGTAGCCTTCGAGGCCGATGATCTTCTTGGGGTTGTTGGTCATGAGCCGCATCTTGGACACGCCCAGGGCCACCAGGATCTGGGCCCCGGTGCCGTATTCGCGCAGGTCCGGGGCGAAGCCCAGGCGCTGGTTGGCCTCCACGGTGTCCAGGCCCTCGTCCTGGAGGTGGTAGGCCTTGATCTTGTTGCCCAGGCCGATGCCGCGGCCCTCCTGGCGCATGTAGAGCAGCACGCCCTTGCCTTCGCGGTTGATCTGGCACAGGGCCGCGGCCAGCTGCTGGCCGCAGTCGCAGCGCTTGGAGCCGAACACGTCGCCGGTGAGGCACTCGCTGTGCACCCGCACCAGGGTGGGCTCGCCGGGCTTGATCTCGCCCATGACCAGGGCCATGTGCGTGCGGCCGTCGGCCTCGGACTGGAAGGCCGCGGTGCGGAAGTGGCCGTACTGGGTGGGCAGGTCGGCCTCGGCCACCTTGGTCACGTTGTGGCCGCCGAACTTCATGCGGTGGCGGATGATCCCGGCCACGGAGCAGATCTTGAGCCCGTGCTTCTCGGCGAAGGGGATGAGGTCGGGCATGCGGGCCATGTTCCCGTCCTCGCGCATGATCTCGCAGATGACCCCGGCGGGCTTCAGCCCGGCCAGGCGGCAGAGGTCCACGCTGCCCTCGGTCTGCCCGGCGCGCACGAGCACGCCGCCGTTGCGGGCGCGCAGGGGGAAGACGTGGCCCGGGGTCACGATGTCCTCGGGCGTCACCGTGTCGCCCACCGCGGTGAGGATGGTGGTGGCCCGGTCAAAGGCCGAGATGCCCGTGGTCACGCCTTCGCGGGCTTCGATGGAGACCGTGAAGTTGGTGCCGAACTTGGTCTGGTTGTGCTGGCTCATGAGCGGGAGCCGGAGCCGGTCGATGAGCGCCGCGTCCATGGCCAGGCAGATGAGGCCGCGGCCATGGGTGGCCATGAAGTTGATGGTCTGGGGCGTGACCTTCTCGGCGGCGCAGACCAGGTCGCCCTCGTTCTCCCGGTCCTCGTCGTCCACCATGATGACCATCCGGCCCTGCCGGATGTCCTCCATGGCTTCTTCGATGCTGCACAAAGGCATGGTTCACCTCGCTCGGCCGCGCTGAGGCCGAGTGGGTCCCGGCGGCCGCAATGTGTCAAAGAATGGCAATCCCGCTCCATATCTCAAAACCAACCCCGGGGGAAGGGGAGGGGAGCTTGATGGAAAATGCTGGCAAGTTCAAAGTGTTACACAAAAAAGACGGTCCTGCGGGCTTGCCAAAAGCGGCCTGCCGGGGCATGCCGGAAGCGGAGAGGGGAACAACCGCACAAGGAGGAACGCCATGAAAAAGTCTCTGGGAGCCGCCACCCTGGCCCAGCCCGCGCCGGTCTGGCTGGTGGGGGCCTACGACGCCGAGGGCCGGGCCAACGCCATGGTGGCCGCCTGGGGCGGCATCTGCTGCTCCAAGCCGCCCTGCCTGGCCGTGTCCCTGCGCGCCGCCACCTACACCCACGGCTGCATCGTGGCCCGCAAGGCCTTCACCGTGAGCGTGCCCTCGGACGGACAGGCCGCCACGGCCGACTACTTCGGCCTGGTCTCGGGCCGCAACGAGGACAAGTTCGCCCGCGCAGGCTGGACCCCGGTGCGCTCGGACCTGGTGGACGCGCCCTACGTGGCCGAGTGCCCCCTGGTGGTGGAGTGCCGGGTGCTCTTCGTGCACGAGCTGGGTCTGCACACCCAGTTCGTGGGCGAGATCCTGGACGTGAAGGCCGAGGAATCGGTGCTCAACGAGGCGGGCAAGGCGGCCATGGAAAAGGTGCGGCCCATGCTTTTCGACACGGGCGCGCGGGTCTATCACGGCGTGGGGCCCGTGCTGGGGCCGGCCTTCTCCCTGGGCAAGGGGCTGACGGGCAAGTAGCTCAGGCCATGGCCGCGGCGGGCAGGCCGCCGCCGTGGGGCGCGCGGCGCTCGGCGGCCAGGCGGTCCAGCAGGTGCATCTGCCGCCGGGACAGGGCGCGGGCGTCCAGGCTGCGGCCGGAGTCGTAGGTGGCCACCACGTCCTCCAGGAAGCGCACGTCGGCCGCGCGTCGCCGCCAGAGCCGGATGTTCAGGAAGTCGGCCTCGTAGCGGCCCTTGTGCGCCCAGCCGTTGCAACGGTCCACCACCAGCTCCCGCGACAGGCAGAGGCAGAGCGGGTCCACGTTGCACTGGCGCACGGGGTCCCGGCCGGGCTCGTATTCCGGGATCAGCGGCCGGTCGAAGGCCAGGCTCGTGTCGATGCGGGCCACCACCATCTCCACGTCGCGGTGGTCCAGATAGACCGAGAGGGCGTGGGGCTTGAGCGAGTTGTCGTCGTCCAGGAAGAGCACGCGCTCGCCGCGGGAGGTCCGCAGCAGGATGTCGCGGATGCCGTTGCCCCAGTCCTGGTCCTTGGGCAGGTCGAAGAAGCGCACGAAGCCGGGGTGGGGCGGCCGCTCGCCGCGCACGCCGTCGAAACCCACGAGCATCTCCACGGAACCCGGGGGCAGGGCCGCTCCGGCGAACTCCACGGCCGCGGCCACGGAGCGCACCGCCGCGGCCAGGGCCCGGGGCCTGGCGCCGATGCTCGGGGTGATGATGGAAAAGATGGGTCTGTCCATGACGTCCCTGTGCCTCCTCCGCATTCCCTTGCGGAGTTCTCCCTGATCTGTCTGCGCTATCGGCGGGTTGAGGAAAATCTTTAGGCCGGGCGGCCCAGGTCGCGGGCCAGGGATGCGGCGAAGTCCGCGGGCAGGCCGCGGCCGATGCAGACCAGGAACCGTTCGGACCGTTCGTAGCCGGGCAGCGGCTCCAGGTTCAGGCGTCCGGCCACGGCCTGCACCAGCACGGGGTCTTCTTCGCCCGGCACGTCGAGCACGCCCTTGATGCGGAAGGCCCGGGCCGCGGCCCGCTCCAGGGCCGGGCGCAGGCGCTCCGGGTCCACGGGCGCGGGGAGCCGCAGGGTCTGGGCCGTGAAATCCTCGTCCGCGTGGGTGCCGTGGCCGTGGAAGTGGGGCAGGAGGTCGTCCCAGGCCAGGGCGCTGCGCTCCAGGTCCGGGTCCTGGAGCAGGCCGAAGGGGATGGCCCCTTCCACGGCCGTGAGCACCAGGGCCCGGGGATTGCGCTCCCGGGCCAGCCGCTCCAGCCGTCCGGCCTCGCCCGGGGCCAGCAGGTCGCACTTGTTGAGCACCAGCACGTCGGCGTGCTCCAGCTGGTCGCGGGCCACGGCGCTTTCGGCCAGGGCGCGTTCCAGGTCCGGGGCGTCGGCCACGGCCAGCACCGGCCCGCGCCGCACCAGGTCGCGGACCTCGCGCAGTTCGGCCAGGATGTTCTTGGGATTGGCCAGGCCGCTCATTTCCAGGACCACCACGTCCGGCCGGAAACGCTCCAGGATGCGCGCGAGCCCCTTCTTGAGCTGGCCCGAGAGCGAGCAGCAGACGCAGCCCTCGTCCATCTCCAGCACGGGCGAGTCCTGCTCCAGGAGCCGGCCGTCCAGGCCCACGGCGCCGATCTCGTTCTGGATCACGGCCACGAAGCGGTTGTGCTGCTGGTTGTGCTCGATGAACCGGCGCAGGAGCGTGGTCTTGCCCGCGCCCAGGAAGCCGGTGAGCACCAGGAGCTCGGGCAGGCGGTCCCGGCCGTCCGGGGTCTGCTCCTCGAACCAGCGGGCGCGGTGGGACTCCAGCCAGGGCTGGCGGCGGAAGGGTCCGGCGGGCTCGGCCTGGGGGCCGCCCCAATCCAGACGCAGGCGCAGCAGCCGGACATCCGGCCCTGGCCGTTCCTCCAGGGGCCGCCCCGCGCGCCAGACCCGGATCCGGCCCGGCAGGCGCTCCAGGGCCTGGGACGAGGGCGGTTCGCCCAGCTGGAAGCTCAAGGTGGCGGCAAGGACCCTGAACAGGGGCAGGCTCAGGGCCCAGGCCGCCACGTCGGATTCGCGGCCGCCCGGAGGCACCACGAAATTCCCGGACCCCGGCGGCCAGTCCAGGCCTGCGGGAGCCAGGGTCAACTGGCGCGAGAGGGCCGCCAGTTCCAGGCCCAGCGACCGGCCCGACGCCGCGGCGCGAAGATGCAGCGCGCCGGTGCGGAACAGTTCACGGGTCTCGTCCCGGGCCGGGAATTCCCGCACCAGGTCCCAGTATTCGGGACGCTGGCAGAGCACCCCCGCGGCCAGGGGCAGCATCTCGGCCCTGGGTTCGTCCGGGGCCGGGAAATAGTGCAGGGAAAATTCGCCGCGCAGGGCATCCCCTTCCGGCTCCTCGCCCTCGAAGAGCAGGCCGTGGACCCCGGGCAGGCCGCGCAGCCGGAAGGTCCAGCATTCGCCGAAGGCCAGCGAGGGCCGGATGCCGCGCCAGCCCAGGACGCGGGCCCGGGCGTGGCTGAACTGCGTGCGCAGGAGCAGGGCGCGCAGAAGTCCCGGGATCCAGGAGCCCGGGGCGTCCTCCGGGCGCAGCGGCGTGATCTCGAAGAGGTCCATGGGTGCGGCGAGGGGGCCCCTTGCGGGGCCCCCGTGGTTTCTACGCCTTCCTGAACTCGATGCTGTCGCCGTTGCCCAGGTAGTTCGGGTCCTTGCTGCGGAAGCGGGCCGTGCCCTTGACCATGGGATAGCCCGCGTCCACGAACTTCTTGGCCGTGACCAGGCCGGTGCAGTGGTTGCAGCCGACCTTCTCCAGTTCCCACTTCTTCAACCCGATGACCAGGTCGTCGTACTTGGGGTCCCAGTCGTCGAACGGCGAGATGTGCAGCCCGCCGTAGAGGCCGTGGAACTTGTCCTTCTCGTACTTGAGCTCCTTGTAGGCCGTGTCCGCGAAGAGGATGATGCCCTGGTGGCAGCAGCCGGTCACGCTCACCAGGCCCAGGTCCGCCACGTTGAAGTACATGGACTGCTCGCCGAAGACCTTGCAGATGATCGGCACGTCGAAGACGTAGGTGGCCATGCCCGGGATGATCGGGCACAGCCCCTTCTTGACCTTGACCAGCTCGCCCTTGTGCCCGGCGTCCGCGATGTACTGGAGCCCGGCGGGGTAGAAGGTGTCCGGAATGTACATCTTGATGTTCGGGGCGTACTTGAGCGTCACCGGCAGGCCCCAGTAGTGGTCGAAGTGCTCGTGGGAGATGAACAGGGCCTCGATCTCGCCGTTGGCCAGCATCTTGTCGATGCCCTCGCGCTTGAAGGCCTCGTCCATCCACTTGTAGGACCAGCCCGAGTCCAGGAGGTACTTGTGGACCTTGCCGTCCATGTCCTCCACTTCCACCAGGGCCGCGAAGCCGCCGGCGTTGTCGGGGTGCACGGACAGGCCCTTGGCGATCTCCCAGGCCTCTTCCAGCTTGTTCGGCAGCAGATGCTTGATCTTGGCGACGCCCTTCTCGTAGGAGCCCTTGCCCAGGCCCGTGCCGTCGCCGAAGGGCGGCCAGTTGTAGGTGTACTGGTCCACGAGCAGGCCGCCCGCGGCCTTGATGTCGCCCATGAGCTGGGAGTTGTCGAACCAGCTCGTCTCGGAGATGACCCGGCACTTCACGCCCCGGCACACGCCGAAGTCCCCCTGCTTGCGCTGGACCTGGGCGATGTGCTTGCGGCTCATGGGCGAGTAGGAATAGAGGCCCATGGCCCCGATGGCGCCCAGGCCCAAGCCCAGGGCCGCGCCCTTGATGAAGTCCCGCCGGGTGAACGGGGTCTTGTTCTCGGACATGGTTCCCTCCTCGCTACTTGGGGATCAGGTTGACGGAGTTCGAGACCACGGGAATGGCCCAGACCACCAGGAAGTAGAGCGCCACGCCGGCCGCCGCGCCCACGGCCAGGCCCGGGACCATGCGCGGGCTCCAGGTGTGCTCGGCCTCGCGGGCCGCATGCTCGGCCGCGATCTCGGCGTCGGTCTTCATGGAGAGCTTCCAGCCGGGCCAGTTGTCCATGAACCAGGTGTTGATGAGCCAGATGTTGATGAGCCAGATCATGGGGATCATGGGGAACTGCTGGGGGTGCGAGAAGCCCTTCTGGGTGCCCAGGAAGAGGTGCGCGTAGCGGTAGTACAGGGCGTAGATGGCCAGGCCGCCCGCCACCGTGATGACGGTGCGCACGAGCATGTTCACCGGGGTGGAGAACTGCTTGGGCCAGTTGTCGCAGTAGATGTACAGGAACAGGGCGGGGACCAGGAAGAAGATGGCCGTCTCGCCCACGTGCAGCCAGCGCCAGTCCGGGGCCGCGTCGCGGCGCGAGCCGCGGATGGCTTCGCCCCAGGCCAGCTCCTGGGCGTAGTACAGGAAGAAGTTGAGCGCCAGGGAGATGGCGATGATGGCGAAGAACAGCGAGAGCCGCCGGATCCAGGGGTTCTTGATGGCGCTGAACGGATAGCGCTCCCAGATGGTCTCCACCAGCCAGACCACCACGGTGCAGCACATGATCCAGGCGATGTGGAAGTTGCCCGAGACCGTGTCCGCGAACTGCTCCCAGTAGGGCGGGGTGATGGCCGTGAAGTACTGCCAGGGATAGTACAGGATGCCCATGTGCGAGTGCATGGTCATGAAATAGACGATGGTGCTCAGGAAGAAGGTCATGACCCAGATGCTCAGGCCCCGGGCGGGCTGCTTCATGTCCTGCCAGGGTGCGGCCTCCATGGCCACGATCCAGGACGGCGAAAGCCAGGAGGCGATGGCCGCGAACATGAGGCAGGCCGTGGCCGCGTACTCCTCGGCGAAGAAGGCGGTGACGCCGGGCAGCTTGGTCAGCTGTTCAGGGTTGAAATAGGCGATGGCGTAGTTGCCGAGAAGGGTTTCGAAGAAGCCCTTGATGAGCAGGAGCAGGATGCCCGTGGACAGGAGCGTGAGCACCACGCCCTTGAGCACCGGGTGGGCCTTCTCCATCCAGCCCCGCTTGAAGGGCCAGAAGTCGAAGATGTAGGCCACCCAGATGAGCACGATGAGGATCCAGCGGGTGTAGTTGTAGCCCACGTAGGGGGTGTACAGCCGCATGTAGCCGCGGGGATCCTGGAATATCCACCAGGTGGCGTAGAAGATGGCCAGGGTGAAGGCCAGGTTCACCAGCGCCGGAATCGGGCCCTTCCAGCGCTTTTCCAGCCTGCGCGCCTCCAGAAAGGGGACGTTGGCAGCAGTCATGTTCCTTCTCTCCTTGACGAATGTGTGGGGCGGGGCCTCTGCCGGGAATGCGGGTCAGGAGTCCGCGGCCGCCTCCTCGGCCGCCGGACCGGCTGCGGGTGTCGTATCCGTCGCCGCTGTCCGCGGCGTTGCCGATGCGAGCATGGCCCGGCGCACGGCGGCCAGCATGGCCGCGCGGTCCAGGCCGCCGGGGTCGAGGCCCAGGCGGCGGACCTCCTCGGCCAGGAGCGCGTCCGGGAAATCGGCCCAGAGGGCGTCCTGCGGCTCGAAGGCCGGGGCCGCGGGCGGCTCTTCCGGGCGGGCCCGGCCGAGCAGGAGCCGGAAAAATTCCTTGCGCGTGATCCGTTCCATCAGGCGAACACCTCCAGCCGCTCCCGCTCGCTCCGGAGCAGCGGCGAGGGGGGCACGTCGGCGTGGCGCTCCAGGAGCAGGCTCAGGCGCAGGATGCGCTCCTCCATGCAGCGGCGGACCTCCTGGGCGTCCCGTCGCTTCATGGCCTGGAGGATCTTGGCGTGGTCGCCGAAGAGCGCCTCGCGCTCATAGTCCTGGAGGAAGAAGACGATCTCGTGCAGAGGGCTTGTCCCCGGGCAGAGCTGGGCCGCCACGGCCGCGAGCATAGGGTTGTCCGTGCCCTCGGCCAGGCCGCGCAGGAAGGCGCTCATGTGTTCGCGCAGGGCGTCGGGGTTGCGGGCGAACAGGGCCTTGCTCAGGTCCATGAGCCGGGCCTCCAGGGTGGCGATCTGTCCGGCCGTGATGCGCTCGGTGCTCAGGGCCGCGATGGGCGGAAAGACCACGTAGCAGGCCTCCAGCACCGCGGACCAGTCCGGGTTGCCGGAGCCGCGGAGGCAGAGGCCGTTGTGCGGTTCGCGGGAACGCAGGTAGCAGCCGCTGCCCGGCCGCACCTCCACCATGCCCCGGGCCTCCAGGACCCGCAGGGCGCTGCGGATGGTGTTGCGGCTCGTGCCGAACTCCTCGGCCAGGGTCCGCTCCGTGGGCAGACGGGAGCCCAGCTCCAGGCGTTCGTCCCGGACCATGGCCAGGAGCTGCTCCAGGGAGTGTTCTTCCTTGGTCATGGTTCTGGCGGAGGAGGTCTGCATGGCGTCTCTCCTGTGATTTTTATGGAGTATTGGTAATACCAATTACAGAGAAAACCCGAAAAAACAACACGAGGCAAGAGCCAATATGTCTTGATGCTGGAAATTGGCAAATCTTGTCAAAATCAAATGAGAAAATTGGATGAACCAATTTCAGCGAAAGTCAGGAGTCCGGCAGCGGGCTGCCGGGGCACGGGGGCAAGCGGCGGGGAGGCCTCAGGATGCGGAGCTGGAATGCCGATGGGCCGCGCGCCAAGCCTTGATGGCCTTGTCGAACGGCTCGAACAGGCAGGCGTATTCGGGCAGGCCCTTGGCCGGGAAGGCCCCGGGGCGGCATGAGCAGAGCACGAGCACCGCGCGGAGCGTGCCGCGGAGGTAGAAGGGCTTGGCGAAGTAGGAGCGGATGCCCTTGGGGATGAAGAGCGCCCAGTCAATGGCCTTGATGCTCTCCAGGGTGTCTTCCACGATGAGGTGGTCGAGCTTGAAGCGCTCGATGCTCTGGGCGATGGTGCCCTCGTAGGAGTAGGTCTCCCCGGCCTGCATCCGGGCGAAGGGCTCGCCCAGGCCGTACACCAGGACCTTGTTCTTGCGGGCGTGGATGTCCGAGAACATGATGGCGTCAAAGCTGTAGCCGGGGAGCTGGGCGGCCAGGAAGACCTCCAGGATGTCCTGGATCCCGGTCTTGCCGGCGAGCCGCCGGTGCAGCGTCTGGACCAGCTCCTGGCACTGCGCGCTGCACCCGGCCGCCTCCTCGCCGTTGCCCGGCCCCTGCACCTGGGTCAGGGACACACGCACCAGCCGCCGCTCCTTGCAGATCAGGAAACGCAGGGCGGCCTCGGCGGTGAACGGGGCGTTGTCCTTGCGCCGGAAGCTCAGCCGGCCCTCCCACTTCTTTTGGAACAACAGCTCCTCGGCGATGCGCTGCATGTTGGCGCGCATGTCATGGTGGCAGAGCGCGGCAAAGGGCAGGTTGCGGAATTCGTCGGCGCTGTGGCGGAACAGCTCGGCGGCGGCCGCGTTCTGGGCCATGACCATGCGCGAGTCGAAGTCCACCAGGAGCACGGGGTTCTCGGCCAGCTCGATCATGAGCTGGAGTTCGGAATCCTTTTCGATGATGCTCTTGATGGCCTCGGCGCTGTCCGTGACCTCGATGAGGTAGCCCACCTGGTAGCGCGGGTCGCCGGGCAGGGGCCAGCAGCGCAGCTTGAGCCAGACCTGGTCGCCCGGGCCGCGCAGCCGGAAGACGCAGCCCGAGGGACCGCCCTGGCCCAGGGCGGCCATGAAGGCCTCCACCAGGGGCAGGTCCGGCTCCTCCACCACGGCCTTGCGGAAGGCCGCGCTGCGCAGGAGCAGGCTGGTCTTGTCGCCGAGGCACTTCAGGCGGTGGTCGTTGAGGAACTCGATGCGGGCCAGGGCCGTCTCCGTGCGCCAGAGCAGGGCCGGGAAGCTCAGCACGTAGCGGGCCAGATCCTCGCAGGCCAGCTCGCGGTGCGGGATGAAGTCGAAGGTGTCGCCGGGAGCCGGGGGGATGGCCACGCTCGTCTCCTTGACGTTCAGAACCCGTTCCGGCGCAGGAACTCGGCGCTCAGGCCCGGGGCCGCGATCCCGGCCTTTTCGGCCCAGGGGCCGAGCATGCGCAGCACGTACTTGCCGATGAGGTCGGTTTCCATGTTCACGGCCCGGCCGGGCGTCCACTGGCCGATGGTGGTCTCGCGCTGGGTGGCCGGGATGATGTTCACGCTGAGGAAGTCCTCGCCGCACTCGTTCACCGTGAGGCTCACCCCGTCCAGGGCCACGGAGCCCTTGGGCACCACCTGGGAGCCGAACTCCCGGGGAAAGCGCAGACGGAAGGTCTTCGACTCCCCGGCGGGCGTCACCGAGACCACCTCGGCCAGGCAGTCCACGTGGCCCGAGACCAAGTGGCCGCCCAGGCGGTCGCCCAGGGCCAGGGCGCGCTCCAGGTTCACGGCCGCGCCGGGCTTGAGCCCGCCCAGGCTGGTCTTGGACAGGGTCTCGGCGCTGGCGTAGGCCGA
>JAWRKD010000029.1:0-24916 GCA_040307135.1 Desulfovibrionaceae bacterium
GGCGGTGGCCGATTCCAGGGCCGCGCGCGACTGGGGGCAGAGCAGACAGGGATCGCCCGGCCCCAGGCTGACCACGCTCAGCCGGCCAGCGCCACGGCCAGGGTGGCCCGCGCCGTCTTGCGCTTGGGAACGAGCAGAGCCCCGTTGGCGGCCAGGATCGCCGCTGCTTCGCATACGCCCTCCAGGCCCAGGTGCTCGCGGGCCGCGGCCGACGGCGTGGCCACGGGCGCCCGGGACAGTTCCTCGCGGGTGAAAAATCGCAGGGGGAGGCCCAGCTCCCCGGCCGCGGCCAGGAGCCCGGTCTCGCCGCGCTTGTCCTCCACGCTGGCCAGCCCGGCCAGGCTGTCCAGGGCCAGGGACTCCGCGCCGAAGACGCTCCGGAGCAGGCCCAGGATCTCTTCGGGCTGGGTGCCCAGGCGGCAGCCCACCCCGGCCCAGAGCACGGGCGGATGGAGCCGCAGCGCCGGACCCCGGCCCGCCCGCCAGCCCACCACCACGTCGCCGCCCTGGTCCACGGGCTCGAACAGGGCCGGGTCCAGGTCCCCGAGCCGCCCTTCCGGGTCCTCCACGCGCAGGGCGCGGCCCTCCAGGAGCGCGGCGTTGGCCCGCTTCACGGCCTCGGGATTCCCGATGCGCAGGCCGCGCTCCCTGGCCAGCAGGTCCAGGGAGGGCAGCCCGGCGCAGTCCGTGGCCGTGGTGATCACGGCCTGGCCCCCGGTGAGGGCGGCCACCCGCCGGGCCAGGCCGTTGGCCCCGCCCAGGTGGCCGGAGAGCAGGCTCACGCAGAATTTCCCCGCCGGGTCCAGGGCCAGCACGGCCGGGTCCCTGTCCTTGGAGCCGAGCAGCGGGGCCAGGAGCCGCACCAGGATGCCGGCCGCGGCCACGCAGACGTGGGCCGGAAAGGCGCGGAAGTTGGCGGCCAGGCAGGGTCCCAGGGCCGCGAACCCGGTCTCGCCGGGCCCGGCCAGGCGCTCGGGCGCGAAGACCGCGCCGTCCAGGTCCCGGGCCAGACGCCGCGCCAGGTCCAGACCCGCGGGGGTCAAGGCGTAGAGGGCGACGGGCGCGGCCATGGACCGCCTCCGGCTAGAGCTTGACCCGGCGCGCGGCGTCCAGGGTGCGGGCGAAGTCCTCCTCGCCGTGGGCGAAGGAGGTGAAGGCCGCCTCGAAGGCCGAGGGGGCCAGGTTCACGCCGGACTCGCGCATCTGGCGGTAGAAGTCGCCGTAGGTCTCGGCGTCCGCGGCCAGGGCCGAGGCCAGGTCCGTCACCGGGTTCTTGGTGAAGAACAGGGTGAACAGCGAGGCCATCTGGTTCAGCTTCACGGCCAGGCCCTTGGACTTGAGGATGGCCTTGAGCTCCAGGGCGAAATCCTGGGTGCGGGCCTCCAGGGCGGCGTAGTCGCAGCGCTCCAGGCGCTTGAGGGTGGCCAGGCCCGCGGCCATGGCCACGGGGTTCCCGGACAGGGTTCCGGCCTGATAGACCCCGCCGCTGGGGGCCACGAACTCCATGATGTCGCGGCGGCCGCCGTAGCAGCCCACCGGGAAGCCGCCGCCGATGATCTTGCCCAGGCAGGTCAGGTCGGGCTTGATCTTGAAGCGGGCCTGGGCCCCGCCCAGGGCCAGGCGGAAGCCGGTGATGACCTCGTCGAAGATGAGCAGGGCCCCGTGCTTGCTGCACAGCTCGCGCAGGCCCTCCAGGAAGCCCGGCGCGGGCGGCACCAGGCCCATGTTCCCGGCCACGGGCTCCACGATGACGCAGGCGATGTCCCGGCCGTGGGCCGCGAAGAGCTGCTGCACGGCCTCCAGGCTGTTGTAGGGGGCCAGCAGGGTGTGGGCCACGGTGGATTCGGGCACGCCCGGGGTGCCGGGGATGGAGAAGGTCAAAAGCCCGGACCCGGCCTTGGCCAGGAAGCTGTCGCTGTGGCCGTGGTAGCAGCCCTCGAACTTGACCACCTTGTCGCGTTTGGTGAAGCCGCGGGCCAGGCGCAGGGCGCTCATGGCGGCCTCGGTGCCCGAGGAGACCATGCGCAGCATCTCCATGTTGGGCATGAGCCGGCGCACGGTCTCGGCCAGCTCCACCTCCAGGCCGCAGGGCGCGCCGTAGCTCGATCCCCGGTCCACGGCCTCGTGCGCCGCGCGGGTCACGTCCGGGTCGCAGTGGCCCAGGATCATGGGACCCCAGCTCAGCACGTAGTCGATGAGTTCGCGGCCGTCCGCGGTCCAGAGGCGCGCGCCCTTGGCGCGGTCGATGAACACCGGGTCGCAGCCCACGCTCCGGCAGGCGCGCACCGGGCTGTTCACGCCCCCGGGCAGCACGTCCAGGGCGCGGCGGAACCATTCGGAGGAAGTGGTCATTCTTCGTTCTCCTTGGGGAAATAGCGCATGGAGGTCTTCTTCAGCTCGCGCACGCTCTGCACCACCTGGTAGTCCGCCACGCCCGTGGCCCGCGAGAGTTCCCGGGCCACCAGCTCGCAGTCGCCGGGATTGCGGCCGTGGATCATGGTGTAGAGGTTGTAGGGCCACTCCGGGTAGGTGCGCCGGATGTAGCAGTGGCTGACATGCGGGTGTTTGGCCATTTCCTCGCCCACGGCCAGGGCGCGCTCGGGGTCGTCCTCGCGCCAGGCCACCATGGCGTTGTGGCCCCAGCCCGCCTTCTGGTGGCGCAGGGTGGCCCCGAAGCGGCGGATGATCCCGTCGTCCTTGAGCCTTTGCAGGAGCGTCAGCACGGTATCCTCGTCCGTGCCCACGGCCGCGGCGATGGCGGCGAAGGGCGCGGGCCCGTCCGGCAGGTCGTCCCCGGCCAGGGCCAGAATGCGCTGCTCCAGTTCGCTGAATGGGGTTTTTTCCATGCCGGACCTTCTACCCGCAACGGCCCGGCCTTGCAACCCGGAGCCCGGGCGGGTAGTTTGGAGGGAGCGGGGTTTCGCGCTCCGCCGTCCACACCCAAGGAGACGATTCATGCGCATCGCCGTATTGGGCGCGGGGGCCTGGGGCACCACCCTGGCCGACCTGCTCTGCCGCAAGGGCCTGTCCGTGCGCCTCTGGGCGCGCGAGGACGAGGTGGTCCGCTCCATCCGGGACAAGCACGAAAACAGCCTGTTCCTGCCCGCCACGCCCCTCAGCCCGGAGCTTGCCGCGGGCCAGGACCCGGCCTGGGTCCTGGAGGGCGCCGAGGTGGTCCTGGTGGTCATCCCCAGCCAGTTCCTGCGGCCCGGGCTGGCGGGCCTGCGCGGCCTGCTGCCCGAAAACCCCGTGATCGTCTGCGCCAGCAAGGGCATCGAGCTGGACACCCTGGAGCCCATGTCCGTGGTGGTGGCCGAGGCCCTGGACGGCCTGGGGCCGCGCTACGCCGTGCTCTCCGGCCCGTCCTTCGCCCACGAGGTGAGCCGCAGGATGCCCACCAGCGTGACCCTGGGCTGCGCGGACCGCGGCCTGGGCCGCAGGCTCCAGGAGGTCTTCTCCACACCGTATTTCCGGGTCTATACCAGCGACGACTTCCGCGGCGTGGAGCTGGGCGGGGCCGTGAAGAACGTCATGGCCATCGCCGCGGGCATCTCCGACGGCCTGGGCTTCGGCCACGACGCCCGGGCCGCGCTCATCACCCGCGGCCTGGCCGAGATGAGCCGCCTGGGCCTGGCCATGGGCGCGCAGGCCAAGACCTTCATGGGCCTCTCCGGCATGGGCGACCTGGTGCTCACCTGCACCGGCGACCTCTCGCGCAACCGCCAAGTGGGCCTCAAGCTGGGCCAGGGCATGAAGCTGGCCCACATCGTGGCCGGGACCCGCTCCGTGGCCGAGGGGGTCAAGACCACCAAGTCCGTGTTCGACCTCTCGCAGAAGCTCGGGGTGGAACTGCCCATCACCGAGCAGGTCTATCGCATCCTCTACGAGGACAAGGACCCGGCCCAGGCCGTGAAGGACCTCATGAACCGGAGTCTCAAGCACGAGCACGAGGAGGAGTCATGAAGCGCGCCCTGCTCTTCTGCGTCCTGGCCGCCCTGCTCTCCGGCTGCGGCCCCGCCTGGGTCCACCCGGACATCGCCAGCCCGCGCGAGGAGGACCGCCGGTTCGACGCGGACTCGGCCCTCTGCCGGGACGAGGCCGGCGACTACAAACAGGGATACGAGGACTGCCTCATGCGCCGGGGCTGGGAGCGGCAGGACTGATGGACCGCGCTTCAGGACCCGTGCTGGTGCTCGGGGCCACGGGCTACATCGGCGGCCGCCTGGTCCCCCTGCTCCTGGAGCGCGGCTGGCATGTGCGCGCCGCGGGCCGCAGCTTGCGCAAGATCCTGGCCCGCCCCTGGGGCCGGCATCCGAACCTCGAGGTGGTGCGCGCCGACGCCCTGGACCACCAGGCCCTGGCCCAGGCCATGCAGGGCTGCCAAGCCGCCTTCTCCCTCATCCACTCCATCAAGCCCGGCGAGCCGGACTTCGCGGCCCTGGACCGGCGCATCTCCTACTCCATGGTGCGCGCGGCCCAGGCCGTGCGGCTGCCGCGCATCCTGCTCTTCTCCGGCCTGGGCGGCGACCCGGCGCACCTCTCGGAGCAGCTCAAGTCGCGTTACGAGGTGGGCGAGATCCTGGCCCTGTCCGGCGCGGCCGTGACCCAGCTGCGCGCGCCCCTGGTGCTCGGCGCGGGCGGAGCCAGCTTCGAGATGATCCGCTCGCTCTGCGAACACCTGCCGCTCATGCTGGCCCCGCGCTGGGTGGACACCAAATGCCAGCCCATCGCCGTGGACGACGTGCTGGAATACCTGGCCGGGTGCCTGGAAAAGCCCGAGACCGCGGGCCGGACCTACGAGATCGGCGGGCCGGACCAGCTCACCTTCCGCGAGCTGTTCCAGCTCTATGCCGAGGTGGCCGGGCTGCCCCGGCGGCGTTTCCTGGTCCTGCCCCTGCGCACCACGCGGCTGTCCATCGCCTGGATCAACCTGGTGACGCCCCTGTCCGTGTCCCTGGTCAAGCCCCTGGTGGAACGCATGCGCCACGAGGTGCTGGTCCACGACACGGCCATCCGCGAGGTCCTGCCCCTGCCCCTGCGCTCCTGCCGCGAGGCCCTGGCCCTGGCCCTGGCCGAGGTGCGCCGGAACGAGGTGGCCTCCTCCTGCTTCGACGCGGGCTCCACCCGCCTGCCCGAGTGGGCCAAGGAGCAGAAGCCCCAGGCCCGGGTCTTCCGCGACACCTTCGCCGTGGTCCTGGACGGCCCGCCCGAGACGGCCTGGGACGTGGTCAAGCGCATCGGCGGGGACACGGGCTGGTATTTCGGCACCTTCCTCTGGCGGCTGCGCGGATTCGTGGACCAGCTCTTCGGCGGTCCGGGCCTGTCGCGGGGCCGCCGCCACGTGGACAGCGTGGCCATGGGCGACCACCTGGACTTCTGGCGCGTGGTGGAGGTGGAGGAGCCCAAGCGGCTGCTGCTGCGCGCCGAGATGCTGGCCCCGGGCGAGGCCCTGCTGGAGTTCCGCATCACGCCCCTGGAGGACGGCGGCACCGAGCTGTCCATGACCCCGAGCTTCGAGCCCCGGGGCTGGGCCGGGATGCTTTACTGGTGGCTGATCGCGCCCTCGCACTCCCTGGTCTTCCGGCCCATGCTCCGGCACATGGCCAGGGCCGCCGGGGCCAGGGTCCTGCGCGGCCCCATGCTCGCCCACCAGGGAGGCCGGGATGCGGCCCGCTGACGGCCCGGTGCTGGTGCTCGGGGCCACGGGCTACGTGGGCGGCCGCCTGGCGCCCCTGCTCCTGGAGCGCGGCTGGCGCGTGCGCGCCGCGGGCCGCAACCCGGACAAGATCAAGGCCCGGGCCTGGGGCCGCCACCCCAACCTGGAGGCCGTGGCCGCCGACGCCCTGGACCAGGACTCCCTGATCCGGGCCATGGACGGCTGCTCGGCGGCCTACTACCTGGTCCACTCCATGCAGCCCGGGGCGCGCGACTTCGCGGCCATCGACCGCCGCGCCGCCTGCAACACCACCCGCGCCGCCCGGCTCACCGGCCTGCCCCGGATCATCTACCTTTCGGGCCTGGGCGACGACCGGCAGGCGCTTTCCGAACACCTGCGCTCGCGCCACGAGGTGGGCGAGCTGCTGGGACTGGGCGGCACCCCGGTGACCCAGCTGCGGGCGGCCATGATCCTGGGCTCGGGCAGCGCCTCCTTCGAAATCCTGCGCTACCTCTGCGAACGCCTGCCCTTCATGCTCACCCCGCGCTGGGTGGACACCAGATGCCAGCCCATCGCCGTGACCAACGTGCTCGGCTACCTCCTGAGCTGCCTGGAGAACGAGGCCACGGCCGGGGAGACCTACGAGATCGGCGGACCGGACCAGCTCACCTACCGCGAGCTGTTCCGGCTCTACTGCCGGGTGGCCGGGCTGCGCGAGCGGGTCATCCTGGCCCTGCCCGTGCTCACGCCGCGCCTGTCGGCCTGGTGGGTCAACCTGATGACGCCCGTGCCCCTGGCCCTGGTGCGTCCCCTGGTGGAGGGCCTGGCCAACGAGGTGGTCTGCCGCGACACGCGCCTGCGCGATCTGGCGCCCCAGGACCTGATCCCCTGCCGCGAGGCCATCGCCGCGGCCCTGGACCAGGTGCGCCAGAAGGCCACGCCCTCCTGCTGCTTCGACGCCGGGACCAGCTGCCTGCCCGAATGGGCGGCCTGCGGCGACGCGCCCTATGCCGGCGGCACGGTGCTCAAGGACAGCTACGCCGTGACCCTGGACGGCAGCCCGGAACAGGTCTGGGAGGTGGTCAAGCGCATCGGCGGGGACACGGGCTGGTACTTCGGGGACCGGCTCTGGCGGCTGCGGGCCTTCCTGGACAAGCTGGCCGGAGGGCCTGGCTTCACGCGGGGCCGCAGGACCCAGGACGAGCCCGTGCCGGGCGAGCACCTGGACTTCTGGCGCGTGCTGGCCGCGGACCCGGGCAAACGGCTGCTCCTGCTGGCCGAGATGAAGCTGCCGGGCCAGGCCCTGCTGGAATTCCGCATCACGCAGAAGGACGACGGGGCCACGGAGCTGTCCATGACCCCGAGCTTCCTGCCGCGGGGCCTCTGGGGTCCGCTCTACTGGTGGACCTTCTCTCCGGCCCACGCCTTCCTCTTCAAGAACATGCTCCGCCACATGGCCCAGGCCGCCGGAGTCCGCCTGCTCCAGGGGCCGGACAAGCGATGACCGCGCCCCTGCGCGAGGGCTTCACCACAGGCACGGCCGCCGCGGCCGCGGCCAAGGCCGCCGCCCTGTTCCTGGCCCTGCGCCTGTGTCCGGCCCGGGTGGACACGCCCCTGCCCGGCGGGGGCCGGCTGCTGGTGCCCGTGGCCCGCTGCCAGGCCGAGGGCCTGGGCGCGCGCGCCGTGGTGGTCAAGGACGCTGGCGACGACCCTGACGTGACGCACAGGGCAGAAATTCATGCCCTCGTTTTCCAACAGAGCGGGTTGACGGACGGAGAAATTATCCTGGAAGGCGGCATGGGGGTCGGAACAGTGACCCTTCCCGGTCTGCCCGTGCCCCCGGGCGAGCCCGCCATCAACCCCGGCCCCCGGGCGCAGATCGCCCAGGCCGTGGCCGAAGCCCTGGAGGAATCCGGCCTGGGCGCGGGCGCGCGGGTGGTCATCGAGGTCCCGGCGGGCGAGGATCTGGCGAAAAAGACCATGAACCCGCGCCTGGGCATTGTGGGCGGCATCTCCATCCTGGGCACGGCCGGGATCGTGCGGCCCTACAGCCACGAGTCCTGGCTGGCCTCCATCCGCCAGGCCCTGGGCGTGGCCAGGGCCGCGGGGCTCGCGGAGATCGTGCTCACCACGGGACGCCGCAGCGAGCGCATCTGGCGCGGCCTGCACCCGGAAACCCCGGCCCTGGGCGTGGTCCAGGCCGCGGACTTCTTTGCGGAATCCTGCCGCATGGCCGGGGAGCTGGGCTTCGCCCGCGTGACCTGGGCCGTGTTCTTCGGCAAGCTGGTGAAGCAGGCCCAGGGCCTGGAATACACCCACGCCAAGGACGGCGCCCTGGACTTCGGGGCCCTGGCCGCGGTCTGCCGGGAGGCCGGGGCGGCGCAGCGGACCGTGGAACGGGCGGCCGGGGCCAACACGGCCCTGGAGGTGCTGGAGCTCCTGCGGCCGGACCCGGCCCTGCCCCGGGTCCTGGAACTGCTGGCGGCGCGGGCGGCCGGGGCGGCGCGGGAGTTTGCCGGACCCGGCCCGGAAATGTCCTATGCGGTGCTGGCCCTGGACGGGGGCCTGCTCCATCCGGCCGGAGAGGCGATCCCTTCCTGCTCCGCAGGCCGCTAGCGGCCGAGGCCCAGCAACAGGGCCCCCTGGCTCAGGGTCACCACGGCCACGCGCTTCTGCCTGAGCCAGGCGGCCAGCTCGGCCAGATGGCTGGAGCGGATGGGCTCGTAGGCATCCTTGCCCACCCCGTGCAGACAGAGCACCACCCAGTCCTGCTCCACAATGCAGTTGCGCTCGATGAGGCCCTTGAGCTCTTCCACGCTGGTGGCGGCGCGCACGGAGTAGCGCTCGATGTTGTACATGTCGAAGGCCTGGGCCTTGATGACGCCCGCGTTCTCGGGCGCTGGCTCGTTGATCCCGTCGCCGAGCACCGCGGCCATGGCGTAGTAGCTCCGGGACAGGGCCTCGCTCTCCGGGGTCCACTGGCTGAAGGGAGCCACGAAGGCGTTCACGTCCATGCCGTGGCCGCGCAGCTCGGCCTTGGAGTCGCGCAGCTCGCGCTCGTAGGAGCCCGCCTGCACGGTGAGGCTCTTGACCCCGGGGTCGAAGCGCGGGAGCACGGTGAGGGTCTTGGTCTGCTTGTCGTGGAAAAAGGCCCCGCCCGTGGTCAGAAGCTCCTGGAGCGAGTAGGCCGGGGCCAGGGGCGTGCCGTGCAGGAACACGGCCACGCACTCCTCGTAGTTGTAGGGCGCGCGATAGACCGTCGCGGAGCCGGCCTTCACCGGCTTGAGCACAATGTCCTCGTCGGCCAGGCTCGGGGGGATCATCATGGCCCCCACGTGGTGGATGCTGTGGGAGGCCACTTCCCAGCCCCGTTTCTGGAGGTCCAGGACCTGTTCCTTGGTCATGTAGCCCTGGTGGGGCCAGCGCACGTTCTCGGCGATGACCGCGGTCACGGCCACCAGGCCGTTGCGCTCCAGGATGGGCAGGGCCTTCTCGTAAACCGAGGAGAGGCCGTCGTCGAAGACCAGGGTGACCATGCCCTGGGCCCGGGCCGTGCCGGCCAGGGACAAGAAGACCGCCAGCGCGGCGGCCAGAATTTTCATCGTTCTCATGTTCCCTCGGCTCCTTTTTGAGTCGAATGGGTCCCCCTCTAGTGGAAAATGCCCCTCCTTGGCAAGCCTTGCCCCCTTCCCTGGCCGTGACGTTCCCGTTATAATCCTCGCATGAACGCCCCGGACCCCGTCCATGTGGTGGGACTCTCCCCCGGAGCCCTGACCCCGCCCCCGCATTGTCTGGAGATTCTGGCCCGCGCCCGCGTCCTGGCCGGAGGCAAGCGCCAGCTGGAGGCCTGCGGCAAGGACCTGGCTCCCCGGGCCGAGCGCCGCCTGACCCTTTCCGGCCCCCTGGAGGCCGCCCTGCGCGAGGTGGAGGCCGAGCTGCCCGGCGGCGGCGTGGTCCTGCTCACCGACGGCGACCCCCTGTTCTACGGCCTGGGCAAGAAGCTCCTGGAGGTCCTGGGGCCGGACCGCCTGGTCTTCCACCCCAACGTGACCACCCTCCAACTGGCCGCGGCGCGCATGCGCTTTCCCTGGCAGGAGGCGGTGACCGTGTCCCTGCACGGCCGCTCGGACTACGCCCCGCTCTTCGCGGCCCTCACCCGGGCCGACCACGTGGCCGTGTTCACGGACGAGGAGAACACGCCCCAGGCCATCGCCCGCGCCCTGCTGGAACGCGGCACGGACGGCTTCTTCATGACCGTGCTGGAGAACCTGGGCACGGATCAGGAGGCCATCCAGCAGCTCACCCTGGAGGAGGCCTGGGACCGGAGCTTCTCGCCCCTGAACCTGGTGGTCTTCGAGCGTCACTACCCGCCGGAGATCCCGCCCTGCCTGGGTACGCCGGACCACTACTTCTTCCACGAGAAGGACCTCATCACCAAGCAGTCCGTGCGGGCCGCTGGCCTGGCGCTCCTGGCCGTGACGCCCGAGTCCCTGGTCTGGGACCTGGGCGCGGGCTGCGGGGCCGTGTCCATCGAGGCCGCGCACCTGGCCTTCCGGGGCCGGGTCATCGCCGTGGAGCGCAAGCGCAACCGCGCGGCCATGATCCGCGAGAACGTGCGGCGCATGGGGGCCTGGACCGTGGACGCGGTGCAGGGCGAGATGCCCGGCTGCCTGGCGGAGCTGCCCGACCCGGACCGCGTGTTCATCGGCGGGGGGCTGGGCCAGGACAACGCCGTGCTGGAGGAGGCCTGCCGCCGCCTCAAGTCCGGCGGCCGCCTGGTCATCCACTGCATCCTCCTGGACACCCTGTTCCGGTCCAAGGAACATCTGGAAAGGCTCGGCTGGAACTTCGGCGTGACCCAGCTTTCGGCCAGCACCACGGACCGCCTGGCCGGGGACATGCGCTTCCGGGCCCAGAACCCGGTCTTCATTCTCTGGGCCGAGAAGGCCTAGCCCCGCGAACCCCGGAAAAAGGCCGCCCGGTAGGTGAGGCCCAGACCCTCCGGCCCGGCCGCGATGCGCTCATAGGCCCGCAGGAAGGCGCGATACCCGGCCTTGTCCGGCCGGGGACGGCCGCCGCCGAAGCCCGCGCCGCTTTGGCGCAGGCCCTCCAGTGCCCCGCGGGCCGTGGGGTAGCGCAACGTGTACTCCCTCTCCTCCCATTCCAGCCGCACGCCCGGCGCGGCCGCCAGGATGTCCCGGTACTCCCGGGCCGGACGCAGGGGCCAGAACGAGCCGAAGCCCGAGACCCGCGAGGCCTCGGCCAATTCGGCCAGGGTCCCGGCCGTGAACACGGCCAGGCAGAAGCCGCCGCCCGGCCGCAGCAGGTCCAGGCAGGCGGGCAGCGAGGCCCCGGGCCGGACGAACCACTGAAGAGCCGAGGCGCTGGCCAGGAAGTCGAAGGTCCCGGGCCGCAGGGGCGGGGCCTCGGCGTCGGCGGCCAGACGAAGCACGCCGGGGACCTGGAGGCAGGAGAGCATGGCCCGGGACAGGTCCAGGGCCAGGTAGCCGCGCGAGGCCCGCGGGGCCAGGAGCTCGCTGAGCAGGCCGCAGCCCGCGCCGATCTCCAGGACCCGGCCCAGGTCGCCCTCCCCGCTCAGGCGGGCGCAGTCGCGCGCCGCCAGGGCCTGGGCCCGGGCCGCCTCGCGGTAGGTGCGGCAGGCCCGGTCAAAGGAGCGGCCCACGCCTTCAGCCATGCAAGAGCTCCAGGAGCGCGGCCCCGGCCAGGAAATGCCCCCCGGGCAGCGTGCGGCATTCCGCGCCCGGCAGGGCCGCCAGGCAGGCCCGCACGGCGCTCTCCGGCACCAGGGCGTCGTCCGCCCCGCGCACCAGGAGCACGTGCGCGGCCTCCTGGTCCGGCCGGCCGCCGGCCTCGGACTCCAGGAGGAAATCCAGCCCTGCCGCCAGATCCTCGGCGGTCACGCCCGCGGGAATGGGCCGGGGCGCGACTCCGCATTTCTCGTGAAAGGCCCGCACCACCCCGGCCGTGTCGGCCAGCAGGCCGCGCCGCATGAGCCGCACCACCCGGTCCGGCACGCAGTGCGCAAAACGCAGGAAGGGCGCGGCCAGGACCACGCGGCCGAAGCGTGGAAACAGGGCGCGGCGGTGCTTGAGCGCCAGGTGCGCGCCCGTGGACCAGGCCAGGAGCGCGTCCCCGCCCGGGGCCAGGGCGGCCAGGATATCAGCCTCGCTGTGCCCGGCGAAGGGCGTCAGGAACAGGGTTTCCGCGGGCAGGTCCGGGAAGAGCGCCGGGAATCCGGCCCAGCCCGAGACAAAGCTCAGGTCCATGCGGGCGTGGCCTCGCGCAGGGCGGCCAGGGCCGCGCGGAGCTGGTCCAGGTCCCCTGGCGTGAGGTCGGCGCGCAGGGACAGGCGCAGCCGGGCCGTGCCCGCGGGCACCGTGGGCGGCCGCACGGCCGGGGCCAGGACCCCGCGGGCGGCCAGGAAGTCCCGGGCGCGCAGGGCGGCTTCGTTGGAGCCCAGGATCACGGGCACGATCTGGCTCTTTGACGGGCCGGTGTGGAAGCCCAGGTCCTGGACGAACGCCCGCAGGTCTTGGGCCATGTCCAGGAGCCGCCGCCCCATGCCGGGATCGCGGCCCAGGGCCGCAAGGCCGGCCAGGGCCGCGCCCGCGGCCGCGGGCGGCAGGGCCGTGGAAAAGATGAAGGCCCGGCCCGTGTTGCGCAGGTAGTCCACGGCCTGGGCGCTGCCCGCGATGAAGGCCCCGTGCGCGCCCAGGGCCTTGCCCAGGGTGCCCATGCAGAGCACGTCCGGCCCGGCCACGCCGCGTTCGCAGCCCAGGCCCCGGCCCCGGCCGAACACGCCCGTGGCGTGGGCCTCGTCCAACACGAGCAGGGCCCCGTGCTCCCGGGCCAGGGCCGCGATCTCGGCCAGGGGGGCCAGGTCGCCGTCCATGCTGAAAACCGTGTCCGTGACCACGAGCTTGCGGGCCGCGCCGCGGTGCGCCTCCAGGCGGCGGGCCAGGTCCGCGGGGTCGGCGTGGGCGTAGCGCTCCATGCGCGCGCCCGAGAGCCGGATGCCGTCCACGATGCTGGCGTGGTTCAGGCGGTCGGAAAAAATGACGCTGTGGCGGTCGGCCAGGGCCTGGAGGAGCATGAGGTTGGCGGCGTAGCCCGAGCCCACGGCCAGGGCGGCCTCGGTTCCCTTGAGCTGCGCGGCCCCGGCCTCCAGCCGGTCCAGCAGGGCGTACTGCCCGGAGACGAGACGCGAGGCCCCGGAGGAGGCGCCGTACTCCTGCACGGCCCGCACGGCGGCGTCCTTGAGTTCCGGCGTTCCGGCCAGACCCAGGTAGTTGTTGGAGGCTAGGTTGAGCAGCCGCGCGCCCCCCTGCTCCACGAAGCGCGCCGCGCCGTGGTCCAGGTCCGGGACGCGCCGCCGCAGGCCCTGCGCCTCCAGCCGCGCCAGCTCGCGCCGGAAGAACTCCGGCCAGAACGCCTCGCCCATACCCGCCTTGCCAGACCCTGGGGATTGATCTAGGTTCGCCTTCCGCACGGAAAGGAGCCCCATGCATCCGGGAATTCTCTGGCACCCCTGCACGCAGATGAAGGACCACGAGGCCTTCCCCGTGATCCGCGTGGCCAGGGGCCAAGGCATATATCTCTTCGACGAGACGGGCAAGGCCTACCTGGACGCGGTGTCCTCCTGGTGGGTCAACCTCTTCGGCCACGCCAACCCGCGCATCGCCGCGGCCGTGGCGCGCCAGGCCGGGATCCTGGAGCAGGTCATCCTGGCCGGGTTCAGCCACGGTCCCGCCGAGGAGCTGGCCGCCCGGCTCGCGGACCTGGCCCCGCGGGGCCTGACCCGCGTGTTCTACGCCGACAACGGCTCCTCGGCCGTGGAAGTGGCCCTCAAGATGGCCCACGGCTTCTTCCGCAACCAGGGGCGGCCGGAGAAGTTCCGCTTCGCCTTCCTGGACGCGGGCTACCACGGCGAAACCCTGGGCGCGCTGGCGGTCTGCGGCGAGGACCTCTACGCGGAACAGTTCGGGGCCATCATGCCCCGGGGCAATGTGCGGGTCCAAGGCCCGGACTGCTTCCGCTGCCCCTTGGGACTCTCCCGCGAAACCTGCGACGCGCCCTGCTTCGCGGCCATGCAGCAGGTCCTGGACCGGCAGGCGGGCGAGATCGCCGCGGTCATCGTGGAGCCCCTGCTCCAGTGCGCGGGCGGGTTCCGCATGTATCCCCCGGCCTATCTGCGCAAGCTGCGCCAGGCCACGGCCCGGGCCGGGGTCCTGCTCATCCTGGACGAGATCGCCACGGGCTTCGGCCGCACGGGCACGCTCTTCGCCTGCGAGCAGGCCCAGGTGAGCCCGGACCTCCTGTGCCTGTCCAAGGGCGTCACCGGCGGTTTCCTGCCCCTGTCCGCCGTGCTGGCCACGGACGAGATATACACGGCCTTCTACGCCGACTGGGCCGAGCGCAAGGCCTTCCTGCACAGCCACAGCTACACCGGCAACCCCCTGGCCTGCGCCGCGGCCCTGGAGACCCTCGACATCTTCCGCGACGAGGATGTGCTGGCCCGCAACCGCCCCAAGGCCGAGCTCCTGGCCCGTCTGGTCCGGGAGCGCTTCGGCGGCCACCCCAACGTGGGCGAGGTGCGCTCCCTGGGTTTCGTCACGGCCGTGGAACTGGTGGCGGAGCGGGAGACGAAGGCCCCCCTGCCCCCGGAACAGCGCACGGGCCTGCAAATCTATCGCGCGGGCCTGAAGCGCGGCCTGCTCTGGCGCAACCTGGGCGACGTGCTCTACTTCATGCCGCCCTACGTCATCGGCGAGGACGAGATCGACCTGCTCACCCGCGAGGCCCGGGCCGCCCTGGGGGACGTGCTGCCCGCGGGAAGGCCGGAATGATGCGGCTCTTCGTCTCGGGCACGGACACCGGCGCGGGCAAGACCGTGCTCTGCGGCCTGCTGGCCCGGCACTTCCTGGGCCAGGGCAGGAGCGTGCGCTACCTGAAGCCCGTGCAGACCGGGCACCCGCCGGACGACGACGCGGCCGAGGTGCGCCGCATCTCGGGCCTGCCGCCGGAGCGCGCCCGCCTGCTCTTCGCCGCGGCCGAACCCGTGGCCCCCTGCTTCTGCTTCGACCCCTTCCCCTTTGACGAGGCCGTGGCCGCAGTGCGCAGCGAACCGGCCTGCGACGTGCTCCTGGTGGAGGGCGCGGGCGGGCTCCTGGCCCCCCTGGACCACGGCCGCCGCATGCACGATCTGGCCCGGGCCCTGGACCTGCCCGTGGTCCTGGCCGCGCAGAGCCGCGTGGGCGGGCTCAACCACCTCCTGCTCTCCCTGCACTTCCTGGAGACCTCGGGCCTGAAGCTGGCGGCCGTGGGCCTCAACGAGCATTGCAGCGCGAGCCCGCACCAGGCCGCCCAGAACCGGGACTACCTGCGCCGGGTCCTGCCCGGGCTGCCGCTCTTCACCTTCGACGCCACGGGCCTGACCGGCGAACCGCCCCTGCGTTGACAGAGGAGCCCCGCCGCCCTAGGCAGGGACAAGGAGGCCCCATGACCCAGGTCTTTTTCATCGGCGCCGGGCCGGGCGACCCGGAGCTGCTCACGCTCAAGGCCGCGCGGCTCATCGGCATGGCCGACCTGGTGCTCTACGCCGGGTCCCTGGTGCCCAGGGAGGCCCTGGCCGAGGCCCGCGACGATGCGAAAATCGTGGATTCCGCCCCCCTGACCCTGGAGGAGCAGCACGCCCTGGTCCTGGAGACCGTGCGCGCCGGGGGCCTGGTGGCCCGGGTGCACACCGGCGACCCCGCGCTCTTCGGCGCGGTGCGCGAGCAGGCCGACCTGCTGGAGCGGGAGGGCGTGGAATGGGAGGTGGTGCCCGGGGTGAGCGCGGCCTTTGCCGCCGCTGCCGCGGCCCGGGTCTCCTTCACCCGGCCCGGCGGCACCCAGAGCCTCATCGTCACCCGCCTGGCGGGCAGGACCCCGGTGCCGGAGTCCGAGAACCTGCGCGACCTGGCCCGCCACGGCTCGGCCCTGGCCATCTATCTCTCGGCCGGAGACGCCGGGGGCGTGCAGCGCGAGCTCCTGGCCGGGGGCCTGGCTCCCGAAACCGTGGTGGTGGTGGGGCATCGCGTGGGCTGGCCCGACGGCTCCATCCTGGAGACCACGCTGGCCGGAATGGCCCGGGCCGTGGACGCGGCCGGATTCACCCGCCAGGCCGTGTTCCTGGTCCTGCCCGGCCAAACGGCCGGGGAACGCTCGAAGCTTTACGACAAGACCTTCAGCCACCTGTACCGGAGGTGAGCATGCAGCGCATCGATCTGTCCACGCGCTCGCGCGAGGAACTGCTGGACGTGGGCGGCGAGGTCCGGGACCTGCTGCAGCGGGAGGGCTGGCAGGACGGGGCCGTGCTGCTCTTCTGCCCGCACACCACGGCAGCCCTCACGGTGAACGAGGGCGCGGACCCGGACGTGGCGCGGGACATGGTCGTGAACCTGCGCGGGCTCATCCCCCGGCGCGGGGACTACCGCCACGTCGAGGGCAACAGCGACGCCCACATCAAGACGAGCCTGGTGGGGCCGTCGCTCCTGCTCATCGTGGAGAACGGCAGGCCCTGCCTGGGCACCTGGCAGAAGGTCTTTTTCTGCGAGTTCGACGGGCCCAGGCAGCGGCAGGTGTGGGTGCAGTGGCTGCCGGGAGACGCATGTCCATGAGGGGGACGAAAAAACTTGTGGAAGCGATCCCCAGTTGACAATTTTTTTTAACCTGCTTAGATAATCCTCGCCACGCGTCGTTTGTACTCGTGGTCATTGTTCCCCCCGCCGGACATGCTCGCGAGAGCCTTCGGCGGGGTTATTTTTTTAAGGGGGGCGATATGCGGATCGAGCCGGAACAAAAGCGCGTCATCGCTTTTTTTGACGGGCAAAACATGTTCCATGGCATCCGGGACACGCTGTCCATCCGGACGCCGAACTACGACCCGGAGGCCCTCGCAAGGCTCCTCTGTGAAACGCAGCCGGGGTGGACGCTCGTTGAAACGCGTTTTTACACCGGAGTCCCGGGCATCTCTCACAACCCCGCCTGGCATGGATTCTGGGCGAACAAGCTGAGTGCGTTGAACAGACGGCCGAACGTCACCATCTACAGCCGCACGCTCCATTACCAGCCCGTTGCCCTGTCGAACGGAGAAACACGGCTTGTGCCCAAGGAAAAAGGCATCGACGTGCGCATCGCCATTGATATGATCTCACTGACGTTGCGCAAACAACTTGATGTCATTCTCCTGTTCAGCCAGGACCAGGACTTCTCTGAAGTGGCCCGCGAAATCCGGGAAATTTCCATCGACCAGCAGCGCTGGATCAAGATCGCCTCGGCCTATCCCACCCGCGATCTGCGGCACCCGCGGCGCAGCGTGAACGCCACGGACTGGCTGCCCTTTGATCAGGGGATGTACCTGCGCTGCATCGACACGATGGACTATTTTCCACCGCGCGAACCGGAATAGCCTTCCGCTAGAACAGGCGGCGGACCTTGTCCCAGGCCTGCAGGGGCGGCTCCACCTCGTGGCGCTGCCCGGCCTTTTCCATGCGGCTGCGCACGCCGTCCACCCAGGCCTTGACCCGGAAGCACTCGGCGCTGTCCAGCTCGCGGCCGGCCTCGGAAAGCAGATCGCTGCCCGCGCGGCGCAGGGCCTCGCGGTAGCCCATGCCGCGGGCGGCGTAGCGGGCGGCCTTGTCTTCCATGCGGCGCTTGACTATTCTCTCGTTCATGGTCGCATCCTCCCTGATGCCTGGGTTGGTGCGACCCTCTGAGCAAATTCCGGGCCAGGCCCGGGCAGCAGGCCGGAAATCCGCGCCGCACGGACATTTCCCATGAAGAACAGCCACCGCTTCTTCCGCAACGAGGCCTGCGCCTACTTTCCCTGTCACGAAACCGACGACCCGCAGAACTTCAACTGCCTGTTCTGCTACTGCCCGCTCTACTGCCTGGGCAAGGACTGCGGCGGGGATTTCCGCCTCACGGCGGACGGCGTGAAGGACTGCACGCCCTGCCTGGCGCCGCACCGGCCCGAGAACTACGACCGCATCGTGGAGAAGCTGCGCGAGGTCTGCCGCCGGAGCTGCGGCAAGGGCTAGTTGCCGGGCTCCAGGATGCTCACCCGGTCCAGCTCGGCCAGGGGCTCCAGGAAGCGGATTCCGGCCAAGAAACGGCCGTCCACCGCGGCGGTCCAGACGATCTCGCCGGAACGCTCGTCCTCCAGGAAGTTGTGGCCGTTGCCCACGGCCAGCACCGTGAGCTGGGTCCCGGCGTCCAGGCGCTCGTAGAGGCCCGCGTCGGCCGAGCGCACCTTCATGCCGCCCCGGGACATCTCGTCCACGTAGAAGCGGTGGCGCAGGCCCAGGACCAGGAGGTCGCACTGGATCCTGCCGCCCGTGGGCAGGCGGGGGTGGATGCGGCGCTCCGGCCGGGGCGTGGCTGGCCTCATACATCCTCCTAGAAGACTTCGGCCTCGAACCAGAGGATCTCGGTGCCCGGCTTGCGCCAGGCGTCCGGCGGCAGCCCGGCCTTGCGGCAGGTCTGCTCCAGGAACCGGGTGCGGTCCCACTTCCACTCCACGGCCACCTGGGGCAGGAGCAGGCCGGACTGGAAGCCCCGGCGCACGATGAGCCCGTGGCGGCCGATCTCGATCTTGTCCACGTCCGGGCAGGGCGTGATGGGCGAGAGGATGGAGATCTCCACCTCCACCTCGGCGAACTCCTGGGGCGTGAGCGGGGGGAAGCGCGGGTCCTCGAAGGCCGCGGCCCGGGCCATGCCCCAGACCGTCTCGAAGAGCGGCCCGGCGCCCATGAGGCGCCCGATGCAGCCGCGCAGCCGGCCCCCGATCTTCAGGGTCACGAAGGCCCCGAACCTGGCGCGCAGGGTCTCGGTGGGCGGCGCGGGCGGGGTCTCCGGCCCGCCCCCGGGCTTGAGCCGGGAGGCGATGGACAGCCGCACCAGATCCTTGAGATAGGACTTTTCCCCGTCGGTGAGGGCGAAGCGGAAGGGCTCGGACATGGGCGGCGCTCCTGGTTCCACGCTTTCGTTCTTACCCGGATTCCGGACCGTTGGCAAAGCCTTCGCCCGCGGCGGGCACCTTGCGCAAGAGCCAGAGCCCGGCCAGGAAAAGCAGGATCACCGCGCTCAGGCCCACGCGCTGCGAGCCCGAGGCCAGGGTCAGCCAGCCCACCAGCAGCGGGCCGATGAAGGCCGTGATCTTGCCCGAGAGGGCGAAGAGCCCGAACATCTGGTTGCGCACCTCCTCCGGGGCCATGTGCGCCAGCCAGGTGCGGCTGGAGGCCTGGGCCGGGCCCACGAACAGCCCGAGCACCAGGCCGAAGACCCAGAACAGGGCCTTGGAGTGCACCACGAGCATGAGAGCGCCCGGCACGGTGAGGCCCCAGAGGGACCAGACGATGACCTTCCTGGCCCCCACGCGGTCGTCCAGCACGGCGAAGGCCGCCGCGCCCAGGCCCGCGGTGACGTTCAGCCCGATGCCGTAGAGCAGGATCTCCTCGGGCTCCATGCCGAAGCTGCCCGCGGCGTAGATGCCGCCGAAGGCGAACATGGTGGTGAGGCCGTCGTTGTAGAGCATGCGGGCCAACAGGAAGCGCAGGATGTCCTTGTAGCGGCGCACCTGGCGCAGGGAGTCGCGCAGCTGGCCGAACCCGGCGCGCACCGCGGCCCCCAGGCCCAGGCCCGTGTCCGGCTCGTCGGCCGAGAAGAAAAAGAGCGGCAGGGAGAACAGGCCGAACCAGGCCGCGGCCAGAAGCGCCGTGGCCCGCACGTGCTCGGCCTCGGCCCGCGGCAGGATCAGCCAGGCATCCTTGGCCACCAGGCCGTAGAGGCCCAGGGCCAGGCAGAGCAGCCCGCCCACGTAGCCCACGGCCCAGCCCCAGCCGGACCAGCGGCCCAGGCGGTCCGGCGGGCAGAGCGAGGGGAGCATGGCGTTGGCGAAGATGAAGCCGCACTCCATGCCCACCACGCCCAGGCCCGCCAGGACCAGGGCGAACAGGGTCCAGGAGGGGTCCGGCTTCACGAACCAGAGCAGGGCCGTGGCCAGGACCGAGAGCGCGGTGAAGGCCGCGATCCAGGGTTTGCGGCGGCCGCGGCGGTCGGCCACGGCCCCGAGCACCGGCCCGCCCAGGCCGATGACCAGGCCGGACACGGCCAGCATGTTGCCCCACTGGGCCGTGCCCAGGGCCTCGTTTCCGGCCACGGAACGGGCGAAATAGGCGGCGAAGACGAAGGTCTCGACGAGCGTGGAGAAGGCGCTGTTGGCCCAGTCGTAGAAGGCCCAGGCCAGAAGGCCCGCTGCGCTGCGGGGGCGCGGGGCCATGGCCCGGCCTAGAACCCCTGTTCCAGGGGCGGCCAGACCAGGCAGGGGCCGGCGCCCAGCATGTCCGCGGGCGGCTCCGAGCCCGTGAGCCGCACGAAGCGGTCCTCCACGCTGAGCCGTCCCTGGGCCAGCCACTGCACGGCCTGGGGATAGATGCGGTGCTCCATCCTGAGGATGCGCTCGCCCAGGGAGTCGGCGCCCTCGCCGGGCTCGGCGGGCACCGCGGCCTGGATCACTATGGGGCCGTGGTCCATGATCTCGTCCACGAAGTGCACGGTGCAGCCCGAGATGCGCACGCCGTAGTCCGCGGCGTCGCGCTGGCCGTGGGCCCCCGGGAAGCTCGGCAGGAGGGCCGGGTGGATGTTCAGGATGCGCTGGGGAAAGGAGTTCACGAAGCCCGCGGTGAGGATGCGCATGAACCCGGCCAGGATCACGGCCTCGGCCTTGGCCGCGGCGATGGCCCGCAGGACCTCGCGGTCGAAGCTGCCGCGCGTGGGGTACTCGGAGTGCACCACCACCTTGGTGGGGATGCCGTGCCTGCGCGCGCGGGTCAGGCCGTAGGCCTCGGGGTTGTTGGAGACCACCAGCCGGATCTCGGCGTCCAGCACGCCCGCCTCGATGCGGTCGATGAGCGACTGGAGGTTGGAACCGCCGCCGGAAACGAGCACGGCCAGGGGCAGGGACATGGGCACTCCTTGCGCGCTTGCGCCCAAAAGGTCTGCCACTGAAAGCCCGGGGCCGTCAAGGCCGGGGCCGGGTGACGATCACGCATCCGGCCGCGGACATTACTTGGCAGGCAATACAGTTTTGATGTACAGCCCTGCCATGGGCTTCTGGCGCACGTCCCTCCTGCCGTTTCTGGCGGCCCTCCTCTCCCTGGCCCTGGCCTGCCCGGCCCTGGCCCAGACCGGCGTGCTGCACGACAAATGGGACCCCATCGCCCCGCCCCAGCTGCTCCAGGTCCTCTCCACCTCCACGGCCGACCTGCCGGGCATCCGCGAACGTCAACGCATCCGGGCCCTGGTGGTCACCGGCCCCACCAATTTCTTCATCGACACCCACGGCCGCACCCAGGGCTACATGTTCGATCTCTGCAAGGCCTACGAGAAGAGCCTGAACCATAAGCGGGCCAAGCGCGAACTGCCCATGACCCTGACCTTCGTGCCCGTGCTCTTCGACGAGATCATCCAGGACCTGGCGGACGGCAAGGGCGACTTCATCGCCCACACCATGACCGTCACGCCCGAGCGGCTGGCCAAGGTGGCCTTCACCGAGCCGCTCATCACCGACGTGCGCGAGGTCCTGGTCACCCGCAAGGAGGACCGCGGCCTGGCCCGCATGGAAGATTTCGCGGGCCGCCAGATCCACGTGGTCAAAGGCTCCAGCCAGGCCGCCCACCTCCAGACCCTGAACACGATCTTCGCCCGCCAGAACCTGCCGCCCGTGAACGTGGTGGAGGCCGCGCCCACCCAGGGGGCCGAGCACCTCCTGGAGGTGCTCTCGGCCGGGATCATCGACAACGTCATCTGCGACGACTTCGTGGCCCGGCTCTGGGTCCAGGTCTTCCGCAACCTCATGATCCACGAGAACTTCCCGCTGTCTGCGGGCAACACCATCGCCTGGGCCGTGCGCAAGGACAATCCCCAGCTCCTGGAAAACCTGAACGCGGCCATCGCCACCCTGAAGAAGGACTCCGCGGCCTACGAGCGGCGCTTCGCCTCCTACTACAAGGACGCGCGCAAGCTCTCCAACCCCTTCCGCGACAAGGTCAAGGGTCCCGTGCTGGAGCACTTCAAGACCTACGCCGCCAACTACCAGTTCGACTGGCTCCAGGCCCTGGCCCAGGGCTTCCAGGAGTCGGGGCTGGACAACTCGGCACGCAGCCCCATGGGCGCGGTGGGCATCATGCAGGTGCTGCCCTCCACGGGCAAGGACATGGGGTTCAAGGAAGTGCTCACGGTGAACAACAACATCCACGCCGGGATCAAGTACATGAGCCAGGTGCGGGACCGTTTCGACGAGCCGGGCATGACCCGGGAGAACCGCTTCCTGTTCTCCCTGGCGGCCTACAACGCCGGGCCCAACCGGATTCAGAAGCTGCGGGAGCGGGCCGCCCAGGAAGGGCTGGACCCGAACATCTGGTTCGGCAGCGTGGAGCGCCTGGCCCTGCGCACCATCGGCACCGAGACCGTGACCTACGTGCGCAACATCAACAACTACTAGATCGCCTACCGGCTCTCCCTGGAGACCTACCGCAAGAACCAGGAATACCTGGACGCCCACCGCAAGGAGCTGGAGCCGGAACCGGCGGCCAAGCCCGCCAGGAAGGCCACGCCCTAGCGGGCTGTTGACAGCCCATCTTCCGCAGGCCGTTCAGAAAACGCGACGGCACGGCGCGAAAAAACGCAGCCGTCGCGGAATGTTCAACGGCCTTTCGTCCCCACCACCACCGAGGCCCCTTCTCCGGGGTCCAGCCGCTCGATGCCGGCGAGCCCGGCGGCCTCCATCCAGCCGCGCACTTCGGCTTCGGTGTAGGTGTCGCCGCGCTCGGTGTTCACCAGCATGTTCAGGGCGAAAAACGCGCCGTGCAGGGGGTGCACCCGGTCCTCGTCCATGAGGAAGTCCTGCACCGCCACCCGGCCGCCGGGGTTGAGGGCCGCGGCGGCCCGGCGCACCAGGGCGCGGTTCTCCTCCGGGGAATTGATGTGGGCCACGGCCGAGAACAGGATGAAGTCGAAGCCCTGGCCGAAGTCCGTGTGGTGGAAGTCGCCGTCCATGGTGCCCACGCGGTCCGAGAACCCCTCCCCGGCCACGTAGGCCCGTGTCAGGGGCGTGACCTGGGGCAGGTCCAGCACCACGGCCGTGAGCCCGGGGTTGGCCCGGCAAAAGGCCATGCTATAGACTCCGGAGCCGCCGCCCACGTCGAGCATGCGCCGCGCGCCCGAGAGGTCCAGAGCCCGGGCCAGCAGGTCCGCTCCGCCCCGGGCCCGGCGGTGCATGGCCTCGATGAAGGCGCTGGTCACGGCGGGGTCGCGCTCGCCCCGGTCGCGCACCCGGGTGCCCCGGCGCACGGCCTCGGTGAGCGTGGCCCAGCTGGCGAAGACGTTGTTCGTGTGGGACAGTCCCGAGAGGAACTCGGGGCTCTCGGCGTTGAGGTAGCGCTGGGCCGCCTCGGTGTTGCGGAACAGGCCGCCGTCCTTGCGCACAAGACCCAGGCCCGTGAGCACGTTGAGCAGCCGATCCAGGGCCCGGGGGTCCGCGCCCACGCGCTCGGCGGCCTCCTCGGACTCCATCCCCTCCAGGCCCAGGACCGTGAACAGGCCAAGCTCCACGGCCGTGAGCAGGACGCGGCTCTGCTGAAAGGCCTTGGCCAGGTCCTGGATCTGCCGGGCGTCGGTGATCTCGGGCATGGGTCCCCCTATCCGGCGGCGTCCTCCGCCAGGGCGGCCACCAGGGCCGGAATGGTGTAGTCCGCGGGCTGGACCGAAGCGCTGAAGCCGTACTTCTCCAGCGTCTTGGCCGTGACCGGGCCGATGCAGGCGAAGCGCACGGACGTGTGCCGCCGCATCTCGTCCGCGGGCATGAGGGCGAAGAAGTTGTCCACCGTGGAGGAGCTGGCGAAGGTCACGTAGTGCACCCGGCCCGCGTCCAGGGCCGCGCGCAGCTCGGCCGCGTCCTTCTGGGTGGGCCGGGTTTCGTACACCGGCAGCACGTCCACCCGGCAGCCCGCCTTGCGCAGGTCCTCGGGCAGGACCTCGCGGGCCTCGCGGGCGCGGGGGATGAGCACGCGCTTGCCCGCCACGCCCCTGTCCAGGAGCCCGGCCACCACGCTCTCGGCCACGAACTTCCCGGGCACGAAGTCGGCCTTGATGCCCTTTTCGGCCAGGGCCGCGGCCGTGGCCGGGCCGATGGCCGCCACCTCCAGGCCCGCGAAGACCCGGGCGTCCAGGCCCAGCTCGTCCAGCCGCTCCCAGAAGTACTTCACTCCGTTCACCGAGGTGAACACGGCCCAGTCGTAGGACGGCAGGGCCACCACGGCCTTCTCCACGGCCTCGTCGTCCGCCGCCGGGGTCACGGCGATGGTCGGGAACTCCAGGACGCAGGCCCCGTCCTCGCGCAGCAGGGCCGAGAGGTCGCTGGCCTGCTCGCGCGAACGCGTGACCACCACGCCCTTGCCCAGCAGCGGTTTCTTCTCGAACCAGGCCAGCTTGTCGTGCAGGCCGCAGACCCCGCCCACGATGATGATGCTCGGGGCCTTGAACTTCCGGCGCTCGGCCTCTGCGGCCACGTATTCAAGCGTGGAGACGAAGGACTGCTGGTCGCAACGCGTGCCCCAGCGGACCAACGCCACCGGCGTCTCCGGCGCGCGGCCGTTGTTCATCAGGTTGCCCGCGATCATGGGCAGGTTCTTCACGCCCATGTAGAAGACCAGGGTGGAGCTGCTGCGGCCGTAGACTTCCCAGTTGTGGCCGGACTCCTCCTTGGTGGGGTCCTCGTGGCCGGTGATGAAGCAGACGCTCGTGGTGTGGTCGCGGTGGGTCACCGGGATTCCGGCGTAGGCCGCGGCCGCCACCCCGGACGTGACGCCCGGGACCACCTCGAACTCGACGCCCGCCTCCACCAGCTCCTCGGCCTCCTCGCCGCCGCGCCCGAAGACGTAGGGGTCGCCGCCCTTGAGCCGGGCCACGCTCTTGCCCTCGCGGGCCTTGGCGATGATCAGGGCGTTGATCTGGTCCTGGGGCAGGGTGTGGTCCCCGCCCTTCTTGCCCACGTAGAGCACTTCCGCGTCCTCGCGGCAGAACTTCAGGAGGTCCGGGTGGGCCAGGTAGTCGTAGATGACCACGTCGGCGGTCTCCATGATCTGCTTGCCCTTGAGCGTGAACAGGCCGAGATCGCCCGGACCGGCGCCGATGAGATAG
>JAWRKD010000030.1:0-28473 GCA_040307135.1 Desulfovibrionaceae bacterium
GCCAGGCAGCGGACGGCTAGGCCATGCCCCGGCTCTACCTTTCCCCGCCGCACCTGGGCGGGGCCGAGCTGGACCAGGTGCAGGAGGCCCTGGCCTCCAACTGGGTGGCTCCGCTGGGCCCCAAGGTGGAGGCCTTTGAGCGGGCCTTCGCCCGGGTCTGCGGCCTGGCCCATTGCGCGGCCATGTCCAGCGGCACCGCGGCCATGCGCCTGGCCTTGCGGCTCCTGGGCCTGGGCCCGGGCGACGTGGTCCTGGCCTCCAGCCTGACCTTCGTGGCCAGCGTGAGCCCGGCCGTGCAGCTGGGGGCCGAGCCCGTGTTCGTGGACTGCGACCCGGCCACCTGGAACATGGACCCGGACCTCCTGGCCGAGGCCCTGGCCGAACTGACCCGCCAGGGCCGCCGGGTGCGGGCCGTGATCTCCACGGACCTCTACGGCCAGTGCGCGGACTACGACCGGCTCCTGGCGGTCTGCGCGGTCCACGGCGTTCCCCTGGTTGCGGACGCGGCCGAGGCCGTGGGCTCCACCTACAAGGGCCGCCACGCCGGGGCCGGGGCCAGGGCCGCGGTCTATTCCTTCAACGGCAACAAGATCATCACCACGGGCGGTGGCGGCATGCTGGCCTCGGACGACGAGGCCCTGGTCCGCGAGGCCCGGCGGCTGTCGCAGCAGGCCCGGGACCCGGCCCCGCACTACGAGCACTCCACCCTGGGCTACAGCTGCCGGCTGAGCAACGTGCTGGCGGCCGTGGGCCTGGCCCAGCTCGGCGTGCTGAAAGAGCGGGTGGCGCAGCGCCGCGCCGTGTTCGAGACCTATCGCGAGATCCTGGAGGGGGTGCCCGGGCTTGCGTTCCAGCCCGAGGCCCCCTGGGGCCGCTCCAACCGCTGGCTCAGCGTGCTCCTGGTGGAGCGGGAAGCCTTCGGCGCGGGCCCCGGGGACCTGCGCCTGGCCTTGGAGAGGCAGGACATCGAGACCCGGCCCGTGTGGAAGCCCCTGCACCTCCAGCCCGTGTTCGCGCAGGCCCGGACCTTCGGCGGGGCCGTGAGCGCGGACCTCTTCCGCCGGGGCCTGTGCCTGCCCTCGGGCTCGGCCATGACCCGGGCCGACGTGGAGCGGGTCTGCGCCGCGCTTCTGGAAGCGGCGGGGCAAAGCCGCTGACCCCTGCCCGCAAGGCCGCGCCGCCACACGGTCCTTTGGATCTTTGCGGACGCCGGCATGATATTTCTTGATAATCCAATGCTGTTGCGCTAAAAGTTGCTGTACATGTGGAGCTTGGCCGCTTGTTCCAGCGGCCGGGACCGTTTTTTCCAACGTGCCGGGAGCGCTTGAGAATGTCCGGGGATTGCGTGTTCTGCCTGATCGTGGCCGGGAAGATTCCCTGCGCCAGGCTCTACGAGACCGAAACGGTGCTCGCCTTCCTGGACATCGCGCCGGTGCGCAAGGGCCACGCCCTGGTGGTGCCCAAGGCCCACTATCCCACCCTCTGGGACCTGCCCGCCGCCCTGGGCCAGGATCTGCTGGCGGCCATGCAGGCGGTGGGCCGGGCCGTGCTGGCCGCCACCGGGGCCCAGGGCCTGAACGTGGGCATGAACAACCACGCGGCCGCGGGACAGCTGGTGCCCCACGCCCATTTCCACCTGATTCCCCGCCACGGCGGCGACGGGCTCTCCCTTTGGCCCCAGTCGTCCTACGCCGGGCCGGAAGAGATGGCCGGACTGGCCCAGGCCATCCGGGATACGTTGATCTAGAGAAGACGGGCCTTCGGCCCAGAAGGAGGCGTCATGAGCGGGCAGACCCTGACCAAGGCCGGCATCGTGGACTACATCTACGAGAAGACGGACAAGAACCGGGCCGAGATCAAGGAACTGGTGGAGATGGTCCTGGACCTCATGAAACAGTCCATCAAGAAGGACCACGCCCTGCTCGTCAGCGGCTTCGGCAAGTTCGAGGCCTACCCCAAGAAGGCCCGCAAGGGCCGCAACCCGCAGACCAGCCAGACCATCACCCTGCCGCCGCGCAAGGTCGTGGTCTTCCGTCTGTCCCGCAAGTTCCGGGCCGAGCTCAATCCCTAGTCGGCCAGGATGTAGCCCGAGGGGAACTCCCCCTTGAGGGCCTTGAGCGCCGCCTCGGCCGCGGCCTTGTCCGGGAAGCTCCCGGCCTGGACCCGGTAGAGGACCTTGCCGCCGCTTTCGGCGCGCTTCTGGCGCGACCCGCCGTAGCCCTGGGCCTTGAGCCGCTTCACCAGCTTCTCGGCGTTCTCCGGGCTGGAGAAGGAACCCACCTGCACGAAGTACTTGCCGCCTGCGGCCTTGGCCTGCGCCGCGGGCTTGGCCGGGGCGGCCTGCTTGGCTGCGGTCTTGGCCTTGGCCGCGGGCTGTTCCTTGGCCGGGGCCTTCTTCTTGGCCGGAGCCGCGGCCTCGTCGGCCGTGACCATGTCCGCGGCGGTCACCGCGTCGTCGTCTTCCAGGGCCTGGGGCCTGGCCGCGGGCCTGGGCGCCGCGGCCGCCTTCTTGGCCGGGGCCTTTTTGGCGCTCTTGCCCTTGGGCCGGTCCAGGACGCGCAGGCCCACGGTGGCCGTGCCGGAGTCCAGCATGCCGAGTTCGGCCGCGGCCGAGCGTGAGACTTCGACGGTCCGGCCGCCGGACGGGCTGCGGTCCGTGATCATGACCACGGTGCGGCGGCTGTTGTCCAGGTTGGTGATCTCCACCTTGGCGCCCACGGGCAGGCTGGAGTGGGCCGCGGTGAGGCCGGGCATGTCGCCCCAGGAGGCCGTGCCGGTCTGGTCGAAGGCGTCCTTGCCCAGGTTCTGCCGGAGCTGGGCCAGGTCGTGGTCCGAGAGATCGCTCTCCCGGGACTTGGCCGCGGCCAGGGGGGCGGAAGAGGAGGGCGCCGGCGCGGCCTTGGCCGGGGCGGCTGAGGACGCGGCCGCGGGCTGTTGCGGCGCGGCGGGCTCGTCGGAGAGCTGGCGCGTGGCGCATCCGGCAACGAGCAGCAGGCCCAGGGCCAAGCCTGGGACAAGGACGCGGACTTTCATGGCAATACCTTGTTTCCCTTGAATTCTTTACTCTTTCTAGATTTTCTCAAGGCTAGCGGAAAACCCGCGATCCCGCAAGCCCGGCGGCGCGGCCCGCGCACTGGAGGCAAAAAAAGACCCCCGGCGGGCGGGCCGGGGGTCCGGGGCGCGGGAGGGACTGCCCGCGCGGCAGTGGAAGTTCTAGTCTTCCTCGACGGTGATGGCGCCCTGCTCGCAGGACTCCACGCAAGACTCGCAGCCCACGCACTCCTCGACGTTGACCACGGTGGCCTTCTCGTTCTGGAGTTCATAGACCTCGGAGGGGCAGATGTCCACGCAGCTGCCGCAGCCGATGCACTTTTCCTCGTCAACAGTGACTTTGTAACCCATGGCGGACTCCTCGACGGATTTTAGAGATTGATCGCACACGAACCCGGGGAGGACCCCGGATCAATACCTGCCTGAAAGGACCGAAGGCCCGGTTCTGGGCAATGCCCCCGGGGTCCCCTTACCAGAAAAACCCCGGCGCAGGCAATGGGTGAGAGCCGACTTCAAGGTCCGCCGCGAGTTCCAGCAAGACCAGGGAGTTGGACGCCAAACACGGACCGAGCCTTGCCCAGGGGCGGGCTTTCACATAGACTCGCGCCATGCTCCGATGGTCCTGGCCCCTCCTTGCCTGCGCGCTCCTGCTGGCCGCCTGTTCCGCACGGACCCCGGGCCTTCCGGCCGCGCCGGCGGAGCCCTCCGCCCTGGAAGGACCGGCCGAGAGCCTGCCGTCCCTGCTTTTCCGCTCGCGCCAGGCCAAGGCCTTCGACCTGGACCTGCTCTACACCCCGCCGCCCGAGAGCGCCCTGGGCCAGTACGCCTTTCAGCTTGTGCGCGAGCCCGCCACCCTGATCCTCTTCGACCAGGCCACGGCCTTCCAGGCCACGGACCAGAGCCTGGCCGTGGCCCTGTCCGACGGCACGCTGCGGCTCTTCGGCGAGGACGTCTGCGCCGGGCTGGTCCTGCCGGGCGGGGCCGCGCCCCTGGTCTCCTGGCTGCCGGGCTCGCCCTGGCTGGCCGCGGCCGCCGCGGACCGCGAGAGCCTGGTGACGGCCGACGTGCGGACCTGCTCGCTCAAGTCCCCGCGCAAGCTCAAGGGCCGGGTCGCGGCCCTGGCCGTGTCGCCCTCCGGGGCCTGGCTGGCCGCGGCCGACGAGACCGGCGCGCTCTGGGCCGGGCCTCCGGACAAGGAATTGCGCGAGCTGGGCCGCCTGCCCGCGCCCTGCCTGGCCCTGGGTTTCAGCCAGGGCGACGGCCTGCTGGCGGCGGCCTGCGCCGACGGCTCGGTGAGCGTGCGCACCCCGGACGAGGGGCGGCTGCTCAAGGAGTTCCGCGCCAAGGACGGCCCGTTCCAGGCGGCCCGCTTCACGGACGGCCAGGTGGAGTTCAGCGGAACGGACGGCCGGGTGGAGACCCTGGACCTGGCCGCGGGCAAGCCTGCGGGCCTGTCCCGCCGGGAGACCGGTTTCAGCCTGAAGGACGGGCTGCTCACCTACCGCACCTGGTACAACGCCCCGTTGCAGAAGCTCCTGCCCGGCGGCGCGCCCGTGGCCGTGGAGTACTCCGCGCGGCAGGACCTGTTGCGCGTGCGCGAGCCCGACGGCAGCCTGCGCTGCTTCGCGGCCAAGGGCCGGAGGCCCGGCGAGCCCGCCGGCTGCGTGGAGGCCCAGGACTGGACCGCCGGGGACCTGGACGAGGACGGCCGCTTCTGCCGCAAGGGCCGCTGCTACGCCGTGGCCGACCGCGTGTTCCAGCTGGAGCACGCCCGCCTGCTCTGCCGCTTCGTGCCCGGCCAGGGCTTCTATCTCTGGTGGGTACGGGCCGAGCGGCCCAACAGCGGCAATCCGCTCCAGGGGCACTTGCCGGTGCGCGAGACCCTGGACCCGGACGAGACCGTGCGCTGGATCCCGCTCAACCCGCCCGCGAATCTTCCCTAGGACTTCCCAGAAACTCCAGCATGGTGGCCGATCCCGGCGCGCTCACGCCCCGGCCCGAGAGCACGCAGCCCAGGGTGCGCCAGAGGATGCGCGCGTCCAGGGCCGGGGAGCGGTGCTCCACGTACCAGACGTCCAGCTCGAAGCGCTCCTCCCAGGTCAGGGCGTTGCGGCCGTGCACCTGGGCCCAGCCCGTGATCCCGGGCCGCACCTCCAGCCGCCGGGCCTGACGCGGGGTGTAGCGCTCCAGGTACTGGGGCAGCAGCGGCCGCGGCCCCACCAGGCTCATGTCCCCGCGCAGCACGTTCCAGAGCTCGGGCAGCTCGTCCACGGAGCAGGCCCGCAGCAGGCGGCCCAGCCGGGTCAGGCGTTCGGCGTCCGGGCCGGGGCCCGTGCGCATGGTGCGCAGCTTGTAGAGCGTGAAGGGGCGGCCGCGCAGGCCGCTGCGGGTCTGGCGGAAGAGCACGCCCGGCCCCAGGTCCAGGCGCACGGCCAGGGCGGCCAGGCCCAGGAGCGGGGCCGTGAGCAGGAGCAGGGCCGAGCCCAGGACCAGATCCGCGAGCCGCTTCATGCCAGCCCCAGGAAGGCCAGGATTTGCGCGTTCACGGTCCGCACGTCGAAACGCGCCTCGGCCAGGCTCCGGCTGGCCGCGCCCATGTCCGGAATGAGCCCGGGGTCCAGGAGGAAGCGCTCCATGGCCCGGGCCAGGGCGGCCGGGTCCCGGGGCGGCGTCAGGAAGCCGTTGCGGCCCGGCAGCACGGCCTCGCGGCAGCCGGGGGCGTCCGTGGCGATCACGGGCCGGGCCATGGCCAGGGACTCCAGGAGGAAGTTGGGCAGGCCCTCGCGGTAGGCCGAGGCCAGGACGCAGACCGAGGCCCGGCGGATGGCGGGCCGCACGTCGTCCAGGGGCGGGTCCAGGCGCACCGCCCCGTCCCGGGTCCAGGCCGCGATCTGTCCCGGCCGCAGGGCCCCCGGTCCGGTCTCGGCCGGGCCTGCGGCCCGGAACTCGGCCTCTGGAAAGCGGGCCTTGAGCATCCGCGCGGCCTGGGCGAACTCGGGCAGGCCTTTGTCCCGCAGTCGCCGGGCCAGGGTCAGGAACACGGGGCCGCCCTCCACCGGGTCGGGCAGCACGGGCTCGGCCGGGGTGAAGCGCTCCAGGTCCACGCCCGAACCGGCCGTGACCAGCGCGGCCTGGCCCGGCCGCAGCAGGCCCAGCCGCCGGAACAGGGCGAGGTCGTCAGGGTTCTGGAAGAGCACGCCGCTGCATGCGGCCAGGGCGCGGCCGTAAAGCCTGCGGGCCACGAGGTTCAGGAAGCGGCGGCCCGGGCCGGGGCGTTCGCCGTCCAGGAAAAAGGCCCGGCCCAGGCCCGTGACCAGGGCGAAGACGCGGGGCACCCCGGCCTGTTCCGCGGCCAGGGAACCCCAGATCACGGCCTTGGGCGAGGCGGAGAGCAGGAGATCCGGGGCCAGGCCGCGCAGGGTCCGGCGCAGGAAGCCCAGGCAACGCAGGTCGGCCAGGGGGTTGAGCCCGGCGCGCTGCAGGGGGATGGGCAGGAAGTCCGCGCCCAGCCGGGCCAGCTCCCGCCGGGCGCCGTCGTCCTCCGGGGCCAGGGCCGTGACCGCGTGTCCGGCGGCCAGCAGAGCCCGCACCAGCGGACCGCGCACCCGCGCCAGGGAGGGTGCGTATCCGGCCGCCAGGGCGATCCTCATGGCCTCACATCCAGCGCTCCAGCCAGGCCTGGAGCATGAGCACGTTCCACAGCCGCTGCTGCTGGTCGCGGCGGCCCGCAAGGTGGGCCTTGAGCGCGGCCTGCACAGGTTCGGGCTGGAGCAGGCCCTGGCGGCGCAGCCGGGCCGGGTCCAACAGGGCGCGGGCCCAGTTCCGCAGCGGCCCGCGCAGCCAGGCGTCCAGAGGCAGGCCGAATCCGGTCTTGGGCCGGTCGAAAAGCTCCACAGGCAGGCGGCGGCCCAGGATGCGGCGCAGGATGCGCTTGCCCTGGCCCCCGGCCACCTTCATGGACAGGGGCAGCCGCCAAGCCAGGGCCGCCACCCGGTGGTCCAGGAAGGGCGCGCGCGGCTCCAGGCCTGCGGCCATGGCCGCCCGGTCCACCTTGACCAGCACGTCGTCGGGCAGGTAGCAGGCCGCGTCCAGGAACTGCATGGCCCCGGCCAGGCTCTGGCCGCGGGGCCAGCGGGCGCTTTCATCCAGCAGGGTGGCCGGGGCCTGGCCGTCCAGAAGCAGGGCCTGGGGCCGGGGCCAGATCTCCACCAGCCTGCGGTAGAGGTCCCCGGGGTTCGCGGCGGGCAGGGCGCGGGCCAGCTTGTGCAGCTTGAGCCCGGGGTTGCGCGGGGCGTGCGGCAGGCGGCCGATGAGCAGGTCCCAGGCCCGGGGCGGCACGGCCCGGATCCCGGCGGCCAGGATGCGGCGCAGGGGGCCCGGGGTGCGGCCCAGGCCGCGCCAGAAGAGCGGCCCCCAGACATGGCGGTTGTATCCGGCGAAGAATTCATCCCCGCCGTCGCCCGTGAGGCAGACCGTGACCTGGCGGCGCACCAGCCGGGCCACCAGGGTCGCGGGCAGCATGGCGGCGTCGCCCAGGGGCTCGTCGAAGATTTCCGGCAGGTCGGCCACGGCTTCCAAGGCCTGGCCCGGGGCCAGGAACAGGGCGTGGTGGTCCGTGCCCAGGGCCCGCGCCACCCGGGCGGCCTCGCGACCCTCGTCGTAGGCCGCCTCGGCGAAGGTCACGGTGAAGGTTTTCACGGGCCGGGCGCTCTGGGCCTGCATCAGGGCCGTGACCAGGGAGGAGTCGATGCCCCCGGAAAGGAGGGCGGCCAGGGGCACGTCGGCCACCATCTGGCCGCGCACCGCGTCCAGGAGCAGGGCCTCCAGCTCGTCGGCGGCCTCCTCCTCGCTGCCGGCGAAGGGGTCGGCCAGGGCGGCCTCCACCGTGGCGGCCAGGGACCAGTAGGCCGCGGGCTCGGGCAGCTCGGCGTCTTCCGCGGACAGGCGCAGGATGCAGCCGGGCGGCAGCTTGTTCACGTCGCGGTAGATGGAGCGCGGGGCGGGCACGCAGGACAGCCGCAGGTACAGGGCCAGGGCCTCGCGGTCCAGGTCCGGGCTGATGCCGGGCAGGGCGCGCAGGGCCTTCAGCTCCGAGGCGAAGGCGATGAGTCCGCCGAGCCTGCCGTAGTACAGGGGCTTTTCGCCCAGGCGGTCGCGGGCCAGGGTCAGGGCGCGTTCGCGGGCGTCCCAGAGGGCCAGGGCGAACATGCCCCGGCAGCGGTCCAGGGCCGTGTCCAGGCCCCAGGCCGCCACGGCCTCCAGCAGCACCTCGGTGTCGGACGAGCCGCGCCAGCCCGGGAATCCCGGGCTTGTCTCCAAAAGGCGGCGCAGTTCCTGGAAATTGTAGATTTCGCCGTTGAAAACCAGGGTGAGGCGGCCGTCGCCGGTGCTCATGGGCTGGGCCCCGGCCTGGGACAGGTCCAGGATCGCCAGGCGGCGATGGCCCAGGGCCAGGCCCGCGCCCGCGTCCACGTAGAGGCCCTCGTGGTCCGGGCCGCGATGGGCAAGGGCCAGGCTCATGCGCCGGACCAGGCCGCGCAGGGCCTCGGCCGGCAGGGAGCGCTTGGGGTCCAGAACCCCGGCGATGCCGCACATGGGCGGACTGTACAACCCGGAAAAGCGCCGGGCAACGCTTTTCCGGGGCGGTCCGCCTCAGTTTCCCCGGGAAAGGGCCAGGGCCAGGGCCGTGGAGAGCTTGACCAGCTCGGAATTGCCCTTGCGGATGGTGGCCGCCAGGCGCCGGGACAGGAGGAACAGGAGGCGGCAGGCCAGGGCGGGCTCGCGCCCGGCCAGGGCGAAGAAGCGCTCCCGGTCCGTGCGCAGGAATTCGGCGTCCTCCAGCACCGTGACCGTGGCCGAGCGGGTGTCCTGGTCGATGAGGGCGATCTCGCCGAACACGGGGTAGCGGCTGCCGTCCAGGGTGGCCAGAACCTTGCGGGGGTTGTCCACCACGGCCAGGGGCAGGACCATGTCCTTGAGGAGCATGGACTTGGTCACCCGCACCCGGCCGCTCACCAGCACGTACATCTCGTCCCCGGCCTGGCCCTCCTCGATGAGCACGGCCCCGGCGGGCAACCGCACCTGGTCGAAGATGCCCTGGACGGCCTCCAGCCAAGGCTGGGAAAAGCCCTCGAACAGGGAGATGCGGCTCCAGTCCAGGGTCTGGCTCATTGGGCAGCTCCGGGCTTGAGGTAGAGGACCGCGTCGTAGGCGGCCAGGGGTTCGGCGTCCGGCGGGTTGATGAACACCCGCGGCCCCTGCTGGCCCAGGCGGGTGTCCCGGCCGGAGTTCTGGAAGAGTTCCAGGATGAAGCTGTCCAGGGCCTGGCCCTCGTCCAGGATGTCGTCCAGGGCCAGGGCGCGGGAGACCTGGCAGAGGGCCAGGGGCAGGGAGCCGTCGGCCCCGCGCATGGAGTCCAGGAGCCCGCCCCAGGTGCGGGCCTTGTCCTCGGCGGACAGGGGCCGGAACTCCAGGAAGTTCTTGCCGCGCAGGCCGAGCAGGCCCTGGAGGAAGGCCCAGACCGACTGGTTGGAGCCCATGAGCCCCAGGACCCGGCTGGCGATCTCGCCGCGGATGAGGGCCTCGGTGGCCCCGCGCGCAGGAGGTGCTTGCGGTTCTCGGGCAGGACCACCTCGCAGTACAGGGGCACGTCCTTGGTCTGTTCGCGCACGGCCAGGGCGGCGTAGAGGGTCTGCTGGTCGGCCTCCCTGGGCTCCAGGCCCTCCTGGGACAGAATGTAGATGACCTTGGCGCTCTGGGGCTTGGCGCGGTGCACCACGTTTTCCTGGGCGATGCTGCCCCAGACGAACTCCAGGCGATCGCCCAGGGCCAGCTGATAGGCCAGCTGGTCGCGGGCCTCGGGCGGCAGGCCGTTGACCAGGACCAGGGCGCGGTCCTTGAGCAGGCCGGCCTCGTCCATGCCCTTGACCAGGTCCAGGGCGAATCCGTTCCAGCCCATGACCACGATGTGTCCGACCTTCTTCACGGCGAGCAGTCCTTTGCGTTTCTGGGCCTTGCGCTCCACCAGGAGCGAGGCCAGGTTGCCGGTGAGGGTGGAAACCAGGCCGATGCCGCTGACCATGACGAGAAAGCCCATGATCCGGCCGCCCGCGGTGACCGGAACCACGTCGCCGTAGCCCACGGTGGTGAGCGTCACCACGGCCCACCAGAGGGCGGTGAAGAAGTCCTCGCCGCGGCCTTCACGCTCGAACCAGGCAAAGCCGAAGGAGCCCGCGGCCAGCACCAGGGCGATGAGCAGGACGAGCTTGAGCGTGGCGGACGAGAGCCAGGCCGGACGGTTCATGGGCGCTCCGGAAAACGTATTTATTCCAGCATAACAGAGCGCGAGGGGGAGTCAACGCGGCCCCCTGAACCGCGTGGCTTGGGCAAACAAAAAGGCGCCTTGCCTTGCGGCAGGGCGCCTTTTGTTTTCGAGCCGATGTACGGACTAGAAGCCGTAGCCCAGCTGGGTACGGACAGAAGCCGGCAGCACCGCGGTGGCGGCGGGGTCGGACTTCTTCTTGGACTTGCCGGCCATGTGACGGGCGTCCTTGGCTTCGTCCAGCGTGAAGTCACGCGGGATGGCGAAGTTCTGGCCGGGGTAGATCAGGTTCGGGCTCTTCTTGATCTGGGCGCGGTTGGCCTTGTAGATCAGGGGCCACATGAAAGGATCGTTGTAGATCTGCTTGTACTCAGCAATCCACCACAGGCACTCGCCCTTCACCACGGTGTGGGAAGTGGGCAGCTTGCGGTACTCCTGGTCGTAAAGCTCCGCAGGCGTGAGCACCTTTTCCGCCTTTGCCGGCGCCGGCTCGGGCTGAGACTTCACCTTTTTGGCGCAGCCCCAGGCCAGCGTCAGGCTGACAATCAAGGCCAGCAAAACGAGCTTCTTCATACCAACATGCCTCCTCATTTGAAAACCCAGGTTATACCTCTCCATCGCAATGTCAAGAATTGTACCGGGCCCTCCAATTATCAATAATTTTTTTCTCCTGCAATACCAAACTCTCGGAGGGATTCAACAGGATCGCCTTGGCCACAGCGGCCTGGGCCTCCTCCATCCAGCCCCCCTGCCGCAGGCTCTGGCTGGCCAGGACATACATCAATTCCGGCTGGTTGCCATAGATGCCCGCAATGAGGCCCTGGTACTCTTCCCCAAAAACCTCGCGCACCAGATCGTTCTGCGCCACGAGGAGACGGGCCAATAGCATGTTCCCCCGGTGTCTTGCAAGATACACCGGGAGCAGTTGTCGGCACTTGGAAAGGATGAACCGGATGCGGCCGATCTCCCGGCGCATGCTCTCCTCGGTCTGGTGCAGGACCTGGAACAGCTCCCCGGCCACGTTCTTGGCCTCCTGGGGCAGGTCCCCGCGGTCGCGCATCTCCCGGAACCAGGGGGCGTAGTTGGTCTTCTGGTAGGCGTCTTCCAGGAGCTTGATGGTCTCGTGGAAGATGTAGCCCATGCCCCAGTCCAGGAAGCGGCCTTCGATGGGCCCGTCGGGCTCGTTGCGGAACACGTGGTGGGCCGTGTCCTTGAGCCGCCACAAGAGGCCCTTGTTCATCTCCGAGCCCAGCAGGTTGCGCAGGGTCTCGTGGCTCACCTGGCCTTCCTCGTCGAAGCGCCGGAACTGGAGGGACAGCTCCCGGCTGGCCAGGCAGAAGCCGCGGAACATGTCGCGCACGAACTCCGGGAACTTGGCCCTGATCCAGGTCTTGGACACGGGCTACCTCCTGCCCCGGTCGGCCTTGCGGGCCAGCTTGCAGAGTTCGGCCAGGCGTCTGTCCACCCGTTCGTAGAGGCTGCCCTTGGGGAAGCGTCCGGCCTTGCCGCGTTTGCCCGCGGGCAGGCCGGTGAGCAGGGTGAGCGCCTCGTCGATGTGGCGCACCGGGAAGATATGGAAGCGGCCCTGGTCCACGGCCTCCACCACCTCGTCCTTGAGCATGAGGTGGGGCACGTTGTCCGCGGGCAGGATCACGCCCTGTTTGCCGGTGAGCCCGCGGCGGCGGCAGACCTCGAAGAATCCTTCGATCTTCCGGTTCACCCCGCCCACGGCCATGATCGCGCCGGACTGGCTCACCGCGCCGGTGAAGGCGTAGGCCAGGTCGATGGGCGCCCCGGCCAGGGCCGAGAGCAGGGCGGCCAGCTCCGCGCCCGAGGCCGAGTCGCCCTCGATGCCCGCGTAGCTCTGCTCGAAGCAGAGGCTGCCGGTGAGCACCAGGGGCTTGTCCACGGCGAAGAGCGCCAGGAGGTAGCTCTTGAGGATCATCATGCCCTTGGTGTGGATGGGGCCGCCCAGCTGGGCCTCGCGCTCCAGGTCCAGGATGCCGCCGTGGCCCACGCCCACGGTGCAGGAGATTTGGTGCGGCAGGCCGAACTCGTAGTCGCCGAAGAGCGTCACCGAGAGGCCGTTGGCCCGGCCCACGGCCGAGCCGCCGGTGGCCACCTTGATGATCTCCCGGTCGTAGTCGGCCATGAACTCTTCTTCAAAGAGATTGGAGCGGAAGTCGCGGGCCGCCACGGCCTCGGCCAGATGCCCGGCCGAGACCTCCTCCGCGCCCTGCATGCGGGCCACGGCCGCGGCCTCGATCATGCGCTCGCGCACCAGGGGGAAGGCCAGGGAGAGCTTGGTCTGGTCCTCGGCCAGGCGGCTGGCCAGGTCCACGAGCCCGGCCAGGGCCTCGCGGGTGAAGGGCGGCAGCTCGGCCTCGCGCAGGATACGGCCCAGGGTGCAGAGGTAGTTCTTGATGTTGGCGGCCGTGCGCGGGGCCGTGGGCTGCAGATGGGCCTTGAGCTTGAAGAACTTCTGGAAGCGGTCGTCGTTGTAGAGCAGCTGCTCGTAGGTCTCCTCCGTGCCCACCAGGAGCACGGTCAGGTCCAGGGGGATGGGCTCGGGCTCGATGGTCCGGGCGCGCACCTGTTCCGGGTCCACCGGGTCCTCGATGCGCGAGGCTCCCAGGCGCAGCGCCCGCAGAAGCCCCTCCCAGGACGAGGGGTGGGAGAGGAGGTCCTCCATGTTGAGGATGAGGAAACCCTTGTTGGCGCGGTGCAGGGCCCCGGCCCGGATCAGGGTGAAGTCGGTGTAGAGCGCGCCCATCTCGGCCTCGCGCTCGATGCTGCCCAGGAGGTTGAAGGGCGTGGGGTTGCTCTCGATGACCACGGGCGCGCCCCGTTGCTGGCCGTTGTCCACGAAGAGGTTCACCTCGTAGCGGTAGAACACGTCGTCCGCGGACAGGGATTCCTGGCCGTGGCCCTGGCCGTGGGGCTGGCCATGGGCCAGGGTGTGGCTCTGGCCGCCCACCTGGGCCTGGGGCTCGCGGGGCAGGAAGAGGTCCACGTTCTCCAGCACGTCCTTTTTCACGGCCTCCAGGTGCCGGGCCAGGCGGGGCTCGGCCGCGCCGAACTCCTGGAGCACGTTGCCCAGGTGCTCCTCCAGGGCGCTTTTGGCCATGGCCCGGTGCAGGGCGTTCTCCTCGCGCCGCAGGTCCTGCTCGTTCTGGCCCATGCGCCGCAGGTAGCGGCTGATGCGCAGGAGCAGCTCGTCGCCGCGGGACTTGAGGCGCTTCCGGGCCCCGGGCTCCAGGGCCTCGTACTCGGCGTCGCCGATGGTCTTGCCGTTGACCACCGGGGTCAGGGTCAGGGCCCCGGTCTCGTCCATGTTCAGGCTGAAGTTCTGGCGTCCGGCCTCGTTCTCCATCTCGGTGAAGAGGTCCTCGCGCTTCTCGTTGAAGCGCTTGACCAGGGCCTCGCGCTGGCGGTGGAAGGACTCCTGGTCGAAGCGGGCCGGGATGGAGCTGCGGACTTCGCTCATGGCCTTGGCCATGGCGGCCTTGAAGGCGCGGCCGCGGCCCGCGGGCAGGGACAGGGCCACGGGCCGGTCCGGGTCCTCGAAGTTGTAGAGATAAACCCAGTCCGGCGGGGCCGGGGCCTTGGCCGCCACCGGGGCCAGGAAGTGCTGGACGAAATAGGTGCGGCCCATGTTGGCGTCGCCGGAGACATAGACGTTGTACTCGCGGCCGCGGATGCGCAGGGCCATGTTCAGGGCCTGGATGGCCCGTGGCTGGAACAGGGCGTGGCCGTTGCGCAGGGGGATCTTCCGGCTGTCGGGCCAGGGCACTCGCTGGGGATCCAGGCGGGCGCGGAGCTTGTGCGGCGGCAGGGGCTTGATGGTGTGTTTGGGCATAGGTCGGGTCGGAGCGCGGACCGGTTCAGAAAGGGCCGCTTGTCCAGAAGAAACTATACGGATTTTGTCCGGGCTTGTCACGGGTGCGGTGGGCGTCCGCTCCGGCGGGATCCGGCCCGGACGGCTGCGTGAAAATCGCGCAGGGTCGCGCGTACTATCGCGCAGGCGCAGGGCCTCATGCGGGAACGTATCGCGTTGCGGGACCCTTGCCTTCCTTGCGCAGAACGCCCCGGGCCACCAGGTCCTGGAGATCGGCCTGGGCCGTGCGCGGGGCTACGTTCCCGGCCATTTCCTCATAGTCCGCGCGGCTGATGCGGCCCTTTTCGCGGATGCGCGGCAGGGCCGCGCGCTGGCGGGCGTTGAGGCCGCCGGTCTCGGTCTGGGGCCGGATCGGCGCGGAACCGGCCGCCGCGGGCGCGGGGCGCTCCCGCCGCAGGTCCAGGGGCAGGTCGCCGGCCTGCATGTCAAAGACCAGCTCCTCGGCCTGGAGCACGTGGTCCTCGGCCATGGCCACGGCCCGGGTGATGCAGTTCTTGAGTTCGCGCACGTTGCCGGGCCAGGCGTATTCCTTGAGCTTTTCCAGCGCCCCGCGGGAGAAGCCCAGGCCCGTCTTGTTCATGGCCGCCGAGGCCTCGTTGAGGAAGTAGTTGGCCAAAAGCGGGATGTCGATGGGCCGGTTGCGCAGGGCCGGGGTGTGGATGGTGATGACCTTGAGCCGGTAGAGCAGGTCTTCGCGGAAGGAGCCGTCGCGCACCGCGCTCTCCAGGTCCGCGTTGGTGGCCGCGACGATCCGGGTGTTGAAGGGGATCTCCATGTCGCAGCCCAGGGGCTGGATGACCCGCGAGGACAGGGCTCGCAGCAGGGAAAGTTGGACCCTGGGCGAGGCCGTGCCGATCTCGTCCAGGAACAGGGTGCCGCCGTCCGCGGCCAGGAACGCGCCCTTGCGGTCGGTCTTGGCCTCGGTGAAGGCCCCCTTCACGTGGCCGAAGAGGATGTCCATGAGCAGGTTCTCGTCCAGGGAGCCGCAGTTGATGGACACGAACGGCCCCGTGCGGCGCATGCTCTGGTGGTGGATGGCGTTGGCCGTGAGTTCCTTGCCCGTGCCGGTCTCGCCCACCACGAGCACGTCGGCGTCCACGGCCGCGGCCTTGACGATCTGGCTCTTGAGGGCCTTCATGGCCGGGGACAGGCCTAGGATGTCCACGAACTTTTCGTGCTCGTCCTCGGTCCGCACGTCGAACTCCAGGGCCACCTTCTCCCGCTGGCGCACGCTTTTCAGGAATTCGTCCTTGAGCCGCAGCTCGTTGTGCTGGGTGCGCAGGGACATGATGAGCCGGTTCACGGCCAGGCGCAGGTGCGTGGTCTCGCGGTCCGTGTCCGGCAGGTGGATCTCCCGCAGCTCGGGGCGGGCCAGGGATTCGTCCACGGCCTGGGCCAGCTCGCGCACGGGCTGCATGATCCCGCGGCAGAGCAGGTAGATGACCCCGGCCATGAGGAGCACGGCCACGCCCACCACGGCGAACAGGGCGTTGAACTGGCGGATCTCGGCGTTCAGGATGAGGCGGCTGCGGTCCGCGAAGACCACGCCGCCCAGGATCTGGGCCGGGCCGCCGGGCCGCTCTGTGAAGCGCACCGGGGCGAAGCCCATGAAGGTCTGGTCCGTGAGGTCCATGGTGGCTTCGTAGCGCGAGTCCACGTTGAACAGCCCGCGCTCGCCCTTCTGCGTCGTGGCCACGGCGTCCCAATAGATCGAGTGCTCGGGGAAGGGCCGGAAGGCTTGGTCCAGGCCGAACTTGCCGTGGTCGCCCTCGAAGCCCACGCGGGCGTTGTCCGTGGACAACAGCTTGTCCACGCTCTCCAGGTTCTCGGACTGGAAGAGGATCCAGCCGTGGTCGTCGAAGAAGTAGGCCAGGCGGCGTTCGGAGGTGCGCGGAAAGGCGTACAGGGGCGAGGCCGGGGAGGTGATGAGCGAGAGCACGTCGCGCAGGCGGCGGGCGTCCAGGGAGAGGATGAGCAGGCCGCGGCGGTGGCCGTCCTGGTCAAAGGCCGGGGTGGCCAGGCGCAGGACCACGGTGTTGGGGGCGAAGATCTCCCGGCCGCCGATGCGCGGGTAGGTCACGGTCATGAACTCGGACAGGGACACGGCGCCGGGCTCCAGGCCCCGGGCCTTTTCCGCGCTGGCCGCCAGGGCGGGCCGGGCGTGCTCCGTGGCCTCCGGGGGCAGGGAGACGATCTCGGCGTCGTTGTCCGCGAAGCCGAGCATTTCGTTGCCGCCCTCGGGCAGGAAGACCAGCTCGCGGTAGCGGCGCGCGCCGAATTCGCGCTTGGTCACGAGGAAACGCTCCAGATCGGCGGCGTCCAGGGGGCCGCGGGAGAGGACCAGCAGATCCTCCTTGGCCCGGTTGAGCACCATCTCCATGTTGTGGGCCATGTGCAGGACCTGGATCCGCACGGTCCGCTCCAGGGCCGTGTTGATGTAGTGGGACGAGATCAGGTTGACCACATAACCGGCAAGGATCGTGAGCAGAATAATCGAAGGAATGAGCGCGGCCATGAGCTTGCGCTGGATGTGCCAGGTGCGCACGGGGCGCATGTGCAGCCAGGAGAGGCTGCTGCCTGAGGGCAGGGGATTGAAGGGACACATGGGGCCTCCTGCGCGATCGGCCGGGGTGGAGGGGCACGGCCAGGGTCCGGCCCCTGTCTGCACAATTAGCACGGGCTAAAATTTCGCGCAAGGGCGGGGAGTGATCTGACATGCGCGATATTTCACCTTTTATTTCAAATTATTACGCGCGAAGCCCGGGGGCTGGCACGCTTGTTCCGCTTGGCACAAGCCTTGCTAATATGAAACGCGCAGGCTGCGAATGCGGTGGGCAAACGCGCAGAGCCGGCCTGCGCCGGAGACGGCTGGAGGAAGAGGGAATGAACGGCAAGAACCCCATGGCGGAACGTACGACGGAAGGAGGAAGCGGTATGCGGAAATTGTGGAAGACCCTGGTTGCCCTGCCCGCGGCCCTGCTGGCCCTGTGCGGCACGGCCCTGGCCGCCGGCGGCGGCGCGTCGCCGGTCGTCATCGTCTCGGACACCCGGGACCTCACCGGCATCCTGGCCTGGTGGTCCCACCTGTATAATGAAAGCCACCTCCAGTTCACGATCTTGACCGTGATCCTGATCCCGGTCCTGGGCATGACCCTGGGCCTGCTCACGGACCTGGTCATGAAGAACATCGGCATCGACCTGAGCAAGCGGGACGTGGCGGAACACTAGCCGCGCGACGGCTGGAAAGAGCGTGACGGAAACGACGTAACGCGGAGGATCACCATGGATTGGATGTACATGCTCATGCCCATCGCGGGCGTGAAAATATTCTGGCCCGGCCTCATCATTCTCGGACTCGGCATGGGCATCATCGGCGGCTTCTTCGGCATGGGCGGCGCGTGGATGATCACGCCCGGCCTGAACATCCTGGGCTTTCCCATGGCCTTCGCCGTGGGCACGGACATCGCCCACATGGCGGGCAAGTCCCTCATCTCCACGCTGCGGCACGGCAAGTTCGGCAACGTGGACTATAAGCTCGGCTTCATCATGATCATCGGCACCGTGGTCGGCATGGAGTTGGGGGCCCAGATGCTCATGTGGCTGGAACGCCTGGGCAACATCGACCTGGTGGTGCGCCTGATCTACGTGGCCCTGCTCGTCTTCATCACCTGGATGGTCTTCAGCGACGTGCAGAAGCGCAAGGCCAAGGACCGCGCCGCTCTGGCCGCGGGCAAGGAGCTGGATAAGCACGCCGTGGGCCTCGAGTGGCACAAGACCCTGCACAAGATCAAGATCCCGCCCATGGTGCACCTGAACGTGGCCGGCATCTATTGCTCCATGTGGCTGCCGATCTTCGTGAGTTTCCTCACGGGCTGGCTGGCCGGCATCCTGGGCATCGGCGGCGGCCTCATCCGCATGCCCTCGCTCATCTACCTCCTGGGCTGCCCGACCCACGTGGCCGTGGGCACGGACCTCTTCGAGGTCATGATCTCCGGCCTGTACGGCGCGGCGACCTTCACCTACAAGGGCCGCACCGAGCTCGTGGCCGCCATCATCATGCTCTGCGGCGCGGCCATCGGCGCCCAGATCGGCACCGTGGCCACCAAGTACATCAAGGGCTACGGCATCCGCATCGCCTTTGGCTGGGCCGTCATCGGCTGCCTCGTCTCCATCATCCTGAAGCTCATCGGCGGCTGGATCCCCAGCGTGAAGAGCCTCTGCAACGATGGGGCCACCGTGGTGGTGCTCGGCACGGTCACCGCCCTGGCCGTCGTGATCTTCCTCGGGATGGTCAAGGGCGCGGCCAAGGAAATCGCCGACAAGAAGGCCGCGGCCTAGCCCGTGTGCGCCGGAACGAAAGGAGAACATGATATGAACATGAAAAGAGCGTGGCTCGCGATCCTGGTCCTGGCGGCCTTCGCCCTGGCCGGCTGCAACAACGAATACGGCAAGGTGCTCCAGGGCAAGGTCATCAAGTACGACAAGGACAAGAAGACCGTGTCCCTGATTCTCGAAAGTGAACACCACTTCGGCACCGAGAACCAGGTCTTCGACAAGCTGCCGCCCGTGACCTACGCCCTGCCCACGGATCCCGCCGAGATGGGGCCCGAGCCCAAGGCCGGCATGCGCATGCTTCTGGACCCGGAGACCGACAAGCTCGTGTACTACGACGAGGCTTCCGGTTCCCTGAAGACCGTGCAGTTCCCGGTGCTGGACAAGCAGAAGAACGTGGCCAAGGACGACCCGCGGGTGAAGGACAAGAAGTTCCCGATCGTGGACAAGGACAAGAAGTCCCTGACGGTCTATTCCAGCCGCTGGAAGACCCTGGTCACCCTGAGCCTGCCGGACGATGCCCTGGCCCTGCCTGCGGACACCTGGGAATCCGGCGACATCGTGCGCATCTACTATAAGGAAGAGGGCAAGGCCCTGCGCTTCATGAACGTGAGCAAGACGGACATCTTCAAGAAGTAAGCCCCTACCGGGCCTGGATCTCCAGGCCCTTCGCCCCCACGGGGCCGGCCCGAACCCCCAAGCGGGCCGGTCCCAACCGGAGCGGAGAGCCCGAGAAAACAAAGGATGGAAGTCATGGCAGAGCACAGCTCCCTCAAGCTGAGCCAGAAGCTCATCGTCATCGCGGCGGATGTCGTGGTCCTGGCGGCGGTCTGTTTCGGCATGTACCGCGCCTCCCTGAACCCGGACGAACTCACCCGGGCCTTCCTGACCGGTTTTCTGCCCCTGGCCCTGCCCACCGTGGTGGCGGCCGTGGTGGGAATCCGCCTGCTGCGCGATCGCAAGGCCCCCCAGGACCAGGCCCAGCCGTGAGCGCCGCAGCCAGCATCCTGGGTCTGCGCCGCCAGGTGGGCCGCGTGGGCGGGGTCCTGCTGGCCCTGGCCCTGCTCCTGCTCCTGGACGGCATGAGTTCCGGCCTGCGCCAGGACGCGGGCACCTTCCGCTGCCTGCCAGGCCAGAGCGCGGCCATCTCGGCCAATGTGCCCGTGTACGTGGATTCCCCGGACAAGGTCATGGTCCAGAGCGCCGGGCCGGGCATCCGCCTGCGCGTGGACCAGGTCATGCCCGGGTACTGGATGGGCGGCCGCCTGTTCGCCGGTGCCATCGAGGTGGGGCCGCAGGCCGCTCCCGGGGACCAGCCGCTGGTGCTCACCTTCCCGCCGGACGACAAGGGCAAGGTCTATACCCTGGCCTACACCGTGCGGGTCTATGCGGACGCCGCGGCCATGCGCGCGGATTCGCCCTACTACACCGAACGCATTCTGGGGATTCCCCCCTACCTGCCGGCCGGGATCCTGGCCGGGCTGGGCCTGGTCTGCCTGGGCCTGGTCTTTCTCCTGTCCGTGCGCCTGGAATCCCGCCTGGCCGCCGAGGGCATGGCCGAGGTGTACAAGTTCCGCCGCCTGCCCGAGGGCCTGGAGCTGGAATTCGCCCTGGGCCTCCGCCACGGCCTGAACCCAGGGGACCAGGTCCGGGTCCTGGCCGCCAACCTGCTGGACGTGGGGCCGGCCACGGTGGTGGAGGTGCGCGAGAACGCGGCCACGGCCTCGGCCTCGCCGCTCTTGCAGGCGGGTCCGGACAGCTTCGTGCGCCTGGTCCAGGCCGCGCCATAGTTCCCCTCACTCTGTCCGGGGGAAGAGGGAGCCCGCGGACGGAGCGCTTCCATCCAAAGGCCGGCCGGGCGCCATCCCGGCCGGCCGTATTTTCTGGGTCCGGACAGGGAGCCGGGAAATCGAGGTTTTTTGGCGGCCGTCCTTGACGGGAAAAGGGACGCTATGGTACGTCTCGCCCACTTGTGAACGATTGCACGAACCGTCGCTTTGCGCTATGGTCCCCGGCAGCGCAGCGGGATCACTGGTGCGCGAGGAACGGTGTGGGCTTTTGAAGCTGGATTTCCTGAAAGACGCCGGGGGTCTGCTGTCCACGGCGGGCACCATGGGGCTGCACCTGGTTTCGGGCACCATCGTGGGCGCGGGGCTGGGCTGGTTCCTTGACAGATGGCTGGACACCAAGCCGTGGCTGTTCCTGATCATGCTGGTTCTTGGCATCGTCGCCGGGTTCATGAACGTGTACCGCGACGCCAAGAGGCTCATGGAGGAAGACCGGAGGGAGCGCCAGGGGAGTGCTGGAGATGCGGGCCATGATCCGAAGCCTTGACCGGTTTCTGGCCGCCCGCGGTTTCGACAACCCCGACACCCGGCGGCTGGTGCGCATCGAGATCCTGACCACCGCCGCCGCGGCGATCCTGGCGGTGGCGGGCACGGGATTTTCGGCCTGGGGTTTTTCCTGCGCCGCCGGGGCTGGCCTGATGCTCTTCAATTTCTGGCATCTGGCCAAGGCGGCGAAGCAGTTGATGCATGTGCGCAAGGGGGGCGCCACCTCCCTGGTGCTTCGGTTTTACGGGCGGCTCATCCTCACCGGGGTGGTGATCGCCGTTTTGGTGGGTTGGCTTGACGCGCCCGTGACCGGGCTTCTGACAGGACTCTCAACCGTGCTCGTGGGGGCGGCCGTGTGGGGCTTCACGGGTTCGGGGCACAAAGCGAAGGAGGCGTAAGGGGTATGTCTGCTGCTGGATTGCCGGAACCGCTGTTGTATTTCGAAGTGGTGAACGAGGCCCTGGGGACGCACATTCCTCTCCACGTCTGGTACACCTGGATGGCCATGGCCATCCTGTTCACCTGCGGCCTGCTCATCCGCGGCCGGACCTCTCTGGTGCCCGGGGGGCTCCAGAACTTCTTCGAGGTCATTGTGGGAGGCCTGGAGGACTTCGTGGTCACCAACCTGGGCGAGGGCGGCCGCAAGGTCTTCCCGGTGCTCATCACCATCTTCGTCTTCATCGTGACCATGAACTACATCGGCCTCATCCCGGGCTGCGACGCGCCCACCGCCAACATCAACACGAACGCGGCCATGGCCGTCTTCGTGTTCGCCTACTACAACTTCATCGGCATCAAGAAATGGGGCGCTGGCTACATCAAGCACTTCATGGGTCCGGTGGCCTTCCTGGCCCCGCTCATGCTCGTGCTGGAGTTCATCTCCCACTTGGCCCGGCCGCTCTCGCTCACGCTGCGGCTTTTCGGCAACATCCGCGGCGAGGAAATCGTCCTCGTGCTTCTGTTCACCCTGGCCCCGGTGGTCGGCACCCTGCCCATGTACTTCCTGTTCATCCTGGGCAAGACCATCCAGGCCTTCATCTTCTTCATGCTGACCACCATCTACCTGAAGGGGTCCATGGAGCACGCGCACTAGGATAGGGGGAAATGGCCGTTCCGGCCGAAACAATAACTGTTTGGAGGAGACTCTCATGCGCAAAGTGACCACGATCGTTCTGAGCACCCTGGCCATGGTTCTTTCCGCCGGTCTGGCCTTCGCTGATGGCGGCGTCGCCGCCGTCGGTCCCGTGGCCGCCTGGGCCACCGCCTGCGGCATGGCTTTCGCCGCCGGCCTCTGCGGCATCGGCCAGGGCCTGGGCCTGAAGGCCGCCTGCGAAGGCACCGCCCGCAACCCCGAAGCCGGCGGCAAGATCCAGGTCATGCTCATCCTGGGCCTGGCCTTCATCGAGTCCCTGGCCATTTACGCCCTGGTCGTGAACCTGATCCTGCTCTTCGTGAAGCCCCTGGGCGCCTAAGCTTCCGCATCGAGAAGGGGGGCCCTTCGAGGCCCCCCGTTTCCTTTCCAGCGAGCGCCCGCCCCCTGCAACAGGGAAAGAGCCACCAGTGAAAAGCGAGCACATCCCCAAGGCCACCATCGGCCGTCTGGCCGTGTACATTCAGGTTCTCGAGAACCTGAAGCACGACGGCGTGGAGATCATCTCCTCCGAGGCCCTGGCCCAGGCCTGCTCCGTGAACTCCTCCCAGATCCGCAAGGACCTGGCCTACTTCGGCGAGTTCGGCGTGCGCGGGGTGGGCTACTACGTGCAGGAGCTCATCACCTCCATCAAGCAGTCGCTCGGCATCGACCGCATCTGGAATTGCGGCCTGGTGGGCGTGGGCAACCTGGGCCGCGCGCTCCTGCGGCACCGCGACTTCAGCCGCAAGGGCTTCGCCATCAAGGTGGCCTTCGACTGCGACCCCTACAAGATCGGGGAGATGGTCGAGGGGCTCGAGGTCATCTGCACCCGCAAGACCAAGGAAAAGATCCGCGAGTACGGGCTGGAGGTGGGCATCATCACCACCCCGCCGGAGCGGGCCCAGCGCGCGGCCAACTACCTGGTGGACGGCGGCATCAAGGGCATCATCAACTTCGCCCCGGCGCGCATCCAGGTGCCGGACCACATCCCGGTGGAGTACGTGGACTTCTTCCACCACCTCTACGCCGTGGCCTTCCAGATCAAGCTCGACGACGTGCAGGAATAGGGCTCGCCGCCCATCGCTCCGCAAGGGCTGCGTTGTTCCGGAAAACGCAGGTCCTCGCGCATTGGCGATACGCGTCGGCCGCGCGCCTTTTCGCGCTGCGCCCCCGCGGTTCCGGACGGCCTGCTAGGCCTTGCGCAGGGTGAAGAAGAAGGAGGTGCCCCCGGCCGCGTCCGGCGGCGGGCTTTCCACGCGGATCTCCCCGCCCAGGTTCCGGAGCGTGTGGCGACAGATGGCCAAGCCCAGGCCCGTGCTGCCGAACTCGTTGCGGCGGTGCTTCTGCACGCTGTAGAAGCGCTCGAACACGCGCGGCTGGTCCTTCTTGGGGATGCCCGGCCCCTCGTCGCGCACCTCGAACTCCAGGAACTCCCCGCGCTCGGCCGCGCGCACCCGCACCGGCCGCTGCTCGGGCCCGAACTTCACCGCGTTCTCCAGCAGGTTGCGAAAGACCCGCGTCACGTGGCCCGGGTCGCCCAGGACCCTGGGCAGGTCTTCAGGCAGGCCGTTGTCCAGGTCCACGTTCCTGCCCCGGGCCAGGAGCTCCACCGCATCCCAGGCCCGGAACAGGGCGTCGCGGGCCTGCATGGGCTCCAGCACGCCCGCGTCCTTGCCCGCCTCGATGCGCGAGAGCGAGAGCAGGTCTTCCACCATCTTGGCCATGTGGTCGGCGTTGCGCAGGATCACTTCCAGGAAGCGCCGCACGAGCTCCGGCGGCGGGTCGCCGGTGATGAGGGTCTCGGCGTAGCCCTTGATGGCCGTGAGCGGGGTGCGCAGCTCGTGGCTGACGTTGGCCGCGAAGTCACGGCGCACGGCTTCCAGGCGCTTGATCTCGCTCACGTCGTGGAACACGAGCACGGCCCCCAGGCCCAGGGTGCGCTCCGCGGGCCGCACCACGTTCACGCTGAACACGCGGGTCTCGTCCAGGGCCAGGGTCAGGCTGGCCGCGGCCGGACCGCCGCCCCGCAGCAGTTCCTCGCAGGCGTCGGCCAGTTCCGCGTTCGGCAGGATCTCCAGGAGGCGCCGGCCGTTGCGGTCCGAGACCCCGGGCAGGATGCGCTCCAGGGAACGGTTCACCGAGATGAGGCGGCCTTCGCGGTCCAGGACCATGACGCCCTCGGACATGCCGTTGAACACGGCGTCCAGGCGCTCGCGCCCGGCGCTGGCCTCGGCCAGGTCGCGGGCGGCGGTGGCGGCGGCCCGGTCCAGGGCCTGGGCCAGGGGGACGAACTCGGCAGGCAGGCCGCCCTGCAGGCCGCCGTCCTCGGGGTGCTCCACGCGGCGGGCCAGGTCCGCGAGCCGGGCCGCGCAGGGCGCGGTGAGGCTGCGTGCCAGGAGCCAGGCCAGGGGCAGGCCCAGGGCGGCCACCAGGAAGAAGGGAAGGGCCTGCGGCGGGGGGCCGCAGATGAGGCGGCCCGCTGCCAGCCCGGCAGCCAGCGCCAGCCACAGCAGGGCGGCGAGGCGCGCGCCGAGGGAGGGCCGCCGCAGCATGGCTGGTCAGCTCCGGAAGCGGTAGCCCACGCCCCGGACGGTCTCGACCCAGTCCGCGAAGGGGCCGAGTTTCTGGCGCAGGCGGCGCACGTGGGTGTCCACGGTGCGCGAGTAGCCCTCGAAGTGGGTGTCCCAGACCATGTCCAGGAGGTGGTCGCGGGTCTGGACCTTGCCCCGGCCGCGGATGAGTTCGGAGAGGAGCTTGAACTCCGTGGCCGTGAGCTGGACCCGCTCGCCGTTCACCTCGATGGTGTGGGCGTCGAAGTCCACGCGCAGGCCCTCCTCCTCCCAGACCCCGGAGGAGTCGTCCTCGCCCGGGGAGCGGCGCAGCACGGCCTTGATGCGCAGGGTCAGCTCGCGCGGGCTGAAGGGCTTGACCACGTAGTCGTCCGCGCCCAGTTCCAGGCCCACGATGCGGTCCACCTCCTCGCCCCGGGCCGTGAGCATGATCACGGGCACCTTGGCGGTTTCCGGGGCCTGTTTCAGGCGGCGGCAGACCTCCAGGCCGTCCATGCCGGGCAGCATGAGGTCCAGGAGGATGAGGTCCGGGGCGAAGGAGCGGGCGGCCTCCAGGCCGTCGTGGCCGTCGGCGGCGTCTGCCACCTCGTAGCCGGCGGCCGCGAGGTTGTATTTGAGCAGCTCGCGCGTGTCTTCGTTGTCTTCGATGATGAGGATCTTGGCGTCCGACACGGTGGGGTCTCCTTGTTTCAGGACGGCCACAGGGCCGTGTGACAATGGGCTTATCCCGAAATTCCGGGCTGATAAAGCCGCCAGTGTGACATTCCTGTGAGAATCGCCGGTCCGGCGTCACGGAACCGTAGCAATCCTCCCCCGCCTCTTTCTGATAGGCCCGCGGTGATGCGAAGGCAACAGCCGCCGGGCGTCCCGGAAATGTTCCGGCCATGTATAAAGTGGCCCCGCCAGCTGCCGATAAGAAGGGCGTGAGTCCAAGGCTGCCCAGGGATCGGGAGCCTGCCAACCAGGGAGAGGTGCCGTGTACTACCAGGGATTCGTCAAGAAGTTCCCCTCGGGGAGCAAGTACTGGACCATGTACGACGAACAGCTCATCGGGCTGTTGTTTTCCAAGATCGTGAACAAGTCCCTGTACGGGGTGGCGGGTCAGGAGGACCCGCTGGAAGATCCGGTGGACGACATGGTGAACAACCTGTTCGACCTCTGCTTCTACATCAACAAAGACTTCCACGACTGCTGACCGGGCGGACCTCCCGCCGGGTGCAATTCCTGACCATGGCCCCGGGGTTTGCGGGAACCCCGGGGCCATGGTCATTTCCCGCGCCCGGGGCCTGCGGCCCGGGACGCCCCCCGGGGCGGGGATTTTCAGGCGCTCCGAAAGGTGGTACAGGGCGGAACCGTTTCCCGCGAAGGAGTTTTCCGTCATGAACGCCAATCGGTATGTGGAAGGGCTGTTGCGCGCCGCCCTGGACCGGCGAGGCTGGACCTGGCCGGACAAGGCCGTGATCGAGCCGCCCAAGGACAAGAAGTTCGGGGACATCTCGGCCAACGTGGCCATGCTCCTGGCGGCCCAGGCCAAGAAGGCCCCGCGCCAGGTGGCCGAGGATCTGGCCGCGGACCTGGCCCAGGCCCCGGACGTGGCCGCGGCCGAGGTGGCCGGGCCTGGCTTCCTCAACGTGACCCTGGCCCCGGGCTTCTGGCGCCGGGTCCTGCCCGGGGTGCTCGCGCAGGGCGCGGCCTTCGGGACCTCGGACCTGGGCGCGGGCACGCGCGTGCAGGTGGAGTACGTCTCGGCCAACCCCACCGGCCCCCTGCACATCGGCCACGGCCGCGGCGCGGCCCTGGGCGACTCGCTCGCGCGCATCCTGACCAAGGCCGGGTTCAGCGTGGAGCGCGAATACTACATCAACGACGCGGGCCGCCAGATGCGCCTGCTCGGGACCTCCATCTGGGTCCGGCTCCAGCAGGCCCAGGGCCGTCCCGTGCCCGACCCCGAGGACTTCTACCGCGGCGACTACATCAAGGATCTGGCCGCCGAGGTCCTGGCCAAATACCCGGACATCCTCTCCCGGCCCGAGGCCGAGGCCGTGGACCTCTGCTATGAATACGGCATGAACGCCATCATGGACGGCATCAAGCGGGACCTGCGCGACTTCCGCGTGGGCCACGACGTCTGGTTCTCGGAAAAGAGCCTGCTGGCCGAGGGGTTGGTGGACAAGACCTTCGCCTTCCTCAAGGACAAGGGCCTGGCCTTTGAGCAGGACGGGGCCTTCTGGTTCAAGACCACCACGCTTGGCGACGACAAGGACCGCGTGCTGCGCAAGTCCACGGGCGAGCTCACCTATTTCGCCTCGGACATCGCCTACCACGACCACAAGTACCGCCGCGGCTTCGACATGGTGGTGGACATCTGGGGCGCGGACCACCACGGCTACGTGCCGCGCATGCAGGCCGCGGTGGAGGCCCTGGGCCGCAAGGGCCGCCTGCACGTGATCCTGGTGCAGCTGGTGAACCTGCTCAAGGGCGGCGAGCAGATCGCCATGAGCACCCGGGCCGGGCAGTTCGAGACCCTGCGCGACGTCATCGACGAGGTGGGCGCGGACGCGGCCCGCTTCATGTTCCTCTCGCGCAAGAGCGACAGCAAGCTGGACTTCGACCTGGACCTGGTCAAGCAGAAGAGCATGGACAACCCGGTGTACTACGTGCAGTACGCCCATGCCCGCATCTGCTCGGTCAAGCGCAAGGCCGCGGAGCAGGGCCTCTCCCCGGCCCCGGCGGAAGGCGAGTTCCTGGCCCTGCTGGACACCCCCGAGGACCTGGAACTGCTGCGGCTCATGGCCCGCTTTCAGGACACGGTGGAGGCTGCGGCCAAAAGCTACAGCCCGCACCTGGTCAGCTATTATCTCCAGGAGCTTGCTTCAACTCTGCATAAATACTATACTCTCCATCACGTGCTCTCCGCCGACCGGCCCCTGTGCCGGGCCCGGCTGCTGCTCCTGGACTGCGTGGCCCGGGTGCTCTGCAACGGGCTGGACCTGCTCGGCGTCTCGGCGCCCGAATCCATGTAGGAGACCCCCCGGCGCATGAACCAGAAGAAAGTTCCGGCCCGCAAGGGCGAACCCAGGACCTATTCCTACACCTTCAGCCTGTCCCAGCTGGTGGGCCTGGGCGGTGGTCTGGCCGCGGCGCTCACCGTGTTCTTCGTGCTGGGCATCCTCATCGGCCGGGGTTACCGGCCCGAGGCCGAGGTGCCGGAGCTGGCCCGGATCATGCCCACCCCGCCCGCGCCGGGCAGCGTGGTCCAGGAGGAGCCCAAGGTGCTCAAGCCCGAGGAGCTGCACTACATGGAGCAGCTCACCCAGGGCTCCACGGCCCGGACGCCCAAGGCCGAGGTAAAGGACGAGGCCAAGCCCGAAGCCAAGCCCAAGGCCGAGGACAAGGCCAAGGCCGCCGAGGAGCGGGCCAAGGCCATTGAGGCCGTGCGCGCCGAGGAAAAGGCCAAGGAGGCCGCGGCCAAGGCGGCCAAGCCCAAGCCCGCCGAGCCCAGACCCGCTGAGGCCAAGACGCCCGAAGCCAAGCCCGCCAACGGCGAACAGGTCTTCGACTACGTGTACCAGGCGGCCGCCTTCCGCGAGAAGGGCCAGGCCGAGGACCTGCGGCGCAAGGTGGAGGCCACGGGCCTCAAGGCCGCGGTGCAGTCGGCCACCGAGAACGGGGCCACCTGGCACCGCGTGGTGGTGCTCTACCGGGGCACCCCGTCCAGCACCGACGGCATGCGCGAGAAGCTCTACGCCATCGGCCTGGGCCGCCCCATCATGAAGAGCAAGCAGCCGGCCCGCTGAGGCCCGCCGCAACCCCGCTTCACAAAAGGCCGCCCCCCC
>JAWRKD010000031.1:0-32135 GCA_040307135.1 Desulfovibrionaceae bacterium
CGGGGGCTTTTTGCGTTGCAACGAGGAGACGGGACGCTATTTCACGAGGTCCGCCCGCACCTTGGCCACGGCCTTGAGCAGGGTTCCGGGTCCGCCGATCTGGGGCAGGTGGCCGTCCTCGGGGAAGAACACCGCGAACAGGCCGGGCCGCAGGGTGAAGAAGTCGGGAGCGGAAGCAGGGGACTGGAAAAAGAGCACGTCCTTGGCCTCGTTGTAGTCGCCCTGGGCAGTGAGTGTGGAAAGCGGAGCCCAGCCGCAGCTGTCCTCCCCGCGCAGGACCACTTGCACGTCAACGTAAATCCGGTGCGCCTCGAACAGGGCCTGGTCCAGGGGCCGCAGCGCGCCCTCGAACACATTGACCCAGGCGTCCCGGTCCTGGATCGGCCGCTCACCCAAAGCTGAATCCGAGCCCAGGCCCGTCAGGCAGGCCCGCACCTGGTCCATCAGGGGTGAAGAGAAATAGCGGGACCAGTTCTCCAAACGATCCAGGATCATAAGGGCTCCTTGGGAGCAAGGCCGAGCGTGGCCAGCCAGGCCGCGAAATGGACCCGGCCCCGCTCGGCGTAGAGTTCCTTGCGCACGGTCTTCTTGGCCTTGGCCTCCAGCGCGGGCATGAGCCCGAAATGCACGTTGGACGGCTGGAAGCGCTTCGCCGGCACGGTCTGGAGATGGCCCAGAAGCCCGCCCAGGGCCGTTTCCCGGGGCGGCAGGCCCACCTGCGGCCCGCGCCCCAGCCTCCCGGCCAGATGCAGGCCCAGCCAGAGCCCGCAGGCCGCGGACTCCAGGTAGCCCTCCACGCCCGTGATCTGCCCGGCCAGGAAAACCCCGGGCCGCGCCCGCAGCTCCAGCTCCGGGGTCAGGACCCGCGGCGCGTCCACGTAGGTGTTGCGGTGGATGCTGCCCAGGCGCAGGAACTCGGCCCGCTCCAGGCCCGGAATGAGCCGGAACACCCTCTTCTGCTCGGGATGCGTCAGTTTCGTCTGGAATCCCACCATGTTGAATGCCGTGCCCTCGCGGTTCTCGGCCCGCAGCTGGACCACAGCGTAGGGCCGTGCGCCCGTGCGCGGGTCGGTCAGGCCCACGGGCTTGAGCGGGCCGAAGGCCAGGGTCATCTCCCCGCGCTCGGCCATCTCCTCCACGGGCAGGCAACCCTCGAAGTGGATGGCCTGCTCGAAGTCCCGGGGCGGCACCTTGTCCGCGGCCAGGAGCGCGGCAACGAAGGCCTTGTACTGGGCCTCGTCCAGCGGGCAGTTCAGGTAGTCCGTGTCCTCGGGCCGGTAGCGCGAGCCCGCGAAGACCACGTCCCTGTCCAGGGAATCCGCGCTCACGATGGGCGCGATGGCGTCGTAGAAATAGAGCCGCTCCCCGCCCACCACCCGGGCCAGGTCCGTGGCCAGGGCGGCCGAGGCCAGTGGCCCGGCGGCCACCACCACGAGGCCGGCCCCGGCCAGGGCCGGGTCGTCCAGGCCGGTGACCTCGCGGCGCTCCAGATGGATGCCGGGCTCGGCCTCGATGGCCCGGGTCATGGCGGCCGAGAACAGGTCGCGGTCCACGGCCAGGGCCTTGCCCGCGGGCACGCGGGTTTCCCGGGCCACGGCCATGACCAGGCTGCCCAGGGCGCGCATCTCCTCCTTGAGCAGGCCCACGCCCGTGGACGGCTCTTCGGAGCGCAGGGAATTGGAGCAGACCAGCTCGGCCAGGTTGGGACTCGTATGGGCCTCGGAATAACTGCCGGGCTTCTGCTCCAGGAGCCGCACCGCCACCCCGGCCCGGGCCAGGGCCAGGGCGCATTCGCAGCCCGCCAGGCCGCCGCCGATCACCGCCACGCAGGACAAATCATCCTCCAGGGCCGGTTGTGGGAACCGGCGCTTTTGCGTACCATGCCTTCCGGAAAAACCTCAACCAGAACTTGAACCCGACGCAAAAAAACCAATGGCCGAAACCCTTCTGAGCATCCAGGACCTCTGCACCGACTTTCTCGGCAAACACGGCCCGGCCAGGGCCGTGGATAGCGTGAGCCTGGACATCCGGCAAGGGGAAACCCTGGCCCTGGTGGGCGAGTCCGGCTGCGGCAAGTCCGTGCTGGCCCTGTCCGTGCTCCGGCTGGTGCCGGACCCGCCGGGCCGCGTCAGCGCGGGCAAGGTCCTGTTTCGGGGCCGCGACCTCCTGACCCTGCCCGCCGAGGAGATGCGCTCCTTGCGCGGCAGCGCCCTGGCCATGATCTTCCAGGAGCCCATGACCTCGCTCAACCCCGTGTTCCGCGTGGGCGAGCAGATCGCCGAGGCCGTGCGCCTGCACCAGGGGCTGGACCAGCGCGCGGCCTGGGACCTGGCCGTGACCATGCTGGACAAAGTGGGCATCCCGGATCCGGCCGAGCGGGCCAAGAGCTTCCCCCACGAGCTGTCCGGCGGCATGCGCCAGCGGGTCATGATCGCCATGGCCTTGAGCTGCGAGCCGGCCCTGCTCCTGGCCGACGAGCCAACCACGGCCCTGGACGTGACCATCCAGGCGCAGATCCTGGACCTTCTGGCCGAGGTGCGCCGCCGCCAGAGCGGCGGGGCAACCCTGCTCATCACCCACGACCTGGGCGTGGTGGCCCGGGCCGCGGACCGGGTGGCCGTCATGTATGCCGCTCAGATCATTGAGGAAGCGCCTGTGGGCGAGCTGTTCAAGACGCCCCTGCATCCCTATGCCCAGGGCCTGCTGGCCTCCCTGCCCCGGCCCGGGTCCCGCGAGCGGCTGAACCCCATCCCCGGCGTGGTGCCCTCCATCTTCGACCTGCCCCGGGGCTGCCGCTTCCACCCGCGCTGTCCCAAACGCTTCGAACCCTGCGAACGCCAGGCCCCGCCCCTGTTCCGGCCCGGCGCGGAGCGCAGCGTGCGCTGCTGGCTGCACCAATGAGCGCCCTGCTGGAAGTCCGCGACCTCTCCTGCCACTACCACGTGCGCGGCGGCCTGCTGGGCCTGACCACGGCCATGGTGCGCGCCCTGGACCGGGTGAGCCTGAGCCTGACCCAGGGCGAGACCCTGGGCCTGGTGGGCGAGTCGGGCTGCGGCAAGTCCACCCTGGCCCGGCTGCTCCTGGGCCTGGAGCGGCCCAGCTCGGGCCGGGTCCTGTTCCGGGAGCGCGACCTGGCGGACTGGCCGCGCAAGGAGTTCCGGCGCAAGGTCCAGATGATCTTCCAGGACCCATACTCCTCGCTCGATCCCCGCCAGAAGATCGGCTCGGCCGTGGGCGAAGCCCTGGCCATCCACGGCCTGGGCAACGCGACCCAGCGCCGGAAGCGGGTGGCCGAACTCCTGGCTCTGGTGGGGCTCTCGGCCGAGCAGGCCGGACGCTATCCCCACGAATTCTCGGGCGGCCAGCGCCAGCGCGCGGCCATCGCCCGTGCCCTGGCCCTGAACCCGGAGCTGGTGGTCTGCGACGAGCCGGTCTCGGCCCTGGACGTGTCCATCCAGGCCCAGGTCCTGAACCTCCTGGCCGACCTCCAGGAGCGCCTGGGCCTGACCTACCTCTTCATCTCCCACAACCTGGCCGTGGTGGGCCACGTGAGCGACCGGGTGGCGGTCATGTACCTGGGCCGCCTGGTGGAGCTGGCCCCGGCCGCGGCCCTGTTCCAGGGGCCCCTGCACCCCTACACCCGCACCTTGCTTGCGGCCGCGCCCCTGCCCGATCCCGAGGCCCGGCCCACGGGGACGCGGTCCCTGGGCGACCTGCCCAGCCCCCTGTCCCCGCCCCCGGGCTGCACCTTCCACCCCCGCTGCCCCGAGGCGCAGGGCCTGTGCCGCGACACCGCGCCGGACCTGCGCGAGGTGAAGCCGGGCCGTTTCGTGGCCTGCCATCTGCGCTGAAACCCCTTGAAAACAGGCTCAAAATAATCCAGACATCCTTGAAAAACTAGGAAATCCAAATGATTAGCAGAGACGATGCCCTGAAGCTCCTGCACAGCGGAAATCCCGAGCCCCATCTCCTGGCCCACGCCCTGGAGAGCGAGGCCGTGCTGCGCGGACTGGCCCGGAACCTGGGCCGGGACGAGGAGCTCTGGGGCCTCACCGGCCTGCTGCACGACCTGGACTACGCGGCCAGCGCGGACCAGCCCTCCCGCCACGGCCTGGCCAGCCGGGAGCAACTCCGGGGACTGCTGCCGGAAGAAGCCCTGGCCGCCATCGCCCGCCACGCTTACGAAATGAACGGGGCGGAGCCGCCGAGCACGGAGCTGGACTTCGCCCTGCGCTGCGGCGAAACCGTCACCGGCCTGGTCCACGCCAATGCCCTGGTGCGGCCCGGCGGGCTCAACGGCATGGAGCCCAAGAGCCTGAAAAAGAAAATGAAAGAAAAGGCCTTCGCGGCCAGCGTGAACCGCGACACCATCCGGGAATGCGAGAAGATCGGCCTGGACCTAAACGCCTTTTTCCAGATCGCCATCAACGCGGTGAGCGGGATCAAGGTGCAGGTGGGTCTGGGCTGAGCAGGGCGCGCGCCGCGTTGCATCTTTTCCAGCCTCGTGCTACGAAGGGTGCCGCCTTCGCCAGACCGTATTCCGGAGGATGGGCATGCACATTTCCGAGGGCGTCCTGTCCGCGCCCGTGCTCCTGGGCGGGGCTGTGGCGGCCGCCGCGGGCGTGGCCGTGGGTCTCAGGCGACTGAACCACGACCGCATTCCCCAGACCGCCATCCTCTCCTCGGCCTTTTTCGTGGCCTCGCTCATCCATGTGCCCGTGGGCTTCACCAGCGCCCATCTCATCCTCAACGGCCTGCTGGGCGCGATCCTGGGCTGGGCCGCATTCCCGGCCATCCTGGTGGCCCTGCTCCTGCAGGCCGTGCTCTTCCAGTTCGGCGGCCTCACCGTGCTCGGCGTGAACACCGTGACCATGGCCCTGCCCGCCGTGCTCTGCGCCGGGCTCTTCCGGCCCCTGCTCCTCTCGCAGAACACCCGCAGGGCGGCCCTGGGCGGCTTCCTCTGCGGCTCCCTGGCCGTGTTCCTCTCCGGCATCCTGGTGGCCCTGGCCCTCATCGGCACGGGCGAAGCCTTCCAGACCGCGGCCCTGGCCATCTTCCTGGCCAACCTGCCCATCACGGTCATCGAGGGCGTCGTCACCGCGGCCGCCGTGGTCTTTCTGGGCCACGTAAAGCCGGAAATCCTCTCCAGCGCCCTGACCTGACATGCCCGGCCTGGACACCCCGCTGAGCCGGGGCGACTCCCTGGTCCATCGCCTGGACCCGCGCGCCCGGCTCCTGGGCTTCCTGGTCTTCAGCCTGCCCGTGGCCCTGGTGCAGTCGCAGGCCCCGGCCCTTCTGGGCCTGGCCCTGGCCGCGCTGCTCCTGCTCCTGTCCCGGCCCGCCCCGGGGCTCTTCCTGCGCAGGCTTGCGGCCGTGAATCTGTTCACCGCCTTTCTCTGGGTCTTCGTGCCCCTGAGCGCGCCGGGCCAGGCGCTCTTCCACCTGGGGCCGCTGGCCTACACCCGGGAGGGCGCGGCCCTGGCCTTGCTCCTGACCCTCAAGATCAACGCCGCGTTCCTGGCCGTCACCGCCCTGGTGGCCAGCATCGCCCCGCCCGAGCTGGGCTGCGCGCTCCAGGCCCTGGGCCTGCCGGAGAAACTCTGCCACCTCCTGCTCATGACCCACCGCTACCTGTTCGTGATCCAGCGCGAATACCAGCGCCTGTTCACCGCGGCCCGGGCCAGGGGGTTTGTCCCGCGCACCAGCGGCCACACCTACCGCACCTTTGCCTGGCTCCTGGGCATGCTCCTGGTGAAAAGCTGGGACCGGGCCGAGCGCGTGCACCAGGCCATGCTCTGCCGCGGCTTCACGGGCAGGTTCTACTGCCTCACGGACCTGCGCTGCCGCGCCGCCGACGTGCTCTTCGTGGCCGCGTCCCTGGCCTCGGCTGCGGCCATGGTCCTGGCCGAGAGGCTCGCGTGAGCGCGCCCCTCATCGAGGTCCAAGGCCTGGTCTGCGGCTATCCCGGCCGCGAGCCCGTGCTCCAGGGCCTGGACCTGACCCTGCTTCCGGGCCAGAAGGCCGGACTGGTGGGACCCAACGGCTCCGGCAAGACCACCCTGCTCTTCGCCATCATGGGCCTGCTCACGCCCCGGGCCGGGGAGATCCGCCTCTTCGGCAAACCCATGCAGGGACCCGCGGACTTTGCCCAGGCCCGGCTGGGCCTGGGCTTCCTCTTCCAGCACGCCGACGACCAGCTGTTCAGCCCCACGGTGCTCGACGACGTGGCCTTTGGCCCCCTGAACCAGGGCCTTTCGCGCCAGGAGGCCAGAAAGCGGGCCGAAGAAACCCTGGACATGCTGGGGCTCAGGGATCTCGCCCAGCGCACGCCCTACCGGCTCTCGGGCGGAGAGCAGAAACTGGTGGCCCTGGCCACCATCCTGGCCATGCGGCCTCAGGCCCTCATCCTGGACGAGCCCACCACGGGCCTGGACGTGGAGACCAAGGCCCGCATCGTGACCCTGCTGAATGGCCTGGACCTCGCCGTGCTGGCCGTGTCCCACGAGCCGGACTTCCTGGGCCGGATCACCACCAGCCTCTTTTCCCTGCGCCAGGGCAGGCTGCACGAAAGCCGGGCCGCGGCCCACGCCCACCTGCACGTGCACGCCGAGGGCGACCTGCCCCACAGCCACGACGATTAGCCCGAAGCGGACTTTTGCCCCTTGGCAAACGCCGGAGAATGACTATGGTCTCCGGATTGCCGGAACCACCCGGCCCAAGGACGCACCCTCCCATGCCGATCAGCCGCACGGACCAGGACCTGGACCGGTCCCCCTACCGCACCATCTGGACCCTGTCCTGGCCCCAGATCCTGATGATGGTCTTTCACTTCCTCATCGGGTTCGTGGACGTCTGGGCCGCAGGCCGCATCAACCGCGAGGTGCAGGCATCCCTGGGCATCATCACCCAGTCCCTGTTCTTCTTCCTGATCCTGGCCACGGCCGTGGCCAACGGCGGGGTGGCGGCCATCGGCCAGTCCCTGGGCGCGAAAAAGCCCGGCCGCGCCCAGCGCTACGTGGGTCTCTGCCTGCTCCTGGCCGCGATTTCCGGCAGCCTCATCCTGGCCGTGGGCCTGCCGCTGCGGCACGCGCTCCTGAACGCCCTCCAGGTGCCTGACCCCATCCGGCCCGTGACCGAATACTTCCTGTTCGTCTTTCTCCTGCTCCTGCCGCCGTACTACCTGCTCATCATCCTGAACGCCGTATTCCGGGCGCGCAAGCAGGTGCTTTTCCCGCTCTATTCCATGGCTGTGGTCACCCTGGTCAACACCCTGGGCGACCTGGGCCTGGGGCTGGGCTGGTGGGGCCTGCCGCGACTCGGCTTCGCGGGCCTGGCCTGGGCCTCCTTCGGCTCCATCACCCTGGGCGCGGCGGTGAACGTCGTCGCCCTCTGGAAGGAGGGCCTGCTCTCCCGCTCCACCTTCGCGCCCTGGCGCTGGGTCCGCTGCGCCCTGCCCTACCTCTGGAAGGTGGGCTGGCCCTCGGTGGTCTTCCAGGTGGTCTGGCACTCGGGCTACCTGGTGCTCTACGCCATCACCGCCAGCCTGCCCTACGGCAGCGTCGTCGCCCTGGCCGGCATGTCCGCAGGCCTCCGCGTGGAGTCCCTGCTCTTCCTGCCCGCCTTCGCCCTGAACATGACCGCGGGCATCCTGGTGGGCCATTCCCTGGGCGCGGGCCGCTTCCAGGAGGCCAAATCCTACGGCTACCGCATCCTCCTGGCCGGCCTGGCCATGGTCACGGTCATGGCCCTGGTGCTCTGGCAGTTCCTGGAGCCCGTGGCCGCCTTCCTGGCCCCGGATCCGGCCGTGGCCCGGGAGGCCGTGAACTATCTCTTCTGGAACCTACTGGCCATCCCGTTCACCCTCACCAGCATGGTCCTGGCCGGGGCCTTCAACGGGGCCGGAGCCGCCTTCCTGAACATGCTGACCATGGGCCTGGCTACCTGGGGTCTGCGCCTGCCCCTGGCCTACGTGCTGGGCCACGAGGTCTTCGAGTCCGCCACCGGCGTGTGGATCTCCATGCTCGCCTCCCAGGCGGTCCAGTCCTCGTTCCTGCTCTACATCTTCGCCTTCAAGGACTGGTCCTGCCACAGCATGATCAAGCCCAAACACTGCAATACCAAGGAAACCGCCCATGAATCTCGCCTTTGAGCCCATCAGCCTGGAGCGCCGGGAGGAATACACCCGCGCCCTGGAGGCCTGCCCCCACGTCACCTCGGACTATGCCTTCGCCAACATCTGGGGCTGGGGCGGCCACTACGGCCTGGAATGGGCCTTTGCGGGCGACCTGGTCTGGCTGCGCCAGACCAGCCCCAGGACCGTGTACTGGGCCCCGGTGGGCCCCTGGGACCGCTACGCCTGGGGCCAGTGCGACTGCCTGTTCCAGGTGCGCGACCTGACCCGCGTGCCCGAGGCCCTGGCCCGGGTCTGGAAGCAGGCCTTCGACGGCCGCATCCGCGTGACCGCGGCCCGCGACCACTGGGACTACGTCTATGCCGTGCCCGACCTCATCGCCCTGCCCGGCGAGACCTACCGCAAAAAACGCGAGCAGCTGGAGCAGTTCAAGGCCTCCAACCTCTGGCAGTACAGCTGCATGACAGCGGACTGCGTGGAGGAGGTGCTGGACATGCAGGCCGACTGGTTCCGCTGGCGCGAGGAGGAAAACGAGCACTCCCCGGCGCTCCAGGCCGAGAACGAGGCCATCACCCGCGTGCTCCAGCACATGGACCGCCTGCCCCGCCTCATGGGCGGCACGGTGCGCGTGGAAGGGCGCATCAAAGCCTACACCGTGGCCGAATGCCTGTCCCGCGACACCCTGGTCATCCATTTCGAGAAGGCCGACACGCGCTTCGCCGGGGCCTATCAGGCCATCAACCAGATGTTCCTGGAGCACTCGGCCAAGGATTTCGCCTTCGTGAACCGCGAGCAGGACCTGGGCGAGGAGGGCCTGCGCAAGGCCAAGCTCTCCTACAATCCGGCGCGGTTCGAGAAGAAATACGACGTGGCGGTGGGTTGATGCCCGCCCGGCCGCGCCTGGCGGTCCTGGGCCTGGACGGGCTGCCCCTGTCCCTGGCCCGGGAGTTGGCACCGCGCCTGCCGAATCTGGCGGGTCTTCTGGACACGGCCGGCGCCATCCAGGCCGAACTGCCCGAGCTCTCGCCCGTGAACTGGACCTCCCTGGCCACCGGGGAAGGCCCGGAGGTCCACGGGGTGTTCGGTTTCACCCGCCTGGACCCGCGCACCTACGCGCTCTCCCTCACCGACGCCACGCACGTCTCCTGCCCCACAATCTTCGACCGGCTGGGCGAACGCGGCCTGGTGAGCCGCGTGGTGAACCTGCCCAACACCTATCCGGCCCGGCCCCTGCGCGGCATGCTGGTGGCCGGGTTCGTGGCCCCGGAGCTTTCGCGCGCCGTGTTCCCGCCCTTCCTGGCCGGGCAGCTGGCGCGGGCGGGCTACCGCCTGGAGGCCGACACCACGCGCGGGGCGCGGGATCCCGAATACCTCCTGGCCGGGCTGCGGGCCACCCTGGCCTCCCGGAAAGCGGCCCTGGACCTGCTCTGGCCGGACCTGGCCTGGGACCTGTTCGTGTTCGTGCTCACCGAGACGGACCGGCTCTTCCACTTTCTCTGGAGCGCGGTGACGGAAACGGACCACCCCCTGCACGGCCACTGCCTGGAGCTTTTGCAGGACTGGGACGCCTGCATCGGGGCCTTTCTGGAGCGCTACCAGGACCTGCCCGGGCCCAAGCGGCTCATGGCGCTGGCGGACCACGGCTTCACCGGGCTCGTCACCGAGGTGGACCTCAACCATTGGCTTGTGGAGGCCGGGCTGCTTCGGCTCCTGCCCCCGCAGAAGCACGGCGCGGACGCCGAATGGGAGGCCGCCCGCATCGCGCCCCAGAGCGCGGCCCTGGCCCTGGACCCGGGCCGCATCTGGCTCCACGACGCCCGCCGCTTCGGCCGGGGCAGGCTCGTGGAGCAGGAGGCCCGCGGCCTGGCCAGGGAAATCCGCGAGGCGCTCCTGGGCTTGACCTTCCAGGGCGAGCGCGTCATGGAACAGGTGTTTTTCGGCCGCGACCTGTACCCCGGGGCCGCGGAACGCTTCGGCGCGGCCGTGCCGGACCTGGTCTGCCTGGCCCGGCCGGGTTTTGACCTCAAGGCCAAGTTCGACCGCGACGCGGTCTTCGGCCGTTTCGGCCGGGACGGCGCGCACACGGCCCAGGGCGCCATCTTCCTGGACTCGCACGGGGCCGCGCCCGGGCGCATGCGCCATGCGGGCCGCCTCATCCTGGAGCACTTCGGAACCGCCAGATGCCCATAGACTTTGAACGCCAGCTCAACCCGGAACAGCTCGAGGCCGTGCGCCACACGGACGGCCCGGTGCTGGTCATCGCCGGGGCCGGTTCGGGCAAGACCAGAACCATCGTCTATCGCCTGGCCCGCCTGGCCGAACAGGGCGTGCCGCCCGAGCATATCCTGCTCCTGACCTTCACCCGCAAGGCCGCCCAGGAAATGCTCTCCCGGGCCGGGACCCTGCTGGGCCGCTCCCTGGCCGGGGCGGGCGGCGGCACCTTCCACTCCTTCGCCTATTCCGTGCTGCGCCGCCACCCGCAGCTCGTGTCGAACACCGGCAGCCTCACGCTCATGGACCGCGGCGACGCCGAGGACGCCCTGCGCGAGGTGCGCGACGGGCTCGGCCTGGGCAAGTCCGACCGCTCCTTTCCCAAGCGGGCCACCATGGCCGACCTCATCACCAAGTCCCGCAACAAGGAGGTGGGGCTCAAGGACCTGCTGGAGCGCGAGGCCTTCCACCTCCTGCCCTACCTGGGGGACCTGGAGCAGGTGGCCCGGGGCTACGAGGATTTCAAGCGCGGGCACGGGCTGCTGGACTACGACGACCTGCTCTTTCTCCTGGAGCGCGCCCTGCGGGAGCAGGAGTGGCTGCGCGCCGAGCTGCGCGCCCGCTTCCGCCACGTCATGGTGGACGAGTACCAGGACACCAACCTGGTGCAGGCCCGCATCGTGCGGCTTCTGGCCGGGGAGTCCGGCAACGTCATGGCCGTGGGCGACGACGCCCAGTCCATCTACGCCTTCCGCGGGGCCAACGTGGCCAACATCCTGGAATTCCCAAAGATATTCCCGGGTGCGCGGATCATCCGGCTGGAGCGCAACTACCGCTCCACCCAGCCCATCCTGGACCTGACCAACGAGATCCTGGCCGGGGCGGCCCAGAAGTTCGACAAGCGCCTGGTGGCCGCGCGCGCGGGCGGCGACCTGCCCCTCCTGGTGCAGCCCCTGAGCGACCAGTCCCAGGCCCGCCAGGTGCTGAACACCGTGCTGGAGCTCTCCCGCCGCCATCCCCTGCACGAGATCGCCGTGCTCTTCCGCGCGGGCTACCAGTCCTTCCCCCTGGAGGCGGCCCTGACCCAGATGGGCATGGCCTACCAGAAATACGGCGGCATCCGCTTCCACGAGGCCGCGCACATCAAGGACGCCCTGGCCTACCTGCGCCTGGCCCGCAACCCTGCGGACATGCTCTCCTGGCAACGGGCTCTGGCCCACATCCGGGGCGTGGGACCCAAGACCGCCCTGCGCATCGCCCAGGCCATCCTGGCCGGCGACCAGAAGACGCTGGAAAAGAAGATCAAGAAGCACACCGGGCTGGACGCCCTGCTCCGCGACCTGGACACCCTGCGCCGCACGGCCAAGACCCCGGCCGGGGCCCTGGACCAGGTGCTGGCCTTCTACACCCCGCAACTGGTGGCCCAGTACCCGGACGACTATCCCAAGCGCCAGGCCGGGCTGGAGCAGCTGCTCCAGATCGCGGCCGGGTACCAGGACCTGGACTCGTTCCTGGCCGACCTCTCCCTGGACGGCGAGCAGCAGGAGGCCCGGCGCGAGGACGCCCTGGTGCTCTCCACCGTGCACTCGGCCAAGGGCCTGGAGTGGAACGCCGTGCTCCTCATCGACCTGGTGCAGGACCGCTTCCCGTCCAAGAAGGCCCAGGCCCGGCCCGAGGACCTGGAGGAGGAGCGCCGCCTGCTCTACGTGGCCTGCACCCGGGCCCGCGACGAGCTGGTCCTGTTCGTGCCCGGCTCGCTCTACAACCGCTACAACGGCTGCACCGAACCCGCCCTGCCCTCGCCCTTCGTGAGCGAACTGCCCGAGGCCTGCTTCCGCCGGGTCCAGGAATCCTACCTGGGCGGCGTGCGCGCCTGCCCTGCGCCAGCCGCGCCGCGCGAACCCGAGGAACGCCCCAGGGAGAACGGGGCCCGGCCCCCGCGGCCCGAAACCCTGGGCCGCTGCAAGCACAAAATTTTCGGCCCGGGCAAGATCGTGGCCAAGCTCGAGGACAACAAGTACCGGGTGAACTTCCCGGGCTTCGGGCTCAAGGTCATTGTGGGCGACTACCTGGAGATGCTATAAGCCGGGCATGGGAGGACCCATGCAGCTGAACTCCGAAGACGCCTTCCTGACCCTCATCGACCGCCACTTTCCGGTGCGCCACGCCCGCTCGCTCCTGGACCGCGGGGACGACTGCGCCCTGCTGGCCGGGCCGGACCGGCTCCTGGCCAGCGCGGACCTCTTCCTGGAGGACGTGCATTTCCGGCGCTCCTACTTCGCGCCGGGCGACATCGGGCACAAGGCCCTGGCCGTGAACCTGAGCGACATCGCGGCCATGGGCGGCAGGCCCCTGGCCTTCACCGTGAGCCTCATGACGCCGCCGGGCCTGGACCAGGCCTTTTTCGAGGAGCTTTTCGCGGCCATGGCCACCCTGGCCGCTGCGCACGGCGTGTACCTGGCGGGCGGGGACCTGAGCCGGGCCGAAAGCCTGGGCCTGGACCTCTGCGTCCTGGGCGAGCCAGGCCCCTCGGGCCGGATCCTGGTCCGCGGCGGCGGCCGCCCCGGGGACGCCCTTTTCGTGGCCGGAAACCTGGGCCTGGCCCGGGCCGGGCTCCTGGCCCTGGAGAAATGGGGACCCGCGGCCAAGACGCGCTGGCCCGCGTGCTGCGCGGCCCACCTGCGGCCCGCGCCCCGGCTGGACCTGGGCCTGACCCTGGCCGCAAGCGGCCTGGTCCGAGGACTCATGGACCTCTCCGACGGCCTGGCCCGGGACCTGCCCCGCATGACCGGTCCGCACCTGGGCGCGCACCTGCGCCTGGAGCCCTCGGCCCTGCATCCGGAACTCCTGGCCCTGGCCGGGGAGTTGCGCCTGGACCCCCTGGAACTGGCCGTGCGCGGCGGCGAGGACTACGCTCTGCTCGGCGTGGCCGCGGCGGCCGACGCGGACCGGCTCCTGGCCCTGGACCCGAGCTTCCGGATCATCGGCCAGGTGGTGGGGGAGCCCGGGCTGTGGTGCAACGGCGCCCCCTTCGCCCTGCCCGGCCACGACCATTTCAGCGCGCCAAACGACGCCGGGCTGCGGCTTGCGCCTATCGGCCGGGTGCGCTCGCCCCTGGCCAGCCGGGAAGGCGCGCCCAAGTCCGAGCGCGAGGGCGCGCCCGCGGCCTGGATCGACCTGGACCCCTCCCTGGCCCCGGCCCTGGACGGCCTGGCCCCGGGCCAGCGCGTCCTGATCCTCACCTGGCTCCACCTGGCCGACCGTTCGGTGCTCCGGGTCCATCCCCGCGGCGACACGGCCAATCCCATGCGCGGGGTGTTCTCCACCCGCTCGCCCGATCGGCCCAACCCCATCGGCCTGCACGAGGTGACCATCCTGGAGATCCGGGGCACGAGCCTTCTGGTGGACGGCCTGGAGGCCGTGGACGGCACGCCCGTGGTGGACGTGAAGTCCGCGCCCCGGCAGCACGACCAGCGCTGACAAAAAAAGGCCGCCCCACGGGGCGGCCTCCTCGTTCCGGCGTCCTGCCGATCCTACAGATAGTTGCGCAGGCTCTCCAAACCCTGGTTGGACAGGGTGAGCAGGAATCCCCGGCGCTTCTCCCGGATCACCTCCTCGCCGTACTGGCTCACCCAGTTGCGCAGCCGGGAGGCGGCCAGGGTGCGCTGGCTGTCGTTCCACGTGAAGTCTTCGGGAATGCCGAGGATGTCGTGCAAGAGCTCCGTATCGTTGATCACGTCGCTGACCACCGCCAGACCCTCCTTGCAGACGGGCGGACCCGCCGCGGGTTGTCCTTGTTGCAGAGACAGGCGGACCATAACCCAGACCAGGGGGCAGGAACAGGTCCGGCGTGTGACAAATGGCCGCCGGCCGGGAAAAGTCACCTGTTCGTCACATTGCAGAAACAACAAGGCCCGCCGAAGCGGGCCTTGCGGAATGCGGAAGTGGCCGGACTTACTTCTTCTTGAGCCAGCCCATCATGGAGCGCAGCTTGGCGCCCACCTGCTCGATCTGGTGCTCGGCGCCCAGGCGGCGCTGGGTGGTGAAAAAGGCGCGGCCGGACTGGTTCTCCACCAGGAATTCCCGGGCGAACACGCCGGTCTGGATCTCCTTGAGGATCTTCTTCATTTCCTTGCGGGTCTCCTCGGTGACCACGCGCGGGCCGCGGGTGTAGTCGCCGTACTCGGCCGTGTCCGAGATGGAGTAGCGCATGCGGGCCAGGCCGCCCTCATAGAGCAGGTCCACGATGAGCTTCATCTCGTGCATGCACTCGAAGTAGGCCATCTCCGGCTGGTAGCCGGCCTCGACCAGGGTCTCGAACCCGGCGGTGATGAGGGCCGAGAGGCCGCCGCAGAGCACGGCCTGCTCGCCGAACAGGTCGGTCTCGGTCTCCTCGCGGAAGGTGGTCTCGATGACGCCGGAGCGGGTGGCGCCGATGCCCTTGGCGTAGGCCAGGGCCATGGCCATGGCCTTGCCCGTGGCGTCCTGGTGCACGGCCACCAGGGCGGGCACGGCCCCGCCCTCGGTGAAGGTGCGGCGCACGAGGTGGCCCGGACCCTTGGGCGCGATCATGATCACGTCCACGTCCTTGGGGGCCACGATCTGGTTGAAATGGATGTTGAAGCCGTGGCCGAAGGCGATGGCTTTGCCGGGCTTGAGGCCGGGCAGGATGTCCTCGCGGAAGACCTGGGCCTGGGTCTGGTCCGGCAGCAGGATCATGATCAGGTCGGCCTGCTTGGCGGCCTCGGCCGCGCTCACGGGCTTGAAGCCGTGCTCCTTGGCCAGCTTGTGGTTGGGGCCGCCGGGGCGCTGGCCCACCACCACGTTGACGCCCGAATCGCGCAGGTTCTGGGCGTGGGCGTGGCCCTGGCTGCCGTAGCCGATGATGGCCACGGTCTTCTTCTTAAGCTGCTTCAGGTCCGCATCCTTCTCGTAATAGACTTTCATGGCGTTTCCTTTGGCAAAGAGTGTTTCTGGATATTCCCCGCGTTGCGGGCGGCCCCGGCGTCCCGGGGCCGAAAAGGGGCGGAGGGACGCCGAGGTCCCCCCGCTCCGTCGAAGGCGTGCCTCAGCTGGAAAGTTGCATGGCGCGGCGTAGGGATACCGTGCCGGAACGGGCGATCTCCTTGATGCCGAACCGCTGGAGCAGGCTGATGATGGCCGTGATCTTCTCCTGGTCGCCGGTGATCTCGATGGTCAGCTCATCCACGCTCACGTCCACCACCTTGCAGCGGAAGATGTCCACGATGCGCAGGATTTCCGCACGCTTGGAATCCTCGGCGCTGACCTTGACGAGGACCATCTCGCGCTGCACGGCCTTAAGCGTGGTCAGGTCAACCACCTTGATGACCGTGACCAGCTTGCGCAACTGCTTGATGATCTGCTCGATGATGAGTTCGTCGCCCTCGGTGGTGATGGTCATGAGCGAGACGCCCGGGTCCAGGGTCGGCCCCACGTTGAGCGACTCGATGTTGAAGCCCCGGCCGCTGAACAGGCCCGCCACGCGGGAGAGCACCCCAGGCTCGTTCTCCACGATCACGGAAAGGATGTGGCGCATGTCCCCGACCTCCTACACCAAGAGCATTTCGGTCAGCGACGCGCCGGCCGGGACCATGGGATAGACGTTGGCCTCGCGCTCCACGCGCACGTCCACGATGACCGTCTTCTTGAGCTTGAAGGCCTTCTTCAGCACCGGGACCACGTCCTTCTTCTCGGTGATGCGGAAGCCCGCCGCGCCGTAGGCCTCGGCCAGCTTCACGAAGTCCGGCTGGGCCTCCATGCAGGTCTCGCAGTAGTTCTTCTGGTAGAAGAGCTCCTGCCACTGCCGGACCATGCCCAGGTAGCCGTTGTTCAGGATCACGATCTTCACGGGCAGGTTGTGGCACACGGCCGTGGCCAGCTCCTGGATGTTCATCTGGATGGAGCCGTCGCCCGCGATGTCGATGACGAGCGCGTCCGGGAAGGCCATCTGCGCGCCGATGGCGGCCGGGAAGCCGTAGCCCATGGTGCCCAGGCCGCCCGAGGAAAGGAATTTGTTCGGCGCGGTGATCTTGAGGAACTGGGCCGCCCACATCTGGTTCTGGCCCACCTCGGTGGCCACGATGGCCTTGCCGCGAGTGAGCTGGTCGATGACCTCCACCACGTACTGCGGGCTGATGCCCGCGCCGCTCTCCTTGTAGGTGAGCGGGTGCTCCTTGGTCCAGGCCTTGAGCTGCTTGAGCCAGCCCTTGTGCTTGACCGCCCAGTCCTGCTCCAGGGCCGCGGGCTCCAGCTCCTTCTTGAGCGCGGCCAGGGCCTGCTTGCAGTCGGCCACCAGGGGCACCTGCACGGACACGTTCTTCTGGATGGAGGTGGGATCGATGTCGATGTGGACCAGGGTGGCGTTGGCCGCGAAGGCGCTGACCTTGCCGGTGACGCGGTCGTCGAAGCGCGCGCCCACGGCCAGGATCAGGTCGGCGTTGTTCACGGCCATGTTGGCGGTAAACGTGCCGTGCATGCCGAGCATGCCGAGCCAGAGCGGGTCGTCGCCCGGGAAGGCCCCCAGGCCCATGAGCGTGGAGGTCACCGGGATGGACAGCTGGCGCGCCAGCCAGGTGAGTTCGCCGTGGCTCTTGGAGCTGATGACGCCGCCGCCGGAGTAGATGAGCGGCCGCTCGGCCTTCTTGATGAGCTGGGCCACCTTGCGCACCTGGCCCAGGTGCGGCTTGTAGGTGGGGTTGTAGCTGCGCATGGACACGTCTTCCGGATAGTTGAAGGCGGTCTTGGCCTGCATCACGTCCTTGGGCAGGTCCACGAGCACCGGGCCGGGCCGCCCCGAACGGGCCAGGTAGAAGGCCTGGCGCAGGACGTGCGCCAGGTCGCGCACGTCCTTCACCAGGTAGTTGTGCTTGGTGCAGGGCCGGGTGATGCCCACGATGTCCACTTCCTGGAAGGCGTCGTTGCCGATGAGCTTCGTGGGCACCTGGCCGGTGAGGATGACCACCGGAATGGAGTCCATGTAGGCGGTGGCGATGCCGGTGACCGTATTGGTGGCGCCGGGGCCGGAGGTGACCAGGCACACGCCCACCCGGCCCGAGGCCCGGGCGTATCCGTCGGCGGCGTGGATGGCGCCCTGCTCGTGACGGACGAGAATGTGCTTGATGGGCGAGTTGGGCAGTTCGTGATAGATGTCGATCACGGCTCCGCCCGGGAAGCCGAACACGACTTCCACGCCCTCGCGTTTCAGACACTCCAGCAGTATCTGGGCCCCGGTCATCTCCATCGCGCTCACGCCTCCGGTTTACGATACTTGTCCAGCAGAAATTGCAGCTTGGTCTTGCCGGCGAGCTTCTTCTTCTTGAGCGCCTTGACCTCCTGCATCTGGGTCGGGCTCAGGTAGGGCTTGCTCTCCAGCTTCTCCAGCAGCGTTTCATATTCCTGGTGCTGCTCGTACAGGTCGCGTAGCTCGCTGTCCTGGGCCTCGTACTGCTTGATGAGTTCCAGATCACGGGCTTCCATGCTGTCTCCTTTCGTTGCTGTTCATTCCTCCGCCGCGGACACCAGGTCCCACCGCGGTTCGGTCCGTGAAGCCACGAGCAGGATCTTCTTCCTGCCCGATTGGCCGGTCTCCAGCTGGATCTGGCTCTTCTTGAGCTCCAGCCTGCCGGCGATGAAGTCGATGAGCGCCCTGTTGGCCTTGCCGTCCACGGCCGGGGCTCCCAGGCGGACCTTCAGCGCCCCCTGGTAGATTCCGGCCAGGCCGTCGGCCTTGGCTCCGGGCTGGACCCAGACGGAAAGCCGCCAGCGGCCCTCCCCTGCGGCCCGCACAAAGCCGGGCAATGTGGACAACGTCCCCCCTTATTCCGCTTTCTTCAAAAACGTGACCTTGGCCTCCAGCTCCTCGCGGCGCTCGCGCTCGGGCAGCCCGGCCTCCAGGAGGCGCAGATGGCTCTCCAGCAGGGCCTTGAGCTGGACCTCGAACTGGGCCCGCTGGCGCTTGAGCCCCTCCACCTCCTCGTGGAGCTGGGTGAGCCGGGCGTAGCCCTGCTGGATCATGGCCTCGGCCTTGGTGCGGGCCTCGCTCAGGACGAGGGCGGCCTCGCGGTCGGCCTGGGCCTTCAGGTCGTCCACCATTTTCTGGGTGCTCATGAGCGTGTCGCGCAGGGTCTCGTCGCGCTGGCGGTACTCCTCCAGGGAGGTCTCCAGGCGCTTGAGCTTGCGCAGGGCCTCCTTGCGGGCGTCCACCACCTGGCCCAGGGCCTCGGCGGCCTCCTGGAGGAACTGGTCCACCTCCAGGCGGGAATACCCGAACAGGGAGCGGGAAAACTTCCGGTTCAACAGGTCGATCTTGGAGACGGACATCTCAGCCCCCAGCTACGTTCATGGCCAGGCGCGCAAGCACGCGGCTCAGGACGGAGTCCAGCAGCTGCACGCCGATGATCACCACGATGGGCGAGAGGTCGAAGCCCCCCAGCACCACGAAGGGCAGCTTGCTGCGGATCCAGTAGAACACCGGCTCGGTCAGGTTGCGCAGGAAGCGGACGATGGGATTGTACGGGTCCGGATTGACCCAGGAAAGCAGCGCCGAGATGATGACCACCCACATGTACGCGGTGAGGACCATGTGCAGGATGCCGGCCACACCCACAAGGATGTCGAACAGATAGCCCATTGTCTTGTCAGAACTCCCGGCCGCTCGGGGCGGCTCCCGCGTGATGACGCCAAATTGGCACACTGACCCTCAAGAATCAAGCCCTACGTCTTCGCCGGGAGCGGGGTAAGCCCGGCGCAGACAGCGCAGGAGCGTGAAGTAGTCCGGAATGCAGGCCTCGGCCGCAAGTTGCGGGTCGCGGTAGGACCAGAAGCGCACGCCCGCGGATTGGGCGGTCCTCTCGTCCACCACGGAATCGCCGATGAACACGGCCTGCTCCCGCGGGCAGCCCCAATCGGAGAGGATGCGGTACACCCCGTCCGGCGCGGGCTTGGGCCGGGACGCGGTGAGCGCCGTGACCACGGGCCGGAAAAAGCCGGTGAGCCCGGTGTGTTCCAGGATCATGTCCATGGTGTCGGCGCGGCTCGTGTTCACGGCCAGAAGAAAGCCCCGGGCCCGCATCCAGGTGAGCAGGCGGCGCACCCCCGGCTCCAGCCGCACGTGGGGCATGACCATGCGGTAATCGAACTCCCGGCGCAGGAGCATGGCCTCGTCGTAGCGTTCCGGCGGCAGGATGCGCCGGAAGGAGTCGAAGGTGTTGTGGATGTGGGTGTAGCGCTCCTCTTCCGGGGTCATGGGCGGCAGGCCGAAACGGGAGCGGAACTGGTTGTAGTACCAGATGTTGGCGCCCAGGGAGTCGATGAGCACCCCGTCGCAGTCGAAGATGAAGCCGCGTGCCCCGGCCAGAAGCCAGGGCCGCATGAGGTCGTTGACCAGAACCATGTCCGCTCAGGCCTCCGCCGGGAGCACGGCCACGGCCAGCTCGCGCAGCAGGGCCGGCCGGTCCGCCGGGGCCTTGCGCCGTCCCGAAAGCCGCCAGACCGGGGCGCGGAACACCCGGCTGCCCGCGGGCAGGTCCGGGAATCCTGCATCCCTGGCGGCCTGCGGGGATATTCCCGCCTCGCGCCAGCCCTCGGCCGGTCCGGTCTCGGCCGTGACCAGCACGGCCTCCGCAGGCAGCAGCGTGGCCGCGGCCTCCAGGAGCACGCCCCAGGAATACTCGGGGCGGCCCACCACGGGCGCGGCCAGCCCGGACACGGCGCGGTCCAGCTCCTCGCTTTCCAGGCCCTCGTCCGGCTCCACGCCCAGGCTCTCGCCGAAGCGCTGCCAGGAGGCGGCCAGGTTCTGCTCGATGCCCTCCATCTCCAGGAAACGCTCCTCGTAGAACCAGGCCAGGAGCAGGGCCAGCTGGGCCTGGGCCGGGGCCTGGTCAACGGAATCGTCCGCCGCCCCGCTCACCCGCCGCGCCAGCTCGGCCTTGATGTCCCAGGCGGTCTCGCGCTTCTCGGCCAGGGCCTCCTGCAGGCCGTAGGCCGCCAGGTCGCCGGGACCCTTGAACTGCTCGCCGAATTGGAGACTGTCGCGCACCAGGTTGCGGGCCGCGGCCGGGCCCAAGGGCAGACCCCGGGGCCGGAAGGCGTCCGGACCGGGCTCGTCCAGGTAGCCCGGGTCCAGCAGGCGCGTGCCGGGCGGCAGTCCCTGGGGCAGCAACGCGGCGTGCATGGCGGGAAAATACACGAACATGGACTACTCCTTGGCCGGGGATTCGGCCGGTTCCGGGGGCCGGGCCGCAAAGCGCGGGCACTGGCCCTCGCAGAGCGGCAGGGCCAGGAGGCAGAGCCCTTCCTGGGCAAAGACGCAGCCCGGCAGGTCGTCATCCCGGGAAGACTGGAACTCGGGACAGGCCGGCGCGGCCCCGGCCAGGCGCTCGAAGCGCCGCTGCCAGAGGCCGGAGGCCGCGGACTCCCCCAGCCCGAAGGCCTCGGCCTGGCGCAGAAAATCCTCGTAGGCCGCTTCCCAGTCCCGCAGCACGGCGCAGCGGAACCCTTGGTGATAGCCGGGATTGAGCCGCTCCTCATAGAGGCAGCGCCCGCGCTGGAAAAACGCGCAGGACGTTCCCGGCAGCCGCGTGACCAGACCCATTCTTCTCCTTGGCGGCCGGAAACCGGCCGGAAAGATCGTGTGTAAAACCCCGCCAGCGGGATGTAAAGGCCGGGCCGCGTATTGACCTGCCAGGGAGCGGCGTGTATAGCGCAGCTAACGTCCCGGGAGGCTCTATGTTCGGAATCGGAATGTCGGAACTGCTCATCATCCTGCTCATCGTGGTGGTCATTTTCGGCGCCAAGCGCCTGCCGGAAATCGGCGGCGGCATCGGCAAGGCCATCAGGAACTTCAAGAAGGCCACCAGCGAGCCCGAGGAGATCGACGTGACCCCGGGCAAGTCCGCGCCCAAGAAGGACGAGGACGAGAAGTAGCCTCCTGCGCAGGTTCGAGTCTCAGCCCGGGACCGCGGTCCCGGGCTTTTTTTCGTCCCTGGCCTCCAGCCGGTTGCCCCTGCTCCCCTTTTCAGGATAACATAGCGGAAACATCGAGGAAACCCGTGCCCCAGGACGCCTCCTCCACCACCCGTTCCACGCGGGTCCTGAACAGCCTGAGCGTGGGCCTGGCCGTGGGCGTCCTCTCGGTGGTCAACGAGCTTTCCTTCGCCACGCTCATCTTTGCCGGCAGCCTGAGCGGCCAGGCCGTGCGGGCCACGGCCCTGCCCCTGTTCGGCGGCCTGGCCCTGGGCCTGGTGGCGCTCTTCAGCAACTTCAAGGCCTCGGTCTCCATCCCCCAGGACACGCCCACCGCCATCCTGGCCCCCACGGCCGCGGCCATGGCCGTGTCCCTGGCCGGGGCCAGCCCGGAGGTCTCCTTCGCCACAGTGGCCGCGGCCATGGGGCTAAGCACCCTGGCCACGGCCGTGCTCTTCCTGCTCCTGGGCCGCTTCCGCCTGGGCGACCTGGGCCGCTTCATGCCCTACCCGGTCATCGGCGGTTTCCTGGCGGGCACGGGCTGGCTCCTGCTGTCGGGCAGCTTCGGCATCATGACCGGCGCGGCCCTGCACCTGGATATGCTGGACCGCCTCGTGACCATCGAAGCGCTTCTGAAGTGGGTCCCGGGGGCGGCGATGGCCCTGATCCTGTTCTTCGGCCTGCGCCGCTACAGAAACTTCCTCATCCTGCCCGGCACCCTGGGTCTGTCCCTGGCCCTGTTCTTCCTGTTCCTGCACGTCTCGGGCCTGGACCTGGATGGAGCCCGCGCCCAGGGCCTGCTCCTGCAGACCGGCGGCGAGGCTCCGGGCTGGCCCGCCTTCGGCCTCAAGGACCTGGCCCTGGTGCGCTGGGACGTGATCCTGTCCCAGGCCGGGCCGCTTCTGACCATCCCGCTTCTGGCCTCCATCTCGCTGCTGCTCAACGCCAGCGGCGTGGAGCTCGGCTCGCGCCGCGACGTGGACCTGAACCGCGAACTCGTGGTCAACGGCCTGGGCAACCTGGTGGGCGGCCTGGGCTGCTCCCACGCGGGCTACACCACCCTGAGCCTGTCCCTGTTCGGGGCCAACACCGGGGCCTACTCCCGGCTGGTGGGCCTGACCTCGGCCGCGGTCTGCGGGGCCGTGCTCTTCCTGGGCGCGGGCTTCGTGGGGGCCTCGCCCCGCTTTCTCCTGGGCGGGCTCGTGTTCTTCATCGGCCTGGCCACGCTCTGGGACTGGCTGGTGGACGGCTGGCGGCGCATGCCCCTCTCCGACTATATCCTGGTCCTGGGCATCCTCCTGGTCATCGTGCACTTCGGCTTCCTGACCGGCGTGGGCGTGGGGCTGGCCGCGGCCATCGGACTCTTCGTGGTCAACTACAGCCGCATCTCCGTGGTGCGCGAGCAGTCCGACGGCGCGCGCATGCGCAGCACCGTGGAGCGGCCCGTGCCCCACGAACGCATCCTGCGCGAGCACGGCGGCCGCATCGCCGTGTTCCGGCTCCAGGGCTTCCTGTTCTTCGGCACGGCCAACGCCCTGCTCGCCCGGCTCACGGCCCGCATGCACGACACGGCCCAGCCCCTGCTCTGCATCCTCCTGGACTTCCGCCAGGTCTTCGGCTTCGACATCTCGGCCCTGAACAGCTTCCACCGCCTGGCCCAGGTGGCCCGCACCCGCAACGTCCACATGGTTCTCACCGCGGCCCCCTCCCGCTTCCTGGTGCAGCTCGGCCGCGCCGCCGGGCCGGACGCCGAGGCCTTCCAGATCCGCGAGGACCTGGACCGGGGCCTGGAGTGGTGCGAGGACCGGCTCCTGGAGGCCGAGCTTGAGGAGATGGAAAGGCGCCGGGCCCAGGGCGGCCAGGACGACTTCTTCCTGAGCGTGGTGGACGACCTCATGCTCCACCTGGAACAGAAGGAGCGCTTCGAGGAGATCGCTGAGCGCCTGGGCCCCTGGCTGGAGGAACGGACATACAAGCCGGGCGAGGTCATCATCGCCCAGGGCCGTCCCCTGGAGGGTCTCTTCCTGCTCCTGCGCGGCACGGCCCGGGAGTACGTGGAGCGCGAAAACGTCGCGTCCCTGCGGTTGCGCACCATGGGACCCGGGGCCACGGCCGGGGAGCTGGGCGCGGCTTCGGGCCGTCCGGCCCTGTCCAGCGTGGCCGCCCTGAGCGAATGCCGGGTGGGCCTGCTCCCGGCCGCCAGGCTCGCGCGGCTGGAGCAGGAGGACCCGGCCCTGGCCCTGGACCTGCACAAGCTCCTGGGCGAGCTCCTGGAGCAGCGCCTGCTGGCCCGCACGGCCCTGACCTCCAGGGCCTAGCCTAGCGCCGCTGCCGCTCGTCCTCGTCGGGCTGGGGGAACAGGGCGAATCCCTTGCGCACGTAAAGGAATCCAGACAGGGCCGTGAACGCGGCCGTGCCCAGGACCAGTCCCTCCAGGACCAGGGGCCAGCTGCGGCCCAGGGACTCCTGGAGCATGACCGTAAAGACCAGGCTGATCTGGAAGAGTGTGGTGAGCTTGCCCCAGGCTGAGGGCGCGATGCCGCTCTTCACCTCCACCCCCCACAGATTGAGCAGGATGAGGCCGCCCACGATGATGGCGTCGCGGCTCACGGCCAGGATGGCCAGCCAGTTCGGCAGGAAGCCGCCCGAGGCCAGGCAGATGAAGCAGGTCACCAGGAGGACCTTGTCCGCCAGGGGGTCCAGCATGCTGCCCAGGCGGGTGCGCTGACGCAGGAGACGGGCCAGGAGCCCGTCCAGGCCGTCGGTGAGCCCGGCCACGGCGAAAAGCCCCAGGGCCAGGTCGAAGCGGCGGCCCTCAAAGGCCATGACGAAGGCCGGGGTGAGCAGGATTCGGGAGATGGTCAGGACATTGGGCAGGGTCCAGTTGTCTTCCCGGAGCACGGGGGCCTCCTCAGTCGCCGGACAAGGTCTGGCTCAGTCCGCGCGAGGGCAGGTATTCCTTGAGCCGGGCGTCCAGGGCCGCGGCGTCCAGCAGGGTGAGCCGCCAGCTGGCCGCCACGCCCGAGGACAAAAGCTCCATGTCCAGCAGCTGCACGTCCTGGACCCCGCCCACGCCGCGCAGGAACCGGTCGAACTCGGCCACCCCGTCGGGCGAGAACCAGCCCGAGACGTGCAGCACCTTGCCCGCGGCCGCGGCCGTGGAAGAGGACTGGCCCGCGAAGTAGCGGCCCCAGAGGGTGAGCCAAAGCGCGGCGGGGTCCGCGGCCTGCTCGGTGATCTGGGACGAGGCCGTGCGGATAGCGCCCTGCCAGAGGAATCCGGCCCCGCGCTCCAGGGTGAACGAAGGCAGCGCCCCCTCGGTGCGCACGAGCCCGCCCATGACGGCCAGGTCGTCCAGCTTGAGGGATTCCGCGGCCGTGAGCGGCGAGAGCAGGCGCAGCTCGAAGGCCAGGGGCCGCCCGGCCGTGAAGGCCGCGCCGCAGCTGCGCAAAAAGCTGCGCAGGCCGCGCTCGTTCACGTCCACGTTGAGGGTCAGGCGCAGGGCCTCGGGCTCCTGGCTGGCCGAAACCTCCTGGTAGCCGGTGACGTATTGCAGGGCGTGGGCCTGGAGATACTCCTGGAGCTTGGCCTGCTGGGCCTCGCCGGGGGCCGCCGGGAGCAGGCGCAGGGCCGTCTGGAACACGGCCTGGGCAAAGGCGGTCTCGCGGGCCTTGGCCCGCACCTGCATGGGCGACAGGCCCTGCTCCAGGGGCTGGACCACTTCCACGGGCTCGGCCCAGGCCAGGGCCGGAAGCAGGAACAGCAGGACCAGAAGGACAACGGACAGGGGTCTCAACACGGGCATCACCTCGGAGCGCCGGGGCCCGGGGACAGGGGTCCGGTCACGGGCTGCGGCGGGGTCCAGAGGATGGCCACGGCGCAGCGGGAAAGCACCTCGTTGTTGTGCAGCAGGGCGCGGACCTGCCCGGATTCGGCCGCGGGCAGCACCAGGTCCACGCCCGAGGGACCGGCCAGGCCCACGGCCCGCACCAGCAGGGGCTTGGCCCCGCAGCGCTGGCGCACGGCCTCGTCCTCGGCCGAGGCGGCGTAGAGCGCCAGGCGGCTGGCCAGGGCCGAGGCCCTGGGCACGAGGAACGCGCCGTAGATGCCGGTCCCGGAGGGATCGAAGAGCACGGGCAGCAGCGCCGGGACCACGGACAGGTGCCGGGCGTCCACCATCAGGCCGGTGTAGCCCGCGGCGGAGACCGCGGCGGCCGGGGCCTCGGGGGCGGGCAGCAGGAGCGGGGCCGGGGCCGCGCCCTCCTGGAGCGGACCCAGGCTCGGGGCCAGCAGGGGCTGGCCGGGGGCCAGGGTGCGACGGGGCGGCACCCCGCTCTGGAACTGGACCCGGGCGGGCGGCATGAGCACCTCCAGGAGCGTGCCCGCCAGCGCGGCGCTGGCCGTGGCCTCCTGGGCGCGGCCCGCCTCGGTCTGGACCTCGCCTCCCTGGATGGGCGAATTCTGGAGCAGGCCCCGCACCCGCCCGGCCAGGGACTGGTCCCGGGCCAGCAGGTCGCCCACGCTGGAGTCGGCGTCGAAACGCAGGGCGGCCAGGCTCTCCCACAGCCCCTTGCGCGCGGCCAGGGCGGCCTTGCGCAGGGCCACGGCCGGGTCGCCGGTGGGAGCAAAGGGGTCCGGGTCCACGGGCTCCACGGCGCGGGCCGTGAGCGTGCCGGCGGCCCAGTCCACCCCGGCACGGGCTGGGAGGGCCGCGCTCAGGGCTGCCAGGAGCATCACTGCGAAAAGCATCGTTCTGCGCATGGTTCTGCCTCGAAAAGGGCGCTGCCGCGCCGGTGACATGGCCTGTACCGTGCCAGGGGCCGGAGCGCAAGCTTCCGTCCTTGCGGGCCTGTCCCGGCCCGTGCTAGCCTTGGCCCACAACCCGCGGAGGCCCCATGCTCGTCCTGCTCATGCAGCACGGCGCCTGTCTGTCCAAGGAGATCCATCCGGACCAGCCCTTGAGCCCCGTAGGCCAAGGCCAGGTGGAACGTGCGGCCAGGGCCATGCGCCTGCTGGGCCTCCGGCCCCGGGCCATGGCCGCCAGCACCAGGACCCGCGCCCGCCAGACCGCCGAGATCGTGGCCCGGACCCTGGGCTTCAATCCGGACCGCATCACCTGCGACGAGGCTCTGAGGCCCTCGGCCCCGGCCGAGGAGAGCCTGCGTTTCCTGCACGCATTCGACAAGGCCGAGGTCCTCTTCGTGGCCGGGCACCTGCCCAGCCTGAACTTGCTGGCCTCGCGCCTGATGAGCCCCTTTCCCGAACCCCTGAACCTGGGCTTCGAGAACGGCGGCCTGCTCTGCCTGGAGACCACGCACTTGGCTGCCCAGAACGCCAGCCTGCTCTGGCTGCTCCAGGCCAGGCACCTCCAGCTTCTGGCCGGAAGCTAGGCCGACCAGCCCCGCAACGCGGCCAGCGCCCCTGCCCCGTCGCCCGGGGCCAGCCAGCGCAGGCCGGGCACGGCCTTGAACCAGGTGAACTGCCGCTTGGCATAGGCCCGGGTGTTCCTGATCCAGCGCGCCACGGCATCATCCAGGGACAGCTCGCCGCGCAGATGCGCCGCCAGCTCGGCGCAGCCGATGCCCGAGAAGCCCGGGGCCCCGGGGTCCGGGCAGCGCTCCAGGGCCGCGGCCACCTCGTCCAGGGCTCCGGCCTCGAGCATGGCCCGCACCCGCGCGGCCAACACCGGCGTGAGCGATTCCAGGTCCGCACCCAGGCCCAGGAGCAGCGGCTCAAAGGGCGCGGCCTGGGAACCCTCGGCGTGCCACCAGGTCAAGGTCTTGCCGGTTGCCTCGAAAACTTCCAAGGCCCGGGCATTGCGCTGGCTGTCATTGGGATGGATGCGGGCAGCAGAATCCGGGTCCAGGCGGGCAAGCTCGGCGTGCAGGGCGGGCGCGCCCTCGGCCCGGAGCCGGGCCAGCACGGCCCGGCGCACTTCGTCCGGTATGGGCGGGATGGGGGCCAGGCCCTGGAGAATAGCCTTCAGATAGAGTCCCGTGCCGCCCACCAGGATGGGCAGCAGGCCCTTGGCCGCCGCGGCGCGCACTTCGGCCCGGGCCAGGTCGGCAAAGGCCGCGGCCGTGACGGACTGGTCCGTGGGCAGGAAGCCATAGAGCCGGTGCGGACAGGCCGCCCGCTCCCCGGCCGTGGGCTGGGCCGTGACGATGGGGAAGTCGGCATAAACCTGGCGGGAGTCGAAATTGACCACCACGGCCGGAAGCTCCCGGGCCACGGCCAGGGCCGCGCCGGTCTTGCCCGTGCCCGTGGGCCCGGCCAGGCACAGCACGCGGATGCGCGGGGCCAGATCAGCCCTCCCCGCGCGCCCGGGCCACGCACTTGGCGTAGAGCGGGCTGACCACCTCGTCGGGCACCAGGCCCTTGATGTTGCCGCCGTGGCAGGCCACCTCCTTGACGATGGTGGAGGAGAGGTACATCCACTTGTAGTCGGTCATGAGGAACACGGTCTGGATGTCCCGGGCCAGGCGGCGGTTCATGAGGGCCATCTGGAACTCGTACTCGAAGTCCGACACCGCGCGCAGGCCGCGCAGCACGGCCCCGGCCCCGCGCCGGGTCACGTAGTCGATGAGCAGGCCGTCGAAGGACTCCACGAGCACGTTGGGCTTGTCCTTGAACACCTCGCGGGCCAGCTCCACCCGCTCCTCCACGCTGAACAGCGTCTTCTTGGGCGTGCTCCTGGCCACGGCCAGGATGACCCGGTCGAAGATCATGAGCCCGCGGCTGGTGATGGAAAGATGCCCCTTAGTCAGGGGGTCGAAGGTGCCGGGATAGACCGCGAGACGCGGATTCAGCTCCGAGCGATGATTCAGGCTGTGCGGCATAGGAGTATCCTGGTCTGACCGTAGAGCCGGTCCGTGAGGGTTTCCAGGCCCGGGGCCACGGGAGACGTCAGGGCCAGCCCGGCCTCCACCTCGGCCACCACGAGCCCGCCGGGTTCCATCCACTGCTTTTGGGCCAGGTTGTCAAGGGCCGGAACCAGAAGCCCCTGGCCGTAGGGCGGGTCCACGAAGGCCAGGCCGAAACGCTGTTCCGGCGGCCGGGAAAGCACGGCCAGGGCGTCCTTGCAGAGCACCCTGAAGCTGGACGGCGCCAGGCCCAGGCTGCGCAGGTTCTCCGCGATGAGTCGGGCGGCGCGCGCGTCCTTCTCCAGGAACCAGGCCTGGGCCGCGCCGCGGCTCAGGGCCTCGACAGCCAGGCTGCCGCTGCCCGCGAACACGTCCAGCACGCGCAGACCGTCCCAGACCAAGCCGCGGGCCTCGAGCATGGAGAACACGGCCCCGCGCACCTTGCCCGTGGCCGGGCGGTAGCCCGCTCCCTGGCCGGTCTTGAGCACGCGGCCGCCGTATCTGCCCGCGATGATCCGCATCTACAGCTCGGAGATGAGCTCCACCATGCGCCGGTTCACGTCCATGACCCGGTCGCGCAGCTCGGTCTGGTCGGTCCAGGGGCGGTTCTGCACCTTCTCCACCCTCCTGCGGAACTCGGCGTAGAGCCGCTCGGAGTCCTGGAGCAGAAAGTCCCAGTCGATGCGCGGCTCGGCCTTGTCCACGTCCACCACGGGCTGCATGGCCTGGCCCGGCTCCAGGGTCAGCTCCTCGCGGTAGGCCGGGATGTGGGCCTCCACGTGGATGGCCTGGCGGATGAGCTCGGCCAGGCGCTGCTGCGACTTGGGCTCGCCGTGGGTCAGGATCACGCGCAGGTGGTTGTGGTCCTTGAAGGCCTGGAGCCAGTCCATGAGCTCGCTCTGGCCCGCGTGGCCGGAGAAGCCGTTGATGGTGAAGACCTTGGCGGCCACGGCCACCTCTTCGCCGAAGAGCGTGATCTTGCGCGCGCCGTTGACGATCTTGCGGCCCGGGGTGCCCTCGGCCTGGAAGCCCACGAACACGATGCTCGCGCCTTTGCGCCAGAGGTTGTGGCGCAGGTGGTGCTTGATGCGGCCCGCGTTGGCCATGCCGCTGGCCGAGATGACCACGGCCGGCCCCGGGGTGCTGTTGATGGCCTGGGAGTCCTCTCGGGTCTGGGAGAAGCGCAGGTTGGGCAGATCCAGGGGGTGGCGGCCCTGGTCGATGCGCTTGCGGGTCTCCTCGTCGAAGTATTCCGGATGGTTCTTGAAGACCTCAGTGGCCTGGATGGCCAGGGGGCTGTCCAGCCAGACCGGCATGTCAGCGGGCAGCCTGCCCTGCTCGCGCAACAGCGACAGGGCGTAGATGATCTGCTGGGAGCGCTCCACGGCGAAGGCCGGGATGATGACCTTCTCGCCGTTGCGGTGGGCGTAGGCCACGGCCTCGGCCAGCTCGTCCAGGGAGTTGGAGTCGTCGCGGTGGTCGCGATCGCCGTAGGTGGATTCCAGGAAAAGGTAGTCCGTGGTCTCCACCAGGCTGGGGTTCTCCATCAGGAGTTGGTGGGGGCGGCCCAGGTCGCCGGAGAACACGAGCTTGGTGGTCTTCTCGTTCTCCTCGTACTGCAGCTCGATGAGGGCCGAGCCCAGGATGTGCCCGGCGTCGCGGTAGAGCACGTGCACGCCCTGGCCGGGCTCGAAGGCCTTGCCGTACTCCACGGGCCTGAACAGGCTCGCACAGGCCTCGGCGTCGCCCGTGGTGTACAAGGGCTCCTCGGCGGCCTGTCCGTGGCGCTGGCGCTTGCGGGTGCGCCATTCGGCCTCCATCTCCTGGATGTGGGCCGAATCCAGGAGCATGATGCGCATGAGGTCCAGAGTGGGCGGGGTGGCATAGATGGGTCCCTTGAAGCCCTTGGCCACCAGCCGGGGCAGGAGCCCGGTGTGGTCGATGTGGGCGTGGGTCACCAGCACGAAGTCCAGGTCCGCGGGCCGGTAGGGCGCCATATTCAGGTTGCGTTTCTCGATTTCCGCATTGCCCTGGTGCATGCCGCAGTCGATGCTGAAGCGGTTGCGGCCGTTCTCCAGGATGTAGCAGGAACCGGTGACGGTCTGGGCCGCGCCCAGGAAGGTGATTTTCATGGAATTCTCCGGTTGCAGGGAGCACGGGCGGCCTTCCCGGCGGAGGCCATCCGGTGTACAAGGGGCGCGGACACGGCCCGCGCAAGGGTTTCTAGTGCCCCATTATCGTCCCTGAATCAACAGGCCAAGGAGTCGGCATGCATCCGTCCCAGCAATACGTCATCGACAACCTCTCCATCCACGAATCCTGGCGGCTGTTCAAGATCATGTCCGAGATCGTGGACAGCTTCGAGAACCTCTCCGAGATCGGCCCGGCCGTGTCCGTGTTCGGCTCGGCCCGGACCCAGCCGGGCACGCCCCTGTACCGCCAGACCGAACAGCTGGCCCGGCTCCTGGCCGAATCCGGCTTCTCGGTCATCACCGGCGGCGGCCCCGGGCTCATGGAGGCCGCCAACAAGGGCTGCCAGGAGGCGGGCGGCGAATCCATCGGCCTGCACATCCACTTGCCCCTGGAACAGAAATCCAACAAGTTCCTCGATATCCGCTGCGATTTCCGCTATTTCTTCGTGCGCAAGCTCGTGTTCGTGAAATACGCCCTGGCTTACGTGGCCCTGCCCGGCGGCTACGGCACCCTGGACGAGCTCTCCGAGGCCCTGGTGCTTATCCAGACCAAGCGCATCAAGCCCTTCCCCATCGTGCTCCTGGGCAAGGACTACTGGGCCGGGCTGGTGGACTGGTTCCGCAAGCAACTGGTGTCCAACGCCTTCTGCAAGGAGGAGGACCTGGACCTGTTCATGGTCACCGATTCCCCGGAAGAGGCCGTGGCTTACATCAAGAAGCACGTGGTCATCTAGGTGGGGGACCAGCAGAAGGCCCTGGTCTGCGGCGGCCTGGCCGTGCTGGTCTGGAGCACGGTGGCCACGGCCTTCAAGATCGCCCTGCGCTTCCTTGCACCGCTCCAGCTCCTGCTGGTGGCCGACGCGGTCTCGGTCCTGGCGCTCCTCGCCGTGCTGGCCTGTCGCGGGCGGCTGGACCGGCTGCGGTCCATGCCCCGGCCCCAGGTCCTGCGCTGCTGCCTGCTGGGCCTGGTGAACCCGTTCCTCTACTACACGGTCCTGTTCCAGTCCTATGCCCTGCTCCCGGCCCAGGAGGCCCAGCCCCTCAACTACACCTGGGCCATCACCCTGACGCTGCTCTCCGTGCCCCTGCTGGGCCAGCGGCTGCGCTTTCTGGACCTGGCCGCCATCCTGGCCAGCTACGCGGGCGTGCTCTGCATCGCCACCCGGGGCGAGCCGTTCGCCTTGCGCTTCGAAAGCCCCCTGGGCGTGGGCCTGGCCCTGGGCAGCACCCTGCTCTGGGCCCTGTACTGGATCGGCAACACGCGGCTCGCGGCCGACCCGGTGGCCGCCCTGTTCCTCAATTTCCTGGCCGGCTTCCCCTGCATCCTGGCGGCCGCGCTCCTGGGGCCGGGTCTGCCCCCTGCCAGCCTGCCGGGCCTGCTGGCCGGGGCCTACGTGGGCCTGTTCGAGATGGGGCTCACCTTCGTGCTCTGGCTCTCGGCCATGCGCCTGGCCGCGCGCTCGCCCCAGGGCACGGCGCGGGTGGCCAACCTCATCTTCCTCTCGCCCTTCCTGTCCCTGGTCTTCATCCGCCTGGTGCTGGGCGAGGACATCCTGCCCTCCACGCTCCTGGGCCTGGCGTTCATCGTGGGCGGCAACCTGCTCCAGAGGTTCAAAAAGGCCGCGGCCTGACCCGGCTCCAGCCTGCAGAGCTTCTTGAATTAATCCAGCATATTCAATTTTTTCTAGACTTTTTCGCGCAGAAAAACAGGGGGTTGGACGTCCTGCCTGGAAAAAAGTCCGGCCCGCGGCCCGG
>JAWRKD010000032.1:0-8063 GCA_040307135.1 Desulfovibrionaceae bacterium
GCCATGGCCACCACCAGGGAAACGAACACCACGGTCTTGCCCGTGCCCATGACGCTGCGGATGACCAGCATGTTGGGCAGGCTCAAGGCCGGACCGGCCAGCAACAGGGCCAGGGCCGGCCCCTTGCCCATGCCGCTGCCCATGAGCCCCTGGACGATGGGCACCTCGGTGAGCGTGGCGAAGTACATGAAGGCCCCGGCCAGGGAGGCCAGGAAGTTGGCGGCCAGGGAATTGCCGCCCACGGCCCAGGCCACCCACTCCGAGGGGATCAGGCCCTCGCGCTCCGGGCGGCCCAGGAGCATCCCGGCGATGAGCACGCCGAAGAGCAGGAGCGGCAGGATCTGCTTGGCGTAGCCCCAGGAGGAGCCGAACCACTCGCCCAGCTCGCCCTTGGCCGTGCTCGTCACGGCCGAGAGCCCCACCACCCCGGCGGTGAAGGGGATGACCGGTACGCCGGGAAACAGGAAGGCCAGGATCGCGGCCGGAAGCAGGGCCAGCGCGGCGCGAAGCGGCGTGAGCCCGAACCAGAGGACCAGGGAGGCGAAGAAGATGACGGCGAAGCCGCCGGTCACCGCCCACTTGGCCGACCAGATGGCGAACCAGAGCCCCTCCGGCTCCATGGGCCTGCCCCAGTTGGCGAAGACCAGTATCCCCACCATGGAGAAGAAGTACACGGCGTTCTGCCACAGGGGGCGGGAAACGGTCGGCTCGGGCATGTGGGCCTGGGCCTTGGCCTTCTCCAACTCCTCGTTGCGGTAGATGAAGTGCATGGCCAGGCCGATGAGCACGCTGAAGAGAATGGCCCCCAGGGCACGGGCGATGCCCAGGGACGGCCCCAGGATGCGGGCCGTGAGAATGATGGCCAGGACGTTGATGGCCGGTCCGGAATAGAGGAAGGCCGTGGCCGGACCCAGGCCCGCGCCCATGCGGTAGATGCCCGCGAAGAGCGGCAGGATGGTGCAGGAGCATACGGCCAGGATGGTTCCGGAGCAGGAGGCCACGCCATAGGCGCAAACCTTGTTGGCGTTGGGGCCCAGGTACTTCATGACCGAGCCCTGGCTGACGAACACGGCGATGGCCCCGGCGATGAAAAAGGCGGGCACCAGGCAGAGCAGGACGTGCTCCTCGGCGTACCAGCGGGCCAGGTGCAGGGCCTCGAAGACCGCGTTGTCGAAACGCGGCGTGCCTACGGGCAGATAGTAGAAAACGAGAAATCCGGCCACAATGGCGAGCAGCGCCTTCCATTCGTTCTTCCAGAACATGGCGAACTCCTCCTATTGTTCCTTCCGAAAAACGCTCCACAGCAGGGCCGAACCCAGGACCAGAAACGCGCTGTCGCGCAGGAAGTACCAGGCCATGTGCCCGCCGCCCTCCGCGGCGGTGGAGAAACAGCCGCAGTTGATGTCCAGGCCCCTGGCCCAGTTGACGGTCAAGGACGCCCAGAAGCCCAGCAGGAGCGCATTGGCCAGGAACGCGGCCCCAGGCGTCCAGATGTTGCACACGAGCAGCGCGCCCACGAGGACCTCCAGCCAGGGCAGGAGCACTGCCGCCGCGGGGATCAAGGCATCGGGCAGAATCTGGTAGCCTTCGATGATCCGGGCGAAGGCCTGGGGGTGCAGGAGCTTGTCCCAGCTGGCGGCCAGGAAAAGAAGGCCCACGGCCAGGCGGAGCAGCGCACCCGGCTTAGGCATGGGCGTTCCCGCTCTGAGTCCCACGCATCCTGCACAGAATGTCATTCTCTCCGCAGGCCGATTGTTCGAACTGGAACACGGCGTGGCTCACATTGAAACGTGCGGCCAGAATTTCTCTGAGTTTCGAATCGAGAGGCTCGGTTTCCGACAGGGCCTGATCCGGAACCATGATGTGGCAGGAAAAGGACAGGTGGCCAGAGCCGATGCTCCAGACGTGCAGGTGATGGGCGCTGAGCACGCCGGGGACAGCTTCCAGCGCCCGCTGCATCTCGGTCAGATCGATGCCCGGCGGCGTCCCCTCCATGAGAATCCGGGCCGCCTGCTTGAGAATGGACCAGGAATTCTTGAGGATGAACCCCACGATGACCACCGAGAGCACGGGATCCAGCCAGTACCAGGGCCGGTACAGAAGCACGAAGCCGTTGAGCAGGACCACCACGGAAGTCATGAGGTCGGCCAGCATGTGCAGCATGGCCCCCCGCATGTTCAGGCTGTGCCCGGCCTCTTTGCGCAAAAAAAGAACCGACAGGCCGTTCCCCAGGATGCCTATTCCGGCGAGGATCATGACCAAGCCGCCGGAAACCGGCTCGGGATTCCGCAGACGCGAGGCGGCCTCGAACAGGATGAAGAGGCACGCGCCGAACAGAATGGAAATGTTGAACAGGGCGGCAAGCACCTCGGCCCGACGGTAGCCGAAGGTGAACTCGGAAGACGGATTGCGCTGGCCCAGGCGGTGGGCGAAATAGGCCACGGCCAGGGCGGTGAAATCGCTCAGGTTGTGCATGGCGTCGGAGACGACCGCCATGCTCTGGGCCCAGACCCCGCCGACGATCTGGCACAGGGGAATCAGCAGGTTCAGGCCCATGGTCAAAAGCAGGGTGCGGCCCGTGCTGTCCGTGGCCTCGGCGATGGTCCCGTGCTGGTGGCCGCAGGTACAGGAATCGTGGTCATCGTGATCGCTCATGATCAACCTCCCAGCGGCATCGCGCCCGACAGGACAGGAAGGCCCGCTTCCTGCCAGAGGCTCCAGCCGTTCTTCAGTATCCGTATTTGTTGCTGTCCTTTTCCACGCAACAGCCGGGCCAGATCCTGGCTCAGCAGGCAATGCTCGCCGTCGCAATAGGTGATGACCACCCCTGCCCCGGCGATGCGTCCGGCCAGGAGTTCATAATAAAAGCCGAACTCCTCGGGCGGCAGGTTCAGGGCCCCGGCGATGTGGCCCTCTTCGAACTCCACCTGGCTGCGGGCGTCCAGGAACAGGGCCGCGCCCGAACGATGGAGTTCCTCGGCCTGCCCCAGGGGAACGAACCCGTCCCCTTGGTCCGGCCCCGGCCGCAGCTGCAGCCCGTCGGAACGCAGGGCGTTGGCCGCCAGTCCCGCAACGCAGGCCAGGATCAGAACCGCGACGGCCTGGATCAGGGACTTTTTCCAAAACCCGCTCGCAGACATGCCTGCACCTCTCAAAGGAACGGCCGGGCCAGGAAATAGACGCCCAGACCGGCGATGAGCGCCCCGGCTCCCCGGCGGAACCAGCGGCTGCCCTCCTGCAGGGACGTGCTTTCCAGGAGCTTGCGCACCGTGGCCACGGAGCTGCCGGCAAAGGCGATGGGCAGACAGTGACCGATGCCGAAAAGCAGGATGAGCAGAACGCCGTCCGCGATGCGCTGCTGCACCGTGATGACCGCCAGGATGGGCGCGATGAAGCCGAAGGTGCAGGAGCCGGAGAGCACGCCATAGGCCAGGCCCAGGACAAAGGCGCCGAAACGGCCACGCAGCCGGAAGCGGCCCATGAGGTTGCCGCCCAGCTTGCACTTGGCCACCCCGAGCATATCCAGGGCCACCCAGATGAGGATGCCGCCCACCAGGACGGTCCACCAGGGGCCCACGTCCCCGAGCATCCGGCCCAGCAGGGCGCAGACCACGCCCACGGCCGCGATGGTCAGAAACAGGCCGAAAGTGAACAGCAGGGCGTAGTGAGCGGCCTGGCGGCCCCCGAGGAGCCGGTCCTGGCCGCCCACGTAGCCCACGATGAGCGGAATGGAGGCCAGGTGGCAGGGGCTGAACAGGACGCTCACCGCGCCCCAGAGAAAGCAGCCCAGAGCGGCCAAAAGCAGGCCGCCGCTCATCCAGCCGTTGATGGTCAGGAAGAACTGCTCCAGCATGATTCAGCGCTCCAGCAGCGGATCCAGAACCGCCCGCAGGTTCTCCTTGGACAGGAAGCCCTCGTGGCGGAACACCTCCTTGCCCGTGCGGTCATAGACGATCTGGGTGGGGATGGCCCGAAGGCCGAAGCGGTCCACCTGGTCGCCGTGGACCCAGACGTCGATGAACACGACCGCGGCCTTGTCCCGGTACTCCTGCTCCAACTCCTTGAGGACGGGGGCCATCATCTTGCAGGGGATGCAGGACTGGGCGCCCAGGTCCACCAGGGTGACCCGGCCGGGGGCCGGAACCTGGGGAACAGGATCGGACGCGTCCGCCGGAAGCGGCGCAAGGGCCAGGGCCAGCAACAGCGCACAGACAAAAAGGAACAAAGGCCGGAACACCATGCTCATGCAGTGCGTCTCCCTTTGTCTCGCCGGAGGTTACAGCAGGCTTCCGGCCTTGGCGGCCGCCGCGGCCACGCTGGCCTCGCCCACCTCGGTCTTGCCCTTCTCGAACCCGTGGTCCGACAGGCGCAGGTGCCGGAACTCCTTGAACCCGGCCTGCTCCAGGGTCTTCTTGGCGCAGTCCAGGGGGCAGCCGTCGATGGCCAGCACCGTGCCCGCGGCCTCGGTGGACTTCAGGATGCCAGAAACCCGGCCGCCGATGCCGGCCAGGCAGAACATCTTGCCCTTGCCGTCGCGGGTCAGCTTGCGCGCGGTCTGGTCGGACAGGGCGCCCACGTCGGCGCCGCCGGAACAGGCGAAAATCAGGGTCGGGGCCGCGCTGCAGGCGCAGGAACAATCAGCGGACATATCCTCTCTCCTTGCTTGCTCGGGTTATTTCTTGATCCAGGCCAGCACGTCGTCTCTGGAGGGCACCTTGCCCACCACCTTGACCTCGCCGTCCACCACCACGGCCGGGGTGCTCATGACCCCGTACTGCATCATCTGCTGGAAGTCGGTGATCTTCTCCACGCTGGCGTCCACTCCGGCAGCGGCCACGGCCTCGCGGACCACCTTCTCGGCCTCCTTGCACTTGGCGCAGCCGGGTCCCAATACCTTGATGTCCATGTTGTCCTCCTAGGGGTTCCCGCAACGTCAACGGCCGTTGCGGACTTGATTGATGGCGTCCCGGACCAGGCCGCCCTCGGGCGTCTGGGCCAGGGGATTCACTTTCACCAGGGCCTCCCAGGCGGCCAGGGCCGCCTCCCGGTCCTTGATGTCGTGGAGCAGAACCACTCCCTTGTTGAAGCGGGCGTTGTCGTGCCCGGGATTCAGGGCGATGGCCTTGTCGAACGCCTCCAGGGCCTTCGGGAACCGGCCCGTCTCACGATACATGATGCCCAGGTCGGTCCAGACGTCCGCGCTGCTCCCGTCCAGTTTGAGCGCGGCCTCATAGGCGGCCACGGCTTTCTCATACTGGTGCGTGTCGAAACAGAGGTTGCCCAGCTCCACCCAGGCGGCGTACTGGCCGGGGTCAGCCCTGGTCTCGTCCTCCAGGACTCGGATGCGGGCCTTTGCGGCGGCGAATTCATCCGATTGTTGCCCAGAGCCGATGCTGATGGTCTCCTTGCCCGTTTCCGGTTGACCGGAGCGGTAGGCGTCGATGACCATGGCCCCGAGGTAGAAACCGATGATCCCGGCAGCCAACGCCGTGAGCGTCAATTCCAGATAGCCGAACTTCTTCGCCGTCTTCGCCTTGCCCTTTGCCCTCATGCCGATCGCCTCGCCATATTTTGATGTTGCACAAAATCTTTTGCTTTTTTGCCTATTAGCAAAACATGTTCCACAAAAAATTTTGTGCTATATCAATATGATAAAATCAAATGGCTCCATTGTGCAATGCATCCATGTGCATTATGTGCATTTTTTTGCATGCAATTCGGCCGCAGCAACGCTCCCTGCCCGGCAAATCGGACCTGCGCAACCCCTCCGGCTTCAGCGGCTTCGTTCACCCATGTGCCCGGCCGCTGGGGCCATACCCCCATGGGATCCTGCGAATGATTTCCGCAAAAACGGCGCGGCCCGAAGAAACAGGGCCATGAATGCGATTTGGATCACTGGCTTTATCGCCAACACCAACACCGTCATGGAGCTGAAAAAAATGGTCGCCAACGCCAAGGCGATGGCGATGTTTTTCCCGGCGACGCCATAAGTGAAAGCGATCATGTTTTCATAGGAAAACCTTGATATTTTTGAAAACAAGACCGCTGCGCCAAACAGGATCAAATACAAAAGGCCGAGCGGCGCAAAGACCACCAGGAACAATTGCGGGTTGTCGAGCAGATTCTCGGCCTCCAGCGCCATGGAAATGAAAACGATGACGTACATCCCCAGCATGGATGCCCCAGGCAGGACCGGCTTGATGAGATGGAATGTATCGTGTCCCTTCCAGCGAATGATAAGGCGACGGGTCATGTCACCGAGTATGAGCGGCACCACCACGGTGATCAGAATGTCTTCGAGCATGGCGAGAGCATCCAGCTGAACATAGACCCCGGCAAGGATGGGCATCCAAATCGGAATCGCGACAATGCTGACCAACAGGCTGATCACGACAATAACCATCGCCAAGGCTACGTTTCCTTTGGCGTATCCGGTCCACCCCGCGACCATGCCGGCACAAGGGACAGTGCCGGTCAAAATCAAGCCCACGGCAAAATCGGGGTGATCACGAAGAAGAACATAAGCCAGCCCGCCAGCGACAAGGGGCGACAGGATGAAGTTGAAGACCATCGAAAGGCCTATCAGCTTCATATGCGTTGCAGCCTTGCCGACCTCCTCTAGGCGCAGGCCGACCATCATCGGATACAGCATGATGAACAATGCGATCTTGTTGAAATATTTCAAACGGCCTGTCGCTGCAGGCGAAATCCAGCCGAACAGAACCCCGGCAATGATGGACAGAGCCATGAATAGAATAAGATTCGATTCGATGACCCGCGAAATTCTTTGAAGCCTCTGCAGCACGGATTTCTCCTTATCCGTCGCCGGGAAGCGTTGCCATGCTGTCACAGCAGGCATGTTGCCTCTCCCGGTTTTCCCCGTTGGATCACCAGATCATGATGCCGAAATAGGCCCCGATGAACTTTGCCGACACATAAAGAAAGTACAGGCCGAATATGAGCTTCAGGGTGTTCGGCTTGAACTTTTTGATGACGGCCGCGCCGATCTGCGCGCCGATCACCGTTCCGGCCGCCAGCAGCAGCCCCGCTCCCATGGCGACGTATCCCTGGGCCAGTTTGATGCCCCCGCCGACCACTGCCAGGGGAATCATGGTGGCCAGCGAGGTGCCCATGGTGATGTAAACCGGGGCGCCGAACAGATAGATCAGGCCCGGAACCAGCGCATACCCTCCCCCAAGTCCCACAATGCCTGTCAACAGTCCGATGAGGAAACCGAAGATGGCAAAACCGGTCTTGTGCTCGGGGATGGAGTTCCCCTCTTTCTTGTGCGGCGAACCCAGGCCGAAGCCCTCCCAACTCATCCGGATGGCTGGCCACAAAAAGGCGAGGCCGAGGATCAAGCCCAACAAACTGACGTGAGCGGTCAGCAGGGTGAACATCCACGAGCCGAGCACGACGCCCAGAATGCCGGAGACGCCGAGCCAGAGCGTGGCGCGCAGATCCAGATTCTTGCGCACCAGATGGCCGTAGCCACCGGAAATTGCGGTGAAGATGACCGCGAACAGCGTCGTCCCTACCGCGATGGGGGCCGGGTATCCCAGCCAGAAATGGATGGCGGGCAGCATGACGCTGCATCCGCCGGTGCCGATGATGCCCCCCAGAAATCCAGCCGCCAAGCCGATGGTCACGAGGAAGGCTCCGGACCAAGCCGTGACCGCGGGCAGGGCCTCTTGACCTTCGATGGGGCTGGAAAGAGCCCAGGCCGCTCCGGCTGCGAGGACGACAAGCAGAACTGCACTCGGAACGTACGATGACAGCTTCGATGGCTGGGAAGACATCCTGCATTCCTCCTTAGGTTTCCGGAGCGACTCCAGCGCTCATCCGCATGCGACGTTTTTTGCCAGGCATCTCCCCATCACAAGATGGCGTTGAACAGGTAGCCCACCAGGAGGATGCCAGCGCCCACCACGCCCACGAACGCGGCGATGAGCCGGGGCTTGAGCACCTTGCGCAGAATGACCACCTCGGGCAGGGACAGGGCGATGACCGACATCATGAACGCCAGCACCGTGCCCAGGGCCGCGCCCTTTTCCAGCAGGGCG
>JAWRKD010000033.1:0-6012 GCA_040307135.1 Desulfovibrionaceae bacterium
CCGAGCGCCTGCTCTCCGTGCACAAGCGCTTCCACCCGCGCTCCGGCGCCTGAGGAGGTCCATGTCCCAGACACCGGAAAAGATCGCCGCGCCCACCGTCATCACGGCCCACGCCAACGCCGACTTCGACGCCCTGGCGGCCATGATCGCGGCCAGCCGCCTCTATCCCGACGCGGTGCTGGTCTTCCCGGGCAGTCAGGAGAAGAACCTCCGCAACTTCTACATCCAGAGCACGACCTACCTGTTCAATTTCAGGAATTTCAAGGACATCGACGTGGACACCGTGCGCCGCTTGGTGGTGGTGGACACCCGTCAGAAGTCCCGTCTGGCCCACGTGCAGCCGCTGCTGGACAACCCCCGGGTGGAGATCCACGCCTACGACCACCACCCGGACTCCGAGGAGGACGTGGCCGCGGTCAAAAGCGTGGTCAAGCCCTGGGGCTCCACCACGGCCATCCTGGCGGCCGAGATGCGCGAGCGCGGCCTCACGCCCCTGCCCGAAGAGGCCACGGTCATGGGCCTGGGCCTCTTCGAGGACACCGGCTCGTTCGCCTTCGACTCCACCACGCCCGAGGACTTCGAGGCCGCGGCTTGGCTGCGACGCAACGGCATGGACCTGGACGTCATTTCGGACCTGCTCTCCCGCGACCTGGACTCGGAACAGGTCAAGATCCTCGGCGAACTCCTGGACACCGCCACCACCCAGGAGATCAACGGCGTGACCGTGGTCATGACCGAGGCCAGCACCGAGAACTTCGTGGGCGACTTCGCCTTCCTGGTGCACAAATTCATGGACATGGAGAACATCCGGGTGCTCTTCGCCCTGGGCCGCATGGGCGACCGCATCCACTTGGTGGCCCGCTCGCGCAGCGGCGACGTGGACGTGGGCGCCATCTGCTCGGCCCTGGGCGGCGGCGGCCACCCCTACGCCGCCTCGGCCACCATCAAACACAAGACCCTGGCCGAGGTGAAGAACGAACTGTTCACCCTGCTCTACGCCCACGTGCATCCGCAGATGGTGGTGGAGACCCTCATGTCCAAGCCGCCGGTGAGCATCGAGCAGGACCGGCCCATGAAGGACGCGGTGGAGCTCATGACCCGTTTCGGGCTTAAGGGCGTGCCCGTGGTGGCCGAGGGCGGCCTGGAGTGCGTGGGCCTGCTGGAGCACAAGACCGCGGACAAGGCCCTGACCCACAAGCTGGGCGAGGTGCCGGTGCGCGAATACATGCTGCGGGAGTTCCTGACCGTGCCGCCCACGGCCGGGCTCCAGGAGGTCATGGAGATCATCCTGGGCAAGCGCCAGCGCCTGGTGCCCGTGGTGGACCGGGGCCGGCTCCTGGGCGTCATCACCCGCACGGACCTGGTGACCATGCTGGCCGAGGAGCCCTCGCGCATCCCCGAATCCCTGAACCAGGACCGCAAGCGCGAACGCAACATCCGCACCCTCATGTTCAACCGCCTGCCCGCGGACGTCTTCGACCTGCTCAGGCAGGCCGGGGAACTGGGCCAGGACCTGGGCTGGGAGGTCTATACCGTGGGCGGGTTCGTGCGCGACATCCTGCTCGCCCGCAGCAACCTGGACGTGGACCTAGTGGTGGAGGGCGACGGCATCCGCTTCGCCCGCGAGATGGTCCGGCGCATGGGCGGCCGGGCCAAGACCCACAAGAAGTTCAAGACCGCGGTGGTCATCTTGCCCGGCGGCCGCCGCGTGGACGTGGCCACGGCCCGGCTGGAGTACTACGAATATCCCGCGGCCCTGCCCACGGTGGAGCTCTCCTCCATCAAGATGGACCTCTACCGCCGCGACTTCACCATCAACGCCCTGGCCGTGCACCTGAACCCGCACAGCTTCGGCCGCCTGGTGGACTTCTTCGGAGCCCAGCGCGACATCAAGGAAAAGACCATCCGGGTCATCCACTCCCTGAGCTTCGTGGAGGACCCCACGCGCATCCTGCGGGCCGTGCGTTTCGAGCAGCGCTTCGGCTTCCGCATCGCCAGCCAGACCCTGCGGCTGGTGAAGAACGCCCTCCAGCTCGGGCTTTTCGCCAGACTTTCAGGCAACCGCGTGTTCCACGAACTCCAGCACATCCTCAACGAGGACGAGCCCCTGGCCTGCCTGTCCCGGATGCAGGAGCTGGGCCTCCTGGAGGCCGTGCATCCCCAGCTGGCCCTGGACCCGCTGAAGACCCACCTCATGCAGGAGATCGCCAAGGTCCACAACTGGCACAAGCTTCTCTATCTGGAGCCAGCGGCCCAGCCCTGGAAGCTCTACCTCCTGGGCCTGACCCAGGGCATGGATGCGGACCAGGCCCGGAACATCTGCCGCCGCCTGGGCCTGTCCCCGCGCGACGAGCGCGAGTTCCTCTCCCTGCGTGAGGCCATCGGCGCGACCCTGGGGCGGCTCATGACCTGGAAGGAGGACTCCTCGCCCCTGTCCGAGCTCTGCTTCGCCCTGGAGGCCCTGCCCGTGGAGGGCGTGCTCTTTCTCATGGCCCGCAGCCGCCGCGAGGAGATGCGCAAGCACATCTCCCAGTATCTCGCCAATCCCGGCCTGCGCACCGTGGAGATCTCGGGCCAGGACCTGAAGCGCCTGCGCATCCCTGAAGGCCCCATCTACGCCCGCATCCTCAAGGCCGTGCGCCGGGCGCGCATCGACGGCCAGGCCCCGGGCCGCAAGGAGCAGCTGCTCCTGGTACGCAGGCTCAAGAAGGAATGGCTGCCCCAGGAGGAAGCCCCCCTGGCGCGGGATTGACCGGGGGCGGGCGCTTGCCCTTGGGCCATCGCCCGTGTAGGGTTGCTCACGTGGATCGAACCTCTTGCAAGGAATGACGATGGACGTTCTCTGGGCGCCGTGGCGGCTCGACTACATCCTGGGTCCCAAGCCCGACGAATGCGTGTTCTGCATCCCCGAGACCACGGACGGGGACGAGAAGCGCCTGGTGCTCCACCGGGCCAGGACCTGCTTCGTGATCATGAACAAGTTCCCGTACAACAACGGGCATCTCATGGTCACGCCGTACCGTCACGTCTGCTGCGTCACCGAGCTCACTCCCGAGGAATCCCACGAGTGCATGGACCTTATGCGCCGCTCGGTCAGCGTGCTCCAGCGCGCCTTCCGGCCCCACGGCATCAACGCCGGCTTCAACCTGGGCGAGGCCGCCGGCGCGGGCATAGCCGGGCATCTGCATTTCCAGATCGTGCCCCGCTGGAACGGGGACGCCTCGTTCATGGCCGTGTTCGGGGAAACCAACGTGATCCCCGAGCACCTCCTCTCCACCTACCGCCGACTCAAGCCGCTCTTCGACGCGGCGGAATAGCAAGGAGCCGCCCATGCGTTACGTCAAGGTCATCCTTCTGGTGCTTTTCTTCTTCCTGTCCATGCTCTTCTTCATCCAGAACAAGGACACCGTGACCCAGACCTACGAGCTGGTGCTCGCCGTGCCCCTGCTCTTCAGCCTGCGCTCCATCCCCCTGCCCTTCTATCTCATCGTGCTGAGCGGCTTCCTGGTGGGGGCATTGGTCTGCGTGTTCTACTTCCTGTCCGAGCGCTTTCGGCTCTCCGGCCTGGTCAAGGAGCTGCGCCAGAAGAACGCGGCCCTGGAGCGCGAGCTGAACCAGCTGCGCACCATGCCCCTGGACCACCAGCCCGGCCCCCTGGCCGAGGAACCGGAACACTAGGAGCCGTCCTTGGCCCTCTTCGACTTCCTGCGGCGCAGGCGCGCCGATGACCGATTCGAGCTGTCCCTGGGACCCGGCGAGGGCGAAACCCTGCCGGTGCAGGACACCCGCGCGGCCATCGACGAACTCTCCCAGGTGGTGCGCAACAATCCCGAGGCCGTGGAGATCTACCTGGCCTTGGGCAGCCTCTACCGCTCCCAGGGCGAAATCGAGCGGGCCATCCAGATCCGCAACAACCTCATCGTGCGCCAGGGCCTGGAGCCTGCGTTCACGGCCCGGGCCTGGTTCGAGCTGGGCCGGGACTTCCGGCGCGGCGGCTTCCTGGACCGCGCGGCCCACGCCTTTGAACAGGCCCGAGCCCTCATGGGCGACAAGCCCGCCATTCTCCTGGAACAGGCCCAGCTGGCCGCCGACGGCTCGGAATTCGAGCGCGCAGCCGAGCTCTACGGCCGCCTGAACCGGCCCCTGGCCCAGGCCCACTACCTGGTGCGCCGGGCGCAGGAACTGGCCGCGGGCGGCAATCCGTCCCAGGCCGGGAGCCTGTTGCGCAAGGCCGTGCGCGTCTATCCGGGCTCGGCCGAGGCCTGGACCGAAAAGCTCGGTCAGGCCTATGCCGAGGGCTCTGCGGGCCGGATCAAGGACCTGCTCCGCGAGGCCCTGGCCAAGGTGGACAAGGAGATGCGCTTCGTGCCCCTGGAGGGTCTGGTGGACACGGCCGCGGGCGTGCGCCGCGGGGGCGGCGGCGAGTCGCCCCTGAGCAGCCGCGACTTGGTGGCCGCCGTGATTCCGGTGCTGGAGGACCAGGAGCCGGACGTGCTCCTGTTCTTCTACGGCGCGCGGCTGCTTCTGCACTGCGGCCAGCACCTGGAGGCCCGCTCCTGGCTGGAGAAGACCCTGGTCCTGCGCCCCGATTTCTGGCTGGCCCGTTTGGAGGTCTTCCGCCTGACCAAGGACGAGCAGAGCTTCACCCCGTTCTTCAAGGAACAGCTGGAATTCTTCATGGACAAGGCGCGGCGGCTGCGGCGCTTCGTCTGCCGCACCTGCGGGCTCAAGCGCGACAGCGTGTTCTACCTCTGTCCGCGCTGTCGCAGCTGGCACTCCATCGCCTTCCGCTTCGACTTCAGCCAGTAGGAGTTCCGGCCCTCCGTGTCCGCGCCCAAGCTCACGCCCATGTTCGAACAGTACCTCCGTATCAAGGAGGAATACCCGGACACCCTGCTCTTCTACCGCATGGGCGACTTCTACGAGCTCTTTTTCGCAGACGCGGAGATCGCTTCCCGCGAACTGTCCATCGCCCTCACCTCCCGCAATCCCAACGCAGAGAACAAGGCGCCCATGTGCGGGGTGCCGCACCACGCGGCCGAGGGCTACCTGGCCCAGCTCCTGGAAAAGGGCTATCGCGTGGCCATCTGCGACCAGGTGGAGGACCCGAAGCAGGCCAAGGGCCTGGTGCGGCGCGAGGTGACCCGCGTGCTCACCCCGGGCACCGTGGTGGAGGACGCCAACCTCCCGGCCCGAGGCAGCAACTGGCTGGCGGCCCTATACTGGGACGAGGCCCGCGAGCGGGGTGGCCTGGCCTGGGCCGAGGTCTCCACGGGCCAGTGGAGCGGGCTTTCCTCCACGCGCGAGGCCGAACTCTGGCAATGGCTGGCCAAGCTCGGGGCGCGCGAACTCCTGCTGCCCCAGGGACGCAAGCCTCCGGCGTCCTTCGCGGATTCCGGAACCCAGGCCGTGTCCCTGCCCGAGCGCGGGGCCTTTGACCTGGACACGGCCCGCCGCAGCCTCCTGGAGGTGCAGGCCGTGGCCGATCTGGCCGCCCTGGGCCTGGAGGACAAGCCCGAGCTGACCCGGGCCTGCGGCGCGCTCCTCTTCTACCTGCGCCAGACCCAGAAGCAGGACGTCTCGCACATGGCCGGGTTCCGGCCCCTGGACCTGTCCAGGCGCCTGATCCTGGACGAGGTCACCGAGCGCAACCTGGAAATCTTCCGCCGCCTGGACGGACGGCCCGGCAAGGGCACCCTGTTCCAGGTCCTGGACCGCACCGTCACGGCCCTGGGCGCGCGGCTCCTGGAAAGCCGCCTGCGCGAACCCTGGCGCGACCCGGCCGCCATCAACCGCTGCCTGGACGCCGTGGACTATTTTTTCCGTCAGGACGGGGTGCGACAGGCCCTGCGACAGGCCCTGGCCGACATCCACGACCTGGAGCGACTTTCCACCCGGGTCCAGTTGGGCCGCGCCACGCCCCGGGACTTCGCGGCCCTGCGTCAGAGCCTCCTGGCCCTGCCCCGGGTGCGCCAGACCCTGGCCGCCGAGACCGGGGAAATCCCCGCCGAG
>JAWRKD010000034.1:0-4782 GCA_040307135.1 Desulfovibrionaceae bacterium
ACATGGTCGCGGCCATGCCGAAGCGGGCGCGGCTCTCCATGCGGCGCAGGGCCAGGCCCGGGGCCAGCACGGAAATGGCCCGGTCCAGGGCCGAGCCGAGCTTGCCGGACAGGGTCACAGGAACCTCGCCCGGTTGAAGACGCCGCCGCTGGCGCGGGCGTCCAGGGCCTCGATGCGGGACAGGACGGACTGCTCTTCCTCGAGCAGGGCCTTGAGATTGGGGCGGGTGAAGGTGGCGCCCTGATCAGCCGAGAAGGACTGAAGGCTCCTGGCGTTGTCGATTTCCGCCCGGATTTTCTCCAGCCTGGCCACCAGGGTTTCGCGCGAATCGTACACTCGGGGCTCCCAGGGCCGCGATAGCGGCCCGTTCGATGCCCCGCTCTTTACCCCCGGGTTTTAGCGCGAAACGGAGAAAGGACAATTCTGATACGGGAAAGGACGATTCTGGTGGAAGAAAGGACGATATTGACTATTGACAACAATCGCGCGGGGCTGGTCAACCCAGCTTGCCTACTGGACTGGGCCGCGACCATCATCTGCCGGAGAAAGGCGGCGGCTCGTTGCGGAGAGGTTCCAGGCTGTCCTGCTAGAAAAGAAACGACTTGTACGGCATGGCCAAGGCCTTGCCCAGGCGCTTCGCCATTTCCTTGCCGATGGGCCGAACATCGCGCTCCATCTCGGAAATATTGGACTTGGGGATGCCCAGGGCAGCGGCGAGCTGCGCCTGGGTCATCTCGCGCAGGCCGCGCGCGCCGCGCAGGACCTTGCCGGGCGTCATGTCCGGCAAGACCTCGGAGGCGGGGACAGTCTTTTCGGAGACCTCGCCAACGAGGCGCAGAATGCCTTCAAGAGCGGCAGCAACGCCTTCCGCCTGTTCCTTGGGCACGGTGATGGTCAGGCAGACCGTCCCGTCAGTATGGGGCGTTTTCGTGAGTTCCAACATAGGTCAGCACCACCTGTTTTGCTTTTTTGAAGGCTTGCCAGACGGCCACGTATGTGGGTTGGCCTTTTTTCAAGTGGCAATGGTGAGTATCCGTCTGCCCCTTGAGCTTTCCATAGTTGGGCATGCCCGCCTGGACAGGGCCGGCAAGACGAAGCGCCTGAACCAGAGCCATGAGGCGTTCCCGGATGCCCTGCGGAAGCGCTTTGACTTGCTTGTCAGCCTTTGATGTGAATCGAACATCCCAGGTCATGGTTACAAAGTAGCCTGAAATTGGTTACACGTCAAGACACCACGGCCTTGCCGCCAAATCCTCACCATTCCGTTAATCCCTTCGGGCTTGGCCCGGGCTTCCGGAGCCGTCCCTTTCCAGATCACGAGGGTCAGTTGCTCCCCATGCCCAGGTCGAGCTGGCGGGTCCACCAGGCGTCCACGGCCTCGCGCGTGGCCCTCCACATGCCGCCCTTTTCCAGCTGCCTGGCCGGGAAGCCGCGGGTGGCGATGTAGGACAGGACCGTGTTGCGGCTCAGACCTGCGTAGGCGGCGATCTCGGCCAATCCGCGCAGCACGTTGCTGTTTCCCCTCTCCTCGCTCATCTCCGGCCTCCGATCCAGTTGTCGTGCCTGGGGACCCAGGGCTGGGCCTGGGACGGGTCCTGTTCCGGCCGGGGCGACGCCGCGGCGAGCTCGGCCTCGCGCTCCAGCATGTATTGCAGGCTCGGGGACCAGGACCCGTCGGCGCAGGCGTGGGCCAGGACCGTGGCGTCCAGGTAGTGGTTGTCCTTGTGCAGCTGCTCCCAGCGCATCCTGCCGTCGCGGCCGCGCACCAGGCGCTCGGCGGTCATCTGGCGGATGAACTCCTCGTGCTCGTCCGGCTCCCAGATCCCGGCCCGCTCGGTGAGTTCGTAGAGCCGGGCGGGCTGGCGCGCGTCCAGGCTCAGGCGGCCGAAGACCAGGGACTTGAGGTAGGACACGTCCAGGAGCTGGAGCGTCAGGCCGCCCGGGATGGGGCGCTTGGACTTGGGCATCTTGTCGATGACCGTGAAGCGAACGGGCGTCTGGCTCGGCCGGGACAGGCCCTTGCACCCGCAGAGCCTGGGGCCGCCGTGGGCGCGCAGAAAGGCGTAGGCTTCCTCGGTGCGGGTGAGCAGGCCCGGGTCCGTGGTCCCGCCGCCGGTGTCCAGGGCCGTGCGCCAGATGGGCATCTGGCCGCCGCCCTCGCGTTTGTAGGTGGTTTCATAGGCCAGGGCCAGGACGTCCTCGAAGTCGCGCAGCCGGCCGTAGTCGATGAGCCAGGAGCGCAGGCCCAGGGCCCAGGCCCAGACCGTGAAGAAGAAGCTCCGTTTCTGCATGTCCACGCCGCAGGTAAGCGCCAGGGCCTCGCGCGGCACGGTGCGGGCCCTGAGGTCCGGCTCGCGCAGCTCCAGCAGGGCGCTCTTTTCCGGCGCGATCTCCGCGGCCAGGTAGGGCTCGGCCCAGTAGCCGTTGGCGTAGGCCTGCTTCACGTCCGGCGAGTCCGAGGCCTCGGCCCGCAACCTGGCGGCCAGGATCTCGGACAGGCTCACGGAGCGCGAGAGGATGGCCGGCAGGTGGAAGCCCACCCGGGCGGGCCTGGGCACCGGCTCCTCGGCGGTCCAGCGGCCGTAGGCCACGGCCACGTCCCGGGTGTGGTCGGTCCAGAGGAAGCCGCAGTGCGCGCACTTGTACCGGGCCAGCCGCCTGCGCCGGATCTCGGCCGGGTCCTGGCACTTCTCCGGGCAGGCCAGCCCTGCCTCGTTCAGGGTCTGGAAACCCATGCAGGCCGGGCAGCGGGCCTCGAAGCGCCGGACCTCGTCCAGGCCTTCGCGCAGGGCCTGGACCACGGAGCAGTCCTCCCCGCCCACGGGCTTGCTGACCCGCATGATCTTGCGCTTGTGGGCGTAGGAGCGGGTGCGTTCGATGAAGTCCAGCACGGGCACGCCCTGGCCCGCGATCTGGCGGTAGAGGGCCTCCTCGTCCAGGAAGAGGTCCTGCACCGAGATGGAGGCGCGCTGGGACGGACTCTGGGCGCTGGCCAGATAGAGGGCCGTACCGTCCCGGAAGCGCACCTGGCCGGACGTGGTCCGGGCCAGGAGGGCGCGCACCGGGGGGCAGGCGCGGAACAGGGGCTGGAGCTTGCCCTTGCCCACCCGGTCCAGGGTGTCGTCGTCGGGCATGGCCAGCATGCGGGGGCCGGGCCGCATGTCCACGGCAAAGGCGAGGCAGGCGTACATGGCCAGGGTCTTGCCGGTCTGGGGCGCGCCGCAGACCACCACCTCCTCGGTCCAGGGCTCGCCCCAGGCGTCCATGATGCCGGCCAGATAGGGGTTCACGTCCAGCCGGAACCGGCCGCCGGAATAGGGCCCGTCCGGGACCACGAGGTGGGCCGCGGCCCAGCGCGAGACCGGGATGCGCGGCCTGCGCCGGAACACGTGGCGCTCGCCCGGGGTGAAGCGGAACACGCGGGCCATTCCCCTAGGCCTCCCCGTTCTCCAGGGTCTCGCCGGGCAGCGGGGGCGTCTCGTCCTGGTCCGGCGCGGCGAACTCGCGGTCCGCGCTCCAGGCGTCCAGCCATTCGGCGGTCTTTTCCTCCCACCACTGGAGGAACTCGGGCAGCCTGGATTCGTCCCCGGCCACCACGGCGATGAGCTCGCCGCCCAGGCGGTGGGCGAAGCCCTCCACCTCGGCCTTGAAGAACAGGGCGCGGGCCGCCATGTCCTGCTCGTGCTCGGAGCGCGGCATGAGCAGGCCCTGCTCGCGCTGGAGCCGCAGGCGCTGGCGCTCGGCCTGCACGCTCTTGAGGTCCGCGTCCGCGGCCAGCTTCTGGGCCGCGGCCTGGTTCCCGGCCCGGTCCCCGGCCCGGGCCAGGGGGGTGAGGTGCGTGGCCGCGTAGGCCAGCAAAACCCCGGCCTCGAACACGCCCTCGGCGTTGGGCGTCACCCGGCCTGTGCGCACGTCCTTGTTGAACTTGGACTTGCCGATCTTGAAGCCCTGGGCCGTGAGGAAATCCACGGCGTCGAGCTGGGTCTTGAAGACCCGGCCGGAGGGGGACGGGGCCGGGCCGTCCGGCAGGGCGGCCCGGCTGTCCATGGGGTCGGGCCCGCGGCCGTTCACGCCCCCTCCCGGAGCAGGACGTGGTAGCGGATGCTGCCGGACTTGATGCGCCGGAAGCGCCGGGACATCTCGCCGCCCCAGGCCTTGATGCTGGGCGCGGGCAGCCCCCGGCCCTCGCGCCGCAGCCAGGCCCGGAAGTGGTCATACAGGTCCCAGGAGCGGGTGCTGCGGTCCCTGGAGGGGACCAGCCATTCCCCGGCCCAGCGCTCCACCGCCGCGGTCAGCCCGGATTCGGTCTCCGCGGCCAGGGGCAGCGGCCCGGCGGACAGCCAGCCGCAATAGGTCACGAACAGGCGCTGGATGTCCTCCTCGCCGCCGCCGGTGAGGCGCACGGCCTGGACCGCCGCGTGCATGGCCTTGGCCCGCAGGGCGGGCCGCACCCCGCGCACGGCGTCCGGCGAGGGCGGGGGCGGGGGCAGAGGAGCGCCGTAGGCTCCGGTGCGGCGCAGGGCGGGCAGGACCTCGGACGTGACCCACTTGCGGAAGCGCCGGGCCTCGGGCTTGCGCGAGCGGAAGACCAGGCTGTAGAGCCCGGACTCGGAAACGGTTGTCACTTCCTGCCTTCCGCCAGGGGTGTCAGTAAAGCATACACCCTTTTCATCCTCGTCCAGCGCATCAAGGTTTTGCCGGATGTTTTGCAGATCAAGAACCGCAGCCAAATCCTTGGCCACGAACCAGGGGTTGCCCTGCTCGTCCGTGCGCACGCGCACC
>JAWRKD010000035.1:0-23172 GCA_040307135.1 Desulfovibrionaceae bacterium
ACCCGATCCCTTTCCGAACTCGGCAGTTAAGCCCTCCATCGCCAATGATACTGCGGTCCTAAACCGTGGGAAAGTAGGTCGCTGCCAGGACAATATCACCAAGGCCCCTCCAAAAGAGGGGCCTTGTTCGTTTCGGAGGGGAGACATTGACGGCGGCCGCCGCATGGCGCAGACTGCCGGAAACAGCGTGGTGCGCAGCATGTCCAGGCTCAAGGTCATTCCCATCAATCGCGCCGAGGCCGACCGCGAGCGGCTCATCCGGGCCGTGGGCGCGGTGCTGGCCCGGGTGGGCTTCGACGCCGTGACCCCGGACCTGGTGGCGGCCGAGGCCGGACTGCCGCGCAGCGAGATATTCCGCCAATTCCAGGGACTGCGCCGGCTGGTGGGGGCTTATGCCCGCAGCCCGCGCTCCTGGCCCACGGCCGCCGGACTCATCCACGGCGACGCCGAGGCGTTGCGCCGCATGGCCCCGGCCGAGCTCATGGCCACCTTTTTCAAGCGCTATCTGCGCGAACTCCTGGATCGGCCCGAGACCCTGGACGTCATGGCCTGGGAGGCCCTGACCCGCAACGCCCTGACCCGGGCCATCGAGTCCGGCCGGGAGCGCACGGCCCTGGAGTTCTTCGAGCTCATGGACCAGGACCCGCCCGCGGATGTGGACCTCACGGCCCTGGTCCTGTTCATGGCCGGGGGCATCCATTTCCTGGCCGTGCGTTCGCGCACCATGGACTGCCTGGGCGGGGTGGACCTGGCCTCGGACGCGGGCTGGCGCCGTATCGAGGAACTCATCGACTTCCTGCTGGCCCGCAGCCTGGGCGGCGTCCCGGTTCCGAAACCCAGCAGCGCCACTTCGGAATGATGCGCTACGACTTGGCCCTTTTCGATTTCGACGGCACGCTCTGCGACTCCAGCGACGGCATCGTCCTGGGCATGAGCTTGGCCTTCCGGGACTTCGGCCTGCCCGCGCCATCGGCCGAGGCCGTGCGCGGAGTCATCGGCCTGCGCATCGAGGAGTGCTTCCGGCGGCTGGTGCCCGGCCTGGACGATGCCGACCTGCCGCGTTGGATCGAATCCTACCGTGGGCACTACCACGCCCGGGGCCAGCTCCTGAACCGGCTTTTTCCCGGCGTGCGCGGCATGATGGAGGCGGTGCGGGATGCGGGCCTGGCCGTGGGCATCGTGAGCAACAAGGGCCAGCACGGCCTGGAGCACGCCCTGCAGAGCCTGGGCCTGGCCGGGTTCTGCCGGCTCACGGCAGGGGCGCGTGGCGACGGACCGCGCAAGCCCGACCCGGCTTTCTACGAAACATACGTGGCCCCGGCCTTTCCCGGGATTCCCCGGCAGCGGGTGGTGCTCCTGGGCGACACGGCCACGGATCTGCTGTTTGCCCGCAGCCTGGGCCTGGACGCCTGCTTCGCGGCCTGGGGCTACGGGGACCGGGAGTCCTGCCTGGCCCTGGAGCCGCGCTACGTGGCCGAGCGGCCCGAGGCCGTGGCCGCGGCCTGGACATGAAAAAAGGCCGATCCCGCTGGACCGGCCTCATGACAGACGGAAACGGAATCTACTTTTTCTTGCCGCGTTTGGTCCAGAGCTTCATTTCTTTCATCTTCTTGCGGCGTTCGCGCTGGAGCGACTTGCAGACCAGGGGCGAGTTCTTCTTGTAGCCGAACTTATCCCGGTACTCCGCGGGCGTCATGCCGTGGCTGGCCAGATGCTTCTTGGTCAGGATCTTGAAAGACTTGCCGCAGACGCAGCAGATGATGGACTTCTCGCGCACGGACTTCTGGGGATCGCAGGCCAGCCCCTCTTCCAGGGGGGCCTCTGCGCCCTCGGAAATGGCCTGGATGCCGAAGGAAAGCTTGCGGACCATGGAGGTGATCTCCTCCTCGGTCATGGTGCGTACGCTGGCCTGGGCCTTTACGATCTCCAATGCTTCCTTCAGGTAATCTTCCATAGTGTCTCCTTCGGGTGGCGGGGACGTGATGTCACTGCGTCCTTGGTGTGGAATCACCGCTGCAGTCCACTGTAGGTGTCCGCTGGTCACATTTCAAGCCTTTTCATGGACGGGATCCTGAACTGGAGGAGTGATACGATGCATGTGGACGGCGCTGCCATGCGATGGTTCCGGTGCTGCGGAGCGTTGTCCAGCACTGTCGGAGCAGAAGGCGGTGGCTCTGCGCCGACGCTTGATTCCAGCGCTGCGTTGCAGTAGGTGCAAGGAACAACAGCCTGGAGGCGTCATGGATTCGCAGCACGACAATGTCCGCCATATGGACGGCTTTCGCAAAGGGGGGGACCAGGCCCAGGAACCTCCGGTCTCCAGGGCCCACCGGCGCGGGCCCGACCTGTCCAAGCCGGCCCTGATCCTGGCGGCGCTGGCCCTGGTGCTCATGGCCATTCTCTTCTTCGGTCTGAGCAGCAACCTCAAGGGCCTCACCGAGGAGGTCCGCAAGGTGGGCTCCCTGCAGGGTGAGATCGCGTCCCTGCAAGCCCAGATGGCGCTGGTCCGGGACCAGCCCACCGAGGGCGGCCGCAAGCTCATGGTCCAGGCCATGCTCGAGGACATGGCCCAGAAGGCGGCCTTCCTGGGCGGTCAGATCCAGGACCAGGACCAGGCCCGCAAGATGGCCCAGGTCCAGGAAACGCTCCGCCAGATCCAGTACGACCTGTCCCACTGATCTCTCCTGTCCGGCCCTGTGCAGGCGCGCCTTTTGGCGCGCTTTTTTTTGTTCATTTTTTTGCTTTGGTATTGACAGGTTGCGTTTTCACGGATATTTGTTGAACAATTGAACAACAATGAAGGGATCATGACCCAGGAAACCGCGTCCTTCCTCAGTCTGCGCGAAATCGGCCGCCGCCTCGGCATCCCGCCGTCCACGGTGGTCTATTACAAGGACCGCTTCGCCCGCTTTTTCCCCGTGGCCGGGGGGGCTGGCCGCCGTCGCCGCTATCCCACAGAATCCATGGACCTCTTCAGGAGGATACGGGAGATGTTCGAGAAGAACTGGTCCGCCGAGCAGATCGAACAGGAACTGGCCGCGGGCTATAGCCTGTTCGAGCCCGAGGCCGGGGGGCCGGCGCACGCGCCCGAGGCGGAACCGCCAGCGGGCCTGGCCGCCGCCCTGGAGCGCGTCTCCGACCTCCTGGACCAGCAGGGCCTGTTCCACAGCGAGGTCCGCTCCCTGCGCGAGGAGGTGGCGGCCCTGCGCCGCGAACGCGCCGAATCCGAGGCCCGCCAAGCCGCCCAGGTGCGGCTCCTGGAGCAAGAGATCCTGGAACTGCGCGGCCTCCTGCGCCGGAACAGTTCGGACTCCCTGGTTTTCCCTCCCGCGGACTACCTGGACCTGCCCCTGGTGGTGCGCACGGGCCAGAGCGAGTACCTGGGCGTGCTCGGCCGCAATAGCCGCCCCTTCCGGCTCCAGGACTTCGCCGCCCTTCTGGAGGGCGGCCCGGTGCGGGCCACGCCGCCGGTGCTGACCTGGCGGCCGCAGGGGCAGGGCTGGATCCTGGACCTGCAGGACGTGTCCGTGGGCGGCCAGGAGCGGCGCATCGTGCTGGAGACGGAACGCACCGTGACGCCAAGCAAGAATGCCGTGGCCCTGGTGCGCAGGCTAGCGGTCAACGGCCAGGACGCTCCGGACGCCCTGTTGCTGAGCCTGTTCCGCCAGATACGGGAGAGTTTTGGAGGTTGAAAAAACTTGATGATTTTCTGCGAGGCTCTCTAGAAAAAATCTTGATCAGTCCTTGGTTTTTTGATTATATGACGCATGTACTCATGGTAACATGGGGGTGTGGAGCATGCCACAGGTCGCTGCCAGGATTTCACAAGACCACGAGAAGTGGCTCAAGGACTATTTCAAGACCAAAAGCGCCGGTGCGGAATTCATCCTGCCCTGGGCCGTGGACATTTTTTTCAAGTCCATCCGCAGTGTGTCCGGCGATTTCTCGGTGGCGGAGCTCAAGACCATCCTCGAATCCCACCGCGACGTGAAGCTTCTGCCCAACCAGTCCAAGCAGGCCTACCTGCTCCTGCGCGTGGAGGAGGCCTGCCAGGAACGCAACGTGCATATCCAGCACGGCGCCAGCAAGAACAACCTGGAAGTGAAGCTCCGCAGGCTCACTGACCTCCAGGCCACGGCCCTCATGATCTGGGCCACGGCCTACTGGACCAGCAAGGTCTGGAACGGCGTGCCCGTGGAGGATTACGTCAAGCTGTCCATCGCCTAGGCCCCGTCTGTTCCCGGGTCCGCCGCGGTTGACCGTCCCCGGCCGCGGGGGCTATTCTTTTCCTCCCCACGCCTTGGGGCTGGAGTTTTCATGTACCTCGCGCCCAGCATCCTGACCATCGCCGGCTCGGACTCCGGCGGCGGCGCCGGCATCCAGGCCGACATCAAGACCATCACCGTGCTCGGCGGCTACGGCCTGTCCGTGATCACCGCGCTCACGGCCCAGAACACCCGCACCGTGGCGGGCATCGAGGCCCCTTCGCCGGAGTTCGTGGCCCTTCAGATGAAGACCGTGCTCACGGACATCCCCGTGGCCGCGGCCAAGACCGGCATGCTCTTTTCCGCGCCCATCATCCGGGCCGTGGCCCCGTTTTTGGAGCGCAAGAACTTCCCCCTGGTGGCGGACCCGGTCTGCGTGGCCCAGAGCGGGGCCAAGCTCCTGGAAGACGATGCGGTCACGGCCATGGTCGAGCGCATCTTTCCCGTGGCCGACCTGCTCACACCGAACATCCCCGAGGCCGAGCTGTTTACGGGCCTGACCATCCGCGGGCCCGAAGACATCTGCCGGGCTGCGGAAAAGCTCCTGGAGATGGGACCCCGGGCCGTACTCGTCAAGGGCGGGCACCTGGACTCCTTGGCGGCCACGGACTGGTTCGCCTCCCTGGACCAGAAGCCCCTGCCCCTGATCCAGCCCCGGGTCCAGACCCGCAGCCTGCACGGCACGGGCTGCACCCTGTCCGCAGCCATCGCCACAGGCCTGGGCCAGGGCCTGGACATGCTCACGGCCGTGCGCCGGGCGCAGCAGTACCTCAACCTCGGCCTGCGCAGCGCCTTCCCTTTGGGCGGCGGGGCAGGGCCGGTGAACCACCTGGCCCCGATTTTCAAGGAACGGGCGCGGCGTCAGGTGCTGGAGGACCTGGCCCAGGCCGGTCCCCGGCTGGCGGCCCGGCCCGAGCTGGCCCGGCTGGTGCCCGAGAGCGGCATGAACCTGGCCCTGGGCGTGCCCTACGCCGACGCTCCGGACGAGGTGGCGGCCTTTTCCGGCCGCATCACGGCCACCCGGCGCGGCGCGATCCTGGTGGGCGGCTGCCCGGAGTTCGGGGCCTCGCCCCAGCTGGCCAAGGTGCTTCTGGCGGCCCGGCGGCACAACGCCGAGGCCCTCTGCGTCCTGAACCTGCGCCTGGATGAGGGGCTGCCTGGGGCCCTGGAGCGGGCAGGGTTGGTGGCGGCGAGCTTCGATCGCGCCGAGGAGCCGGGCTACCTCAAGGAACGCGATGGCGGTCCTCTGGAATGGGGCACGTACGAGGCCCTGGCCCGGCACCCGGAGCCCGGGAGCGTGGACGTGGTCCTGGACGGCGGCGAGTTCGCCAAGGAGCCCATGGCCCGCTTGTTCGGCGAGGACGTGGAGGATCTTTTGCGCAAGCTCGGGCTCGTGCTCACCGAACTGGGCCGCTGATCCGCCGGGTTTCCGCCCCAGTTGACAGCGGAAAACGCCCTGTCGTAAGGTTTCGAGCTTTTGGCGAGAGTGGCGGAATTGGTAGACGCACTGGACTTAGGATCCAGCGGCCTGGCCGTGGGAGTTCGAGTCTCCCCTCTCGCACCAGACGCGGAGTCGGATCCGGCCGCAACCGCGGCCTTCATCTTTTGAGGAGGACACTTTTCTATGCAGTACGACGTTCAGGACATCTCCCCGGTGGAGCGCAAAATCGAAGTGACCGTGCCCGTCGAGGAGGTCAACGCGGCCATCCTGGCCACCATCGCCCTGTACAAGACCAAGTATGACGTGAAGGGCTTCCGCAAGGGCAAGGCCCCCGCCAGCGTCATCGAAGGCACCTTCCGCGCCCAGATCTACAACGAGGCCACCACGGACCTCATCAACTATCACATCAACGAGATCCTCAACGCCCTCAAGCTCACGCCCATGTCCCGCATCAGCGTGGACGGCGGCCAGATGGCGCGCGACGAGGAGTTCAAGTACAGCCTGAGCTTCGAGATCGCCCCCCAGTTCGACCTGCCCGTCTATGTGGGCCTGGCCGTGGAGGAGGAGCGCGCCGAGGTCAAGGACGAAGAGCTGGCCGAGGTGGAGCGCCGCATCCTGGACAACCACGCCACTTTCAAGGTCCTCGACGAGGTGCGCGCGCCTCAGGACGGCGAGATGGTCACGGTGAGCTTCGGCGCCTACCGCGACGGCCAGATCGTCTCCGGCATCAAGGCCGAGAACTTCGAACTGCCCCTGGGCCAGGGCCAGGCCCTGCCCGAGTTTGAGGAACTGGTGAAGACGCTCAAGACCGGCGAGTCCGGCGAGAAGGACATCACCTTCCCGGCCGACTTCATCAACACCGAGCTGGCCGGCCAGACCGTGACCATGAAGGTCACGGTGCACGCCATCAAGGCCAAGCTGCTGCCGGAGATGTCCGACGACGTGGCCAAGAAGGCCGGCTTCGAGAGCGTGGACAAGATGCGCGAGGCCATCCGCCAGTCCTACATGGAGAACCGCCGCCAGCTCAACAAGTCCACGGCCCAGAAGAAGCTCCTGGACGGCCTGGTCAAGGGTCTGGATTTCCCCCTGCCTCCGTCCCTGGTGGAGGACCGCATCGACCGCCTGGTCAAGGACCTGGAGTACCGCCTGGACCGCCGCGGCAAGAACCTCTTGAGCCTGGGCAAGACCGTGGAGCAGCTGCGCGAGGAGTTCCGCGCCGAGGCCATCGAGGGCTCCCGCGCCGAGCTCCTGCTCCTGTCCGTGGCCGAGAAGGAGGGCCTCCAGGTCTCGCCCCAGGAGATCGACCAGGCCCTCAACCGCCTGGCCATCCAGTCCCGCCAGGACTTCATGGAGCTCAAGCGCTACTATGAGGAGAACAACCTGGTGGTGCCGCTCAAGGACCGCCTGCTCATGGACAAGGCCATGGAGTTCATCTACTCCCGGGCCGAACGCACCGAGGTGGAGCCTGCGGCCCCCGAGGCCCCGGCAGCCGAGACCAAGCCCAAGAAGAAGGCCGCCAAGAAGGCCCCCAAGGCCGACAAGGCCGAGTAGCCTTCGTCTCCCACGGCGGCCGGGCTCCGCGGTCCGGCCGCCGTTTTTCTATTCCGGGTGCGGCTGCCGCCCTTGCGCCCCGGGCTTCGAGCACTTACAATGGCGGGCAGATGCGAGCCCGTGTCCCGGGCTCAAGTTCCCGGCTCCTCCGGCCGATGGAGGAGAAGGGCCTGCGTTGCCGTCACCTGAAGGAGAGTCCATGCCCACCATCCCCATTGTCATCGAGACCACCGGGCGCACCGAACGGGCCTACGACATCTACTCGAGGCTTCTGCGCGACCGCATCATCCTGCTGGGCACGGCCGTGGACGACCACGTGGCCGGGCTCATCTGCGCCCAGCTCCTGTTCCTGGAGTCCGAGGACCCGGACAAGGAGATCTACATGTACATCAACTCCCCCGGCGGGGCCGTGACCGCCGGTCTGGCCATCTACGACACCATGCAGTACATCTCTCCGCCCGTGGCCACCCTCTGTCTGGGCCAGGCCGCCAGCATGGCCGCGCTGCTCCTGGCAGCGGGCGAGAAGGGCATGCGCTACGCCCTGCCCAACAGCCGCATCCTCATCCACCAGCCCCTGGGCGGGGTCCAGGGCCAGGCCACGGACATCGACATCCAGGCCCGCGAGATACTCCGTCTGCGCAAGGACCTGAACCAGATCCTGGTGAAGCACACGGGCCAGGACGTGAAGAAGATCAACCAGGACACCGAGCGCGACTACTTCATGCGGCCCGAAGAGGCCCTGGCGTACGGCATCATTGACAAGATCATGGTTTCGCGGAACGATCTCAAGGCAGTCGAAACCAAGCAGGAATAAGACCATGAGCATGAAAAAGGGAACCGGCGGCGGACAGGACCTTTCCTGTTCGTTCTGCGGCAAGAGCCAGAGCGACGTGCAACGCCTCATCGCGGGGCCGGACGTCTATATCTGCGACGAGTGCGTCAATCTCTGCAACGACATCATGGCCCAGGAGACCGTCACCGAGGAGTTCGAGGACGGCCGCCTGCTGCCGCCGCAGGAGATCAAGGCGCTGCTCGACGAGTACGTCATCGGCCAGGACCACGCCAAGAAGATCCTCTCCGTGGCCGTGCACAACCACTACAAGCGCGTGTTCTACGCCCAGGCCCTGACCGACGACGTGGAGATCGACAAGAGCAACATCCTGCTCATCGGCCCCACGGGCTCGGGCAAGACGCTGCTGGCCCAGACCCTGGCCCGCATCCTCAAGGTGCCCTTCGCCATCGCCGACGCCACCACCCTCACCGAGGCAGGCTACGTGGGCGAGGACGTGGAGAACATCCTGGTCCAGCTCCTGCAGAACGCGGACTACGACATCGAGTCCGCCTCCCGCGGCATCATCTACATCGACGAGATCGACAAGATCGCGCGCAAGGGCGACAGCCCCTCCATCACCCGCGACGTGTCGGGCGAGGGCGTGCAGCAGGCGCTGCTGAAGATCATCGAGGGCACCGAGGCCAACATCCCGCCCAAGGGGGGCCGCAAGCACCCCCAGCAGGAATTCATCCGCATGAACACGGCCAACATCCTGTTCATCGTGGGCGGGGCCTTCATCGGCCTGGAGAAGATCGTGCAGCAGCGCATGCAGGGCTCGGGCATGGGCTTCGGGGCCAAGGTGGAGGTCAAGCGCAAGGACCTGGCCGTGAGCGCGCTTCTGGCCGACGCCCAGCCCATGGACCTCATCAAGTTCGGCATGATCCCGGAGTTCGTGGGCCGCATCCCGGTGATGACATCGCTCACCGAGCTCACCGAGGACGATCTGGTGCGCATCCTCACCGAGCCCAAGAACGCCCTGGTCAAGCAGTACCAGAAGCTTTTCGAACTGGACAAGGTGACCCTGCGCTTCACGGACAACGCCATGCGCGCCATCGCCCAGAAGGCCATCGAGCGCAAGACCGGCGCGCGCGGCCTGCGCAACGTCATGGAGTCCATGATGCTCGACATCATGTATCAGCTGCCCTCGCTCTCCGGGGTCAAGGAGTGCGTGGTGAACAAGTCCGTGGTGGAGAAGGGCATGGATCCCCTGCTCATCTACCAGCAGGAAGTGAAGAGCGCCTAGCGGGCGAGGGTCCCGGATTTGACAACGCCCCGGGCGGCGTTACCTTGATGTGCTCCGGCCCCTCCCTCGGGGGGCGCGGCGCGGACAGAACCGGAGGACCCCATGCCGGAATTCGGCTTTGACGATCAGGGCGCCCGCAGCGGGCGTCTCTCCCTGCCCATGATGTCCCTGCGGGAAGTGGTCATGTTCCCGCGTTCCATCGTGCCCCTGTTCGTGGGCCGCGAGGCCTCCATCAAGGCCATCGAGCGGGCCATCGCCGAGCACGACAAGAAGATCTTCCTGGTCACCCAGCGGAGCCCGGAAAAAGAGCACCCCGCCCCCGAGGACCTCTACTCCATGGGCACGGTGAGCCGCATCCTCCAGATGCTCCGGCTGCCCGACGGCACCATCAAGGTGCTTTTCGAGGGCCTGTCGCGGGCCGTGTGGCAGCCCGGGGACCTGCCCCTGGCCGAGGGCGAGCAGCCCCCGGTCATCGACGTGGAGCTCCTGGCCGAGAGCCCGGGCGCGGCCGAGGGCCGCGAGCAGGAGGCCCTGGTGCGCTCCGTGCACGAGGCCCTGGAACAGTACGGCAAGGTGAACAAGAAGCTGGCCGCGGAGACGACCCTGGCCATCGGCGCCATCAAGGAGCCCGGCAAGCTGGCCGACGCCATCATGCCCCATCTCAAGGTCGATTTCGGCCGCAAGCAGCAGGTCCTGGAGATCCTGGACGGCGTGGAGCGGCTGGAGGCGGTCTATGAGCACATCCTGGGCGAGATCGAGATCGTGACCATCGAGCGCCGGGTCAAGGGCCGCGTCAAGAGCCAGATGGAGAAGAACCAGCGGGAGTACTACCTCAACGAGCAGATCAAGGCCATCCACAAGGAGATGGGCCGCGAGGACGACCCCCAGGCCGAGGCCGCGGAGCTGGAGAAGCGCCTGGACGAGAAGGTCATGCCCGAGGAGAGCCGCGAGCGGGTGCGCAAGGAGATCAAGAAGCTCCGCCAGATGCCCCAGAGCTCCGCGGAATACACCGTGGTCCGCAACTATGTGGACTGCGTCCTGGACCTGCCCTGGGGCCTGCTCAAGGATTCCAAGATTGACATCGCCGCGGCCCGGACCATCCTGGATGCGGACCACTACGGCCTGGAGAAGCCCAAGGAGCGCATCCTGGAGTACATGGCCGTGCAGAGCTTGGTGGAGACCCTCAAGGGCCCCATCCTCTGCCTGGTGGGCCCCCCCGGCGTGGGCAAGACCTCCATCGCCAAATCCATCGCCCGGGCCATGGACCGCGAGTTCCTGCGCATCTCGCTGGGCGGCGTGCGCGACGAGGCCGAGATCCGAGGCCACCGCCGCACCTACGTGGGCGCGCTGCCGGGCAAGATCATCCAGGCCCTCAAACGCTGCGAGTTCAACAACCCCGTGCTCTGCCTGGACGAGGTGGACAAGATGAGCACGGACTTCCGTGGCGACCCCTCGGCGGCCCTGCTGGAGGTTCTGGACCCGGAGCAGAACGTCTCCTTCAACGACCACTACCTGGACCTGGACTACGACCTGTCCAAGGTCTTTTTCATCACCACGGCCAACACCCTGCACTCCATCCCCCTGCCGCTGCAGGACCGCATGGAGATCATCCGTCTGCCCGGCTACCTGGAGACGGAAAAGATCAAGATCGCCGAGCAGTTCCTGCTGCCCAAGCAGCGCGAGCTGCACGGCCTCTCCGAGCGCAACCTGAGCCTGTCCGAGAACGCCCTCACCGAGGTGGTGCGGCGCTACACCAAGGAGGCCGGGGTCCGCAACCTGGAGCGCAAGCTGGCCGCGCTCTGCCGCAAGGCGGCCATGAAGGTGGTGGAGGAGGGCCAGCGGGACAAGGCCGTGCAGATCACGGTGCAGAACCTGGCCGGGTTCCTGGGCGTGCCCGAGTTCCGCTACGGCGAGCGCGAGGACAAGGCCCAGGTGGGCGTGACCAACGGCCTGGCCTGGACCCAGCTGGGCGGCGAGCTCTTGACCGTGGAAGTGGCCATCATGCCCGGCAGCGGCAAGGTGGAGATCACCGGCAAGCTGGGCGACGTGATGCAGGAGTCGGCCCGGGCCGCGCTTTCCTACATCCGCTCGCGCTCGGACGCCTTCGGCCTCAAGCGCGACTTCCACAAGGACATCGACATCCACGTGCACGTGCCCGAGGGCGCCACGCCCAAGGACGGCCCGTCGGCGGGCATCACCCTGGCCACCTCCATGGTTTCGGCCCTGCTGAACCTGCCGGTGCGCAATGACCTGGCCATGACCGGCGAGATCACCCTGCGCGGCCGGGTCCTGCCCATCGGCGGCCTGCGCGAGAAGCTCCTGGCCGCCCACCGCGGCCTGCTCGGCACGGTGCTCATCCCGGCCGACAACGAGAAAGACCTCAAGGAGGTCCCGGCCAGCATCCTCAAGGATTTGGCCATCATCAAGGTGGAGAGCATGGACCAGGTCCTGGAGCAGGCCCTGGTCTGCGAGAATCCGGCCACCATCTTCTGCGGCCGGGACACGATGCAGCCGCCCCTGGCCCAGGGCCTGGTCAAGGAAGAGTACCAGCGGCACTAGCCGCCCCGCGCGAACGCAAAAAAAAAGCCCTCCGGCGCGCCGGAGGGCTTTTTTGTTCCGCCGGGACCGGCCTATTTGGCGCCGATCTTGGCCAGGAAGTTGTCGGTGATCCAGTGCTGGTCCCACCATTCCACGGGGTTCACCGGCAGGCCCGAGACCAGGACGCCGAAGTGCAGGTGGTCGCCCCCGGCCATGCCCGTGGCCCCGGTGCGGCCCAGGATCTGGCCCTTCTTCAGCGTGTCGCCCTTCTTCACGTCGATCTGGGAGAGGTGGGAGTAGAGGGTCTGCAGGCCCATGCCGTGGTCCAGGAGCACGGCGTTGCCGAAGATGCCGATGAAGCCGGTCTCCACCACCACGCCGTCGTTGGCAGCGGGCACGAGCGCGGCTTGGAGGCTGGCCAGGTCCACGCCCAGGTGGGTCTGGTGGTCCACCTTGCGGCCCTGGTAGTAGTAGTCGCGGGCGTCCGCGAACCCGGCCCGGGGCGCGGAATTGGGCAGGCGCAGAAAGGCCCCGCGCCAGAGCGGCTCGGCCGCGGTCTGGCGACCAAGCTGTTCGAGCAGGGCGTCGTTCTTGTCCCGCAAGTCGCTGTTCACCTTGAGGAAGAGGTCGATGGGCCGGGTGATGTCCGGGTAGATGCTCTGGAACTGGGGCATCTTGTCTTCAAGGAAGCTGTCCGAGACGTTGATGCTGTCCGAGCGGAAATGGCGCGGGATGGCGTTCACCGGCACGGGCCGGGTGCGCTCGTTGCCGGCCTTGTCCGCGGCCAGGAGCACGGGCTTGAACTGGGCGGGCTCCAGGTCCCAGGGGAAGGCGAAGAGCACGGCGTACTTGCCGTTGTGCAGGCGGAAGCCCGGGAAGAAGCGCTTGCCCACGAGCACTCCGGTTTTTCCGGGCTCCTCGGACAGAGTGTAGGCCACCACGCAGGCGCCGCCCTGGTTCACGTTGTTCTGCACGGACTCCAGGTCCACGCGGGGCGGGGTCAGGTCCACGGTGTAGGCGCGAGACAGCTCGGTCTTGCCCGCCCGGCCGAAGGGGTAGAGGGAGTTGTCCCGGGCCGTGATGCGGATCTCCAGGGGGCCTTCCTTGATCTCCGAGGGCAGGGCCAGCTCGGACTCGAAGGTCTTGGCCCCTTCCATGGACTTGTCCAGGAGGGGGAAGGTGCGGCCGTTCTGGAGGGCCACCGCCTCCACGGACTTGAGGCCGGAGCCCGCGTCGGACACGGCCAGAGGCAGGGGCGCTGCCGTGGTCACGTAAGGGCTGTCCGGGGAAAGCGCCACCTGGGGGGCCTCGGTGTCGCGGAACACGACCACCCCGCCGCCCACCACGAGCAGGGCCAGGACGGCCCAGAGGGCGAGACGGAGCATGCGACTGACGACGGACGGTTGCTGACTCATGGTCACCTGCCTGTGGAAAATTTTCTAGAATTTATCTACACTCAAAAAAAGGCCGGGGCAACCCTGGCCGGGAGCGGGCCGTGGCCGGGAGGATTCTGGTGCTGGGGGTGGGCAACCCCCTGCTGCGCGACGAGGGCGTGGGCGTGCTCGCGGTGCAGGCCCTCATGGCCGAGGACTGGCCGCCGGAAGTGGATTTCCTGGACGCCGGGACCCTGACCCAGGATCTGTTTCATCTCCAGGAGGGCTACGCCGCCTTCCTCATCCTGGACGTGGCCCGCTTTGGCGGGCGGCCCGGCGAGGTGCGCGTCCTGGACGCCGGGGATCTGCCCGCGCCCCGCGGCCCGGCGGCCTCGCTCCACGAGCTGGACCTGCTGGAATCCTTGCGCCTGGCGCAGGAGCTGGGTTCGCGGCCGCGGGTGCGGCTGGTGGTCATGGAGCCCGGGGACTGCGAAGACTACGGCCTGGAGCTCACGCCCGAGGCCCGGGCCGGAATGCCCGGGATGTTGGCGGCCGCGCGGGCCGAGATCGCGGAACTGTTGCGGGGCCGGATCAGGCCTGAGGCGTGTTCTCTTCCAGGGCATCCAGGAGGCTGATGGTCAGCTTGAGGAAGTCGGCTTCGGTGAGGATGCCCACCAAGCGGCCGCCGTCCACCACGGGCAGGCAGCCATACTTGTGGTTGAGCAGGATTTCGGCCGCGGAACGCACCGTGGCCCCGGAGTCCACCACCTTGAGGTCCGTGCGCATGATTTCCTTGATGGGGATGCCCGCGTCGATCTCGTCCTGGGTTTCGGGGTCCACCTCGGCCAGTTGGGAAACCGTGGCCGAAAGCAGGTCGCGGTGGGTCAGGAGGCCGATGAAGCGCTCGTCGCCGGTGACGATGGGGATGTGGCGGATGCGCTGGAGTTTCATGAGGGCGCGGGCCGAGAGCAGGGTGTCGGTCTCCCGCAGGGAGTACACGGATTTGGTCATGATGTCGGCCACCGTCAGCATGGAGCCCTCCGAGTTTCCCCATTATTTTCTCAAGTTGTGCGCCCTGTCAAGGGCGGTGCGGGCCGCGGCCGGGGCTTTGTTGACTTGGGGGGCCAAAAGTGCTTTTCCAACGGCTGACGCAAGCGAAGGGGGGCGCACGTGGGGCTGATCGACCCGAAACGGCTGCGGGAGCGCATGGTCCGCGAGCAGATTGAGGCTCGCGGGGTGCGGGACCCGGCCGTGCTCGAGGCCATGCGCCAGGTGCCGCGCCACCTCTTCGTGGAGGAGGCCCTGGCTCCCAAGGCCTACATGGACAGCCCCCTGCCTATCGGCGAGGGCCAGACCATCTCCCAGCCTTACATCGTGGCCCTCATGAGCGAACTGTTGCAGGTCAGGCCGGGCATGAAGGTCCTGGAGATCGGCACGGGCTCCGGCTACCAGGCCGCGGTCCTGGCCCAGATGGGGGCCACGGTCTATACCGTGGAGCGGATCAAGCCCCTGTTCTATGCCGCGCGCAAGCGCTTCATGGACATGCGTCTGTTCAGCATCAAGCCCCGGCTGGACGACGGCACCCTGGGCTGGCCCGAGGAGGCCCCCTTCGACGGGATCATGGTCACGGCGGGCGGACCCCAGGTGCCCCGGCCCCTGGTGGACCAGTTGGCCGATCCCGGGCGGCTGGTCATCCCGGTGGGCGGCGCGCGGCGGGACCAGACCCTGGTCCTGGTGGAGAAGCAGGGCGGCCGGGTGACGGAAACCGCCAAGGGCGGCGTGGTTTTTGTGGATCTGGTGGGGGCGCACGGCTGGCAGGCCTGACCCCGGTTGGCATTTTGCGCGAGGTTGGCTACATTTTCCCGGGCCGGAGCATGATCCGGCCCTGACCGGAAAAACAAGGCGGCATCATGTCCCAGTCCTGCGGCAGCTGTTCCGGTTCCAAGGACGGCGGCCAGAAAAACGATACCAAGCTGGCGCTCCAGAACGAGCTCATCAGCTCCACCCTGGCGCGCATCAAGTACAAGCTCTTCGTCATGAGCGGCAAGGGCGGCGTGGGCAAAAGCTCCGTGGCCGTGAACATCGCCGCGGCCCTTTCCGTGTCCGGCTACAAGGTCGGGCTCATGGACGTGGACATCCACGGCCCCAGCGTGCCACGGCTGCTCGGCCTGCGCGGCCAGCTGGAGGTGGACCGGGGCAGCCTCATCAAGCCCAAGCGCTTCAGCGACACCCTGCACGTGGTCTCCATGGAGTCCCTGCTCCTGGACCCGGACCAGGCCGTGCTCTGGCGCGGGCCCATGAAGACCTCGGCCATCCGCCAGTTCGTCTCGGACGTGCAGTGGGGCGACCTGGACTTCTTGGTGGTGGACTCGCCCCCCGGCACGGGCGACGAGCCCATGACCGTGCTGCGGACCATTCCCGAGGCCCTCTGCGTGGTGGTGACCACGCCCCAGGAGGTCTCCCTGGCCGACGTGCGCAAGGCCATCAATTTCCTCCAGTATGCCCAGGCCAACATCCTGGGCGTGGTGGAGAACATGAGCGGGCTGGTCTGCCCCCACTGCGGCGGGGACATCGACCTGTTCAAGAAGGGCGGCGGCCGGGAGCTGGCCGAGCAGTATGGCCTGGAGTTCCTGGGCGCGGTGCCCCTGGACCCGGCCACGGTGGTGGCCGGCGACCGCGGGGTGCCCGTGGTGCTCCTGGCCGAGGACACACCGGCCAAGCGCGCCCTGCTGGAAGTGGGCCGGCGCGTGGCCGCGGCCGCCCAGAACAGCCTGGAAGCGGCTTCCACCATCCACAAGTGAGGGAGCGGACCTGATGGCTGTCTTCAACCTGGCCAACTCCCTGACCCTGGCGCGGATCGTGGCCGCGCCGTTCATGGTGCTCCTGCTCTATATCCCGAACCCGTTCGTCTGCTGGCTGGCGGCGCTGCTCTTCGTGGCCGCCTCGGTCACGGACATCTTCGACGGCATCGTGGCCCGCCGCCAGGGCCGCATCACCACCCTGGGCAAGTTCCTGGACCCCCTGGCGGACAAGCTCCTCATCACCTCGGTGCTGGTCATGCTCGTGCACCTGGGCTGGGCCCCGGCCTGGGTGGCCGTGCTCATCATCTGCCGGGAGCTGGCCGTCACCGGCATGCGCGCCGTGGCCGCGGAAAAGGGCGAGGTCATCGCCGCGGACCGCTACGGCAAGCTCAAGACCATCGTGCAGATCGTGGCGCTCACCCCGCTCATCCTGCACTACCCCGTGTTCGGGCTCGACGCCGCGCTCATTGGGACTTTTCTGTTATATATCGCTTTGTTGCTCACGCTTTTCTCCGGCGGGAATTATCTGTACAATTTCTACAAGAACTGGTTACTATCCGAATAGGCTGGAGAATAACGGAAGGGGAGAGTGCCGGCGTGAATCCGGAAAGCCGCCTCATGCGCATCGCCAACTGCCTCCAGACCATCCTGGAGCTGGAGCCCGATCTCCGCAAGCTGGAGCTCGGGCACACGCTCCTGGATGAGTTCGAGGTCTTGAAGACCTTTCTCGAGCGTATCGACGAGGTGGAGCTTTCCGAATCCGACGTGGAGCGCATCGAGCGGGCCACGGCCAACTTCCTGGACGAGCTGCGCGACCCCATGGCCCACCTCATGGCCCGCAAGGCGGCCCGCAGGCTCCAGTGAGAGTCCATGCTCACGAGACGCCTGCTCATCGCCTTCCTCATCTTCCTGAACTGCTATCTGTTCTTCCGTCTCATCTGGAGCGACCAGGGGCTGTTCGCCTACATGACGCTGCGCAACCGCTACGAGCAGCTCAAGTCCCAGATGGCCGGCGTGGACAGGAAAAACCTGGATTTGAGTCAGGAGATCCGGCGGCTCAAGTCGGACCGGGCCTACCAGGAGAAGGTCATCCGGGAGCGTCTCAAGTACGTCAAGGACAACGAGATCCTGTATCTTTTGCCCGAAGAGTCCGATACAACGCGGGGGGATGGCGCCCATGACAAAAAAGATTGAATGGTACCAGGAAGTCCTCTCGCTGGAGCCGGGTTCCAAGGTCTTTTTCGCCCTGGCCAAGCTCTTCGTGGACACGGACCAGCTGGAATCCGCGGTGGCCACCCTGCGCCAGGGGCTGGACCGCCACCCTGATTTTCTGGAGGCTCGCCTGCTCCTGGCCCGGGTGCTTACCCGCCTGGGCCGTGAGACCGAGGCCGCCCAGGCCGTGGAGCCCGTGAGCCGGGCGCTTTCGGCCTACCCCGACTTCTGGCGTTTGTGGGCCAAGTCCGCGGTGGCCGAGCGCCGGGACTTCGCCGTGTTCCTCATGCTCGTGGCCTCGCACTTCACGGACAAGCCCGTGCAGTGGATGGACGTGGTGCTGGAGGGCGTGAACGCCCTGTCCACCCGTCTGGTGGGCCCGCCGCCCGCGGCGTCGGCCGCGGCTCCGCAGGCCCCGGCTCCGCAGGCCCCGGCCCCGCAGGCCCCGGCCGTCGAGCCCGTCTTCGGCGGCGAGGAGCCCGGCCAGGGCCTCCGCCTGACCCAGGCCGGCAGCCTGCGCACCCGGACCATGGCCGACCTTCTGGCCTCCCAGGGCGATTTCGCCGGAGCCCGGGACATTTACCAGGAACTCTGGCAGGGTGCGGCTTCCGGCCCCGAGCGCGAGGAGCTTTCCGCGCGCATCAAAAAGATGGACGCCGGGCTGGCCGACGCAGTAGGGAGCGTTGCCGCGGGCGACACGCCCGAGGATTCGTTCAGCCGGCACGCCAAGAACCGGCTCATCAGCACCTTGGAAACCCTGGCCGCGCGTTTCGAGGCCCGGGTCAGGGCCTGAACGGGCGGCCTTCCGGCCGCCGGATGGAACACCAGCCCGGCCGGAAACGAAACGGCCGGTCTTTGAGAGAGGCTTTTCCTTGCTGCAGCGCTGCCTGATTCTCGTTTTTCTTTTCCTGCTCACCGCCTGTGCGTCCATGGACGACACCTGGGAGGGCACCAAGCACGCGGCCAAGAACGCCTGGTCCTCCACCAACGCCTTCGTCAATCCCAATCCAGAGATCGACCTGGACAGCTACAAGATGGAGAACCCGAACCAGGAGAAGCTGGCCCGCCTGTTCACCCCGGTGGACCAGCAGGTGCTCCGGCTCATGCGCTTCGTCAGCGACCAGGACCAGCGCCCCAACGAGGAGTGGCTGCACCTGCTGAACCAGCGCTTCCCCTGGCTCAACGGGGTCATCGTCACCGACGCCGAGGGCCACATCACGGACCGCAGACCGCCCGTGCCGGTGAAGCCGTTCAGCTCGCCGCTCTGGTTCGAGGCGGTCTGGCGCGAGACCATGCTCACCACCCTGGTGGACCAGACCGACCTGGGGCCGGAGGTCTATTTCGGCACGCCCATGTACAAGGACGTGAACCTGGACGGGCTCATCGTGGTGCACTTCGACCCGCGCACCCTGTTCAGCTTCTGCCCCGAGCCCGAGCAGCTCATCATCATCGCGCCCAACCGCGGCGTCTGGACCCCGGGCTCCGGGGTGGACACCGCGGCCATGCTGGCCCTGCCCTGGACCGAGATCCTTCGGGACAAGGTGGGCGGACAGGTGGAGTGCGCGGGCAAATACTACACCTGGCTGGCCCGCTACGTGGGCCGCGACCTGTTCGTCTATGCCACCGAGAGCGTGGACCACACGGTCGATAACAAGGGCTGGTTCTTCTAGGCCAGGACCTACGAGGAGAAACCCATGCCTCCGCAGATCACCGTCACCGAGCACCTGCTCCTGCACCAGAAGAAGGCCCCCATGGCCACGGGCCGCTTCACCCGCCTGTTCAACGAGATCATCCTCTCGGCCAAGATCATCTCCCGCGAGGTGACCAAGGCCGGGCTGGTGGACGTGCTGGGCTTCACCGGCGACACCAACGTCCAGGGCGAGGAGGTGCGCAAGCTCGACGAATACGCCAATCGCGTGCTCATCCACCGCCTGGCCCGCTGCGGCGTGCTCTGCGCCATGGCCTCGGAGGAGAACGCCGACATCATCGAGATCCCCTCGGATCTGCCCATGGGCGAATACATCCTCATCTTCGATCCCCTGGACGGTTCCTCGAACATCGACGCCAACGTGAGCATCGGCACCATCTTCTCCATCCTGCGGCGCAAGACGGCCCAGGACGAGCCCCTGCTCTCCAGCGACGTGCTCCAGCCTGGAGCCACGCAGGTGGCCGCGGGCTACATCGTGTACGGCTCCTCCACCATGCTCGTGTTCACCACGGGCGACGGAGTGCACGGCTTCACCCTGGACCCCGGGGTGGGCGAGTTTCTTCTCTCGCACCCCAACATCCGCATCCCGGAGCAGGGCAAGATCTACTCCGTGAACGAGGGCTACGCCCAATTCTGGGACGAGCCCACGCGCCGGGCCATGGACTACTTCAAGTCCCCGACCAACGCCCGCAAAAAGCCCTACAGTCTGCGTTATATCGGCTCCCTGGTGGCCGATTTCCACCGCAACCTGCTCTACGGAGGCATCTTCCTCTATCCCGCCGACCGCCGCGACCCCAAGAAGCCGGGCGGCAAGCTGCGGCTCATGTGCGAGGCCAACCCCCTGGCCATGGTGGTGGAGCAGGCCGGCGGCCTGGCCACGGACGGGGTGCGCCGCATCCTGGACATCGAGCCCGAGCACCTGCACCAGCGCGTGCCCCTGATCATCGGCTCGCGCAACGACGTGCTCAAGGTCAAGGAAATCTACGAGTCCTCGGCCAATGCTCTGCCTGGGAATTGAGTCCTCCTGCGACGAGACCGCGGTGGCCCTGGTCTCGGAGCAGGGGCTTCTTGCCGAGCGTCTGGCCTCCCAGGCCGGGATGCACGCCCTGTTCGGCGGCGTGGTGCCGGAGATCGCGGCCCGCGAGCATCTGAGCGTGCTGCCCGTGCTCTGCCGGGAGGCCCTGGCCGCGGCCGGGGCGGCCCCCTCCGAAGTGGACGGCGTGGCCGTGGCCCGCGGTCCCGGGCTTCTGGGCAGCCTCCTGGTGGGCCTCTCCTTCGCCAAGGGCTTCTGCCTGGGCACGGGGGCGGCGCTCATCGGCGTGAACCACCTCCAGGCCCATCTCCTGGCGCCCGGGCTGGAGCGGGAGCTGGTCTTCCCGGCCCTGGGCCTGCTCGTGTCCGGCGGCCACACCCACCTCTACCGCCTGGATTCGGCCACGGAGTTCACCCTTCTGGGCCGGACCCTGGACGACGCGGCCGGGGAGGCCTTCGACAAGGTGGCCAAGCGCCTGAATTTCCCCTATCCCGGCGGCCGCTTCGTGGACGAGCTGGCCCGCGAGGCCGAGCCGGACCACGGGCTCTTTCCCCGGGCCTACATCGACAACGACAACCTGGACTTCAGCTTCAGCGGGCTCAAGACCGCGGTGGTCTCCCACCTGGACGCCCACCCGGGCCTGCGCGCCGCACGCATGACCGGCCCCGAGGGCCTGGCGGCCCAGGGCGTGGACCGGTCGGCCCTGGCCCGGGTCTGCGCCTCCTTCAACTGGGCCGTGGCCGACACCCTGCGCATCAAGGCCGAGCGCGCCCTGGAACGTCAGCGCGACCTGCGCGCCCTGATCCTGGCGGGGGGCGTAGCGGCCAACACGGGCGTGCGCGCGGCCATGGCCGACCTGGCGCGGCAGCGGGGCCTGGAGCTTTTTCTGCCGGACTTCGGCCTGTGCACGGACAATGCCGCCATGGTGGCCCACGCCGGGCTCCTGGCCCTGTCCGCGGGCTACCGCCATGGCCTGGACCTGGAGGCTGTGCCCCGGGGCCGCCCTGTGCCCAGCGATTGGCGGCGGGACGTAGTCCCGGCGCAGGGGGGCCTCCTTGACAGCAGGCCCGCCACGAACTAGTTTCACCAATCTAGCAACATGTTTCCACAACCGGCCCGGCGCGACCGCGCGGGGCGGGCAGGGGCAAATCCGGAACAAAGGAGACTGCATATGGCGATTCAGGTGACCGACGCCAATTTCCAGGAAGAAGTGCTTTCGTGCGACCTGCCCGTGCTTATCGACTTCTGGGCCCCCTGGTGCGGGCCGTGCCGGGCCATGGGTCCGGTCATCGACGAGCTGGCCAGCGAGTATACGGGCCAGGTCAAGATCTGCAAGATGAACGTGGACGAGAACTCGGCCACGCCCAGCAAGTACGGCATCCGGGCTATTCCCACCCTGATCCTGTTCAAGAAGGGCGAGGTGGTGGACCAGACCACCGGCGCCGTGTCCAAGAGCAGCATCAAGGAAATGCTGTCCAAGAAGGCCTTGAGCTGAACGGATGAGAACGTTCGATTCCGTCGTCATCGGGGGCGGTCCGGCAGGCATGACGGCCGCCCTTTATCTTTTGCGGTCCGGAGCCTCGGTGGCCGTGGTGGAGAAGCTCTCGCCCGGCGGCCAGGTCCTGATGACCGAGGAGATCGAGAACTACCCGGGGTTCCCCAAGGGCATCAAGGGGTATGAGCTGGCCGATCTCATGGCCGCCCATGTGGACGCCTACCCTCACGAGAAGATCAACGACGAGGTGCGCGAGATCCGGACCGGGGCCAAGAGCCACCAGATCCTGGTGGGCGGGGAGTGGATCGAGGCCAAGACCGTGATCCTCTGCACCGGGGCGCGTTACCGCAAGCTCGGCGTGCCCGGGGAGGACGCCCTCCTGGGCCGGGGCGTGTCCTACTGCGCCCTGTGTGACGGCAACTTCTTCCGCGACCGGGTGGTGGCCGTAGTGGGCGGGGGCAACTCGGCCCTGGAGGAGGCCCTGTACCTCTCGCGGCTGGTGAAGAAGCTCTACCTGGTGCATCGCCGCGACGAGTTCCGCGGCTGCAAGTATTACCAGGACAAGTGTTTCGTCCATCCCAAGATGGAGATCCTGCGCAGTTCAGCGGTCCGCGAGATCCGCGGCGAATCCGAGGTCCGCTCCGTGCTCGTGGAGAACCTGAAGAGCGGCGAGAGCCGCGAGATCGCCGTGGATGGCGTGTTCGTCTTCGTGGGCTTTGAGCCGATCATCGACTATGTCCCGGCCGAAGTGGCCCGGGACAAGGGCGGCCTGCTCACGGACCTGGAAATGCGCACCAACGTGCCCGGCATCTTCGCGGCCGGGGACATCCGCTCCAAAAACTGCCGCCAGGTGGCCACGGCCGTAGGCGACGGCGCCACCGCGGCAACAGCCGCCTTCGCCTATCTGGAACATCTCGATGCCTAGACGTTTCGCTCCCGCCGCCCTGTTCTGCCTGCTCCTGCTCTTCCAGGGCTGCGGGCTCATCGACTACTACTTCCTGCCCAAGCCCGAGGACACGGCCCAGGAACTTTACGAGGCGGGCATGGACGCCATGCAGGAGAAGAAGTTCTCCGCGGCCGCCGAGTACTTCACCAAGCTCAAGGACCAGTTCCCCTTCAGCCCGTTCACGCTCCGGGCCGAGGTGGCCCTGGGCGACGCCTACTTCCTGGACGAGAAGTACCAGGAGGCGGTGAACGCCTACAAGGAATTCGAGTCCCTGCACCCGCGCCACGAGGAGATGCCCTACATCCTCTTTCAGATCGGGCTCGCGGACTTCAAGATGTTCCAGTCCTTCGACCGGCGCATGACGCCCATCGAGGAGGCCCTGGAGTATTTCCAGCGGGTCAAGGAGACCTACCCCGATTCCAAGTATGGCAAGATGGCCGCGGATTACGTGGTGGAGTGCCGCCGCAAGCTGGCCGAGCACGAGCTCTACGTGGCCGACTTCTTCTGGCGCACGGATCAGTTCGGCCCGGCCTGGAGCCGCTACCGCTACGTGGTGGAGAGCTTCCAGGACCTGCCGGACATCCGCGACTACGCCAAGCGCCGCGCCGAGTATGCCTACTACGAGTATCAGAAGACCCTGACCAAGGAAGAGCGCGAGCGCCTTGACGGCAGTTGGAAGCTGTGGCTCAAGAAATGGTTGTAGCAGGAGGAAGGCGGCCGCGCGGCCGCCTTTT
>JAWRKD010000036.1:0-9871 GCA_040307135.1 Desulfovibrionaceae bacterium
CCCCGCCCCCGCGCCAGCTGGCGCACCGCGTCCCAGTCCGAGTTCTCCGTGGCCTGCACCAGGGCCAGCCAGGCCGAGTAGGGCGTTTCCTCGCCGCAGAGCGCCGCGGCCACCTCGGGGGTCAGGGGCAGGTGCCCCACCAGGCGCTCCATGGGCAGGTTGAAGATGGGCTCCAGCAGCGAGAACAGGCCCAGGAGGAAGAGGGCCTCGGAATCGGCCGCGGGCCGGGCCAGGGGCGCGGCGATCTCCAGGAAGCGCGCCCGCTGGGCCGAGAGGTAGGCCAGCTCGCGGGTGCGGTCCGGCGGGAGCATGTCGGTGAGCAGCAGGAGCCGCAGCCAGGCCCGGATGGGCTTCCAGCCCATGAGCACCACGGCCTGCCGGATGGACGAGACCCGCTGGCCGAAGCCGAAGCTGGCCGAGTTCAGGTAGGCCAGCAGCCGGTAAGTCAGCGAGACGTCCGCCTCGATGGCCTGGGTCAGGCCCGCGTACTCCGGCTCCTCGCGCTCCAGCAGGCCCAGGAGCCGGAAGCGGCTTTCCTCCAGGGCCGAGATCTTGCGCGTGGAGAGCGTCTGCGGCTTCTTGAAGAAGAAGCCCTGGAACAGGGAGAAGCCCAGGTCGCGGCACAGCTCCAGGCTCTGCTGGTCCTCCACCCGCCGGGCCAGGAGACGCCCGGGCCAGCGCTCGGCCGCCCGGACCAGGGCCGCCAGCTCGTCCTGGGTCTGGCCCGCCAGGTCCAGGCAGAGGATGTCGGCCAGGCCGAACTGCCGGTCCAGGGGCGAATGCGCCGCCACTTCGCCGCCCCAGGGGCCGTCCAGGGCCAGGAGATAGCCGTCGCGCTTGAGCGCGGTGAGGGCCTCCAGGTAGCCGCTGCCCGGGGCCTCCAGGGCCTGGGCCAGGACCGCCGTGGTCTCGGGCGGCAGGGCGTGGGCCACGCTGCCCAGGATGGAGCGCTCGGGAAAGCGGATGAGCACGCGCTTGTCCGGGGCGCAGGTGTCCGGGCACAGGGGCGCGTTGGCCACCACCCGCAGGGTGGCGTCGAAATCGTCGGTGAACACGGCCGTCTCGGCCTCGCCCGCGTGGCGGTAGAGCAGGCCGTAGCCCCAGGTGGAGAGGTCCTTCTCGAACACGGGCTGGCGCGCCACGAAGACCGTCTCAAAGGTGGGGGCGCTGCCGCCCGTCTGGGGCTGGTGGAGATGTGTGGGACGCTGCATGGTCGTTTTCGTGGGCTGGGAAGGCACACTCCCTGTACCGTCTTTTTCTCCATTTGGCGCAAGAAATCAAGAGCCCGGGCATTTTCATTGACGTTTCGGCGGACCCAAGGCTATGGGAGGTGTGGTTTTACCCCCAAACCAAGGCGCGTCATGCCCTATTTTCTGAAGCACCGGTTCGACCCGGATTTCAACCACCTCAAGCGCAAGCCCAGCGAGCGCGAGGACGGCCGCCTGGACCATTACAACCTGAACTACGTGCAGAACGTGCTCAAGGGCGACGTGCTGGCCGAGTGGCAGGAAGTGACCGAGGCCGACGCCGTGGAGCTGGACCAGCGCCACCTCTATCCCAAGAAGGTCTTTCCCCGGGGCCCGCGCACCGAGGTGAATCCCGAGAACCCGGACCAGCTCCTGGCCGCGGACGACGGCTACGTGTTCTACGACGCGGGCCTCATCCGCGTGAAGAAGCTCCTCAACGTGCGCCAGGACGTGGACTTCTCCACGGGCAACGTCTCCTTCGTCAACAACATGGTGGTCCACGGCGCGGTGAACCCCGGCTTCCGCGTGCAGGCCAAGAACGTGCTCGTGCGCGGCACCGTGGACGCGGCCACGGTCACGGCCCTGGAGTCCATCGTCTGCGAGGGCGGGGTCAAGGGCGGGGACAAGGGCTTCCTGGACGCGGGCAAGACGGTCAAGCTCAACTGGTGCGAAAAGGCCCTGATCCACGCCGGGCTCAACGTCCTCGTGGACAACCACTGCCTGCACAGCCGCCTCTACGCCGGACGCCGTCTGCACGTGCGCGGCCGCCTCATGGGCGGGGTGGCCTTCTGCCACGACTACGCCTGCGTCGAGGGCGGCCTGGGCGGACCCGGCGAGGTGGAGACCGAGATCGCCCTGGGCTACAACCCCCGGCTCCTCTACAAGGACCGGCTCATCGTTTACAGCATCCGCGCCCTGCGCGAGCGCCTGCGCCAGTGCGAGATGCAGGTGGCCAAGGGCAAGGACCTGGCCGAGGAGTTCGCGCCCCAGGTGGAGGACACCCTGGCCCGCATCGCCACCTACGAGGAGGCCCGCAAGCGCATCTGGGAGCGCATCCAGGCCAGCGAGCGCCTGGAGACCTGCCGCCTGGTGGTGCCGGGCAAGGCCTACCCCGGGGTGCTGGTGAGCATCGGCCCGGCCTTCCTGGCCCTGGACGACCAGGTGGAGAACGTGCACTTCCGCTACGAGGAGGGGGAGATCGTCATGGGCTTCCCGGCCATCTAGCGGGGCGGTGAAAAGCACCCATCCGCGTCGTTGCCGCAAAAAGTCCAAACCCCCGCGCATGTCCTGCTACGCGTCGGGCTTGGACTTTTTTTGCGCCTGGCGGCTGTCGCTTTTGAGCGCCTGCCCGGAAGGTTGGCGGCCCGCGCCTGGGCGCCCGTCCGGCTTCGCCGGCTTCACGAAAGGCGGGGAAGGCTAGCGCAGGATGTAGTTGAGCGGGTTCACCGGGTTGCCGCCCAGGTGCACCTCGTAGTGCAGGTGCGGGGCCACGCTGCGGCCCGTGCTGCCCACCAGGCCGATCACGTCCCCGCGATAGACCATCTGGCCCTCGCGCACCAGGATCTTGGACATGTGGCCGTAGCGCGTGTGGATGCCGTCGCCGTGGTCGATCTCCACGCACATGCCGTAGGTGGAGAACCACTCGGCCATGACCACCCGGCCCTGGGCCGCGGCCTTGATGGGCGTGCCCGTGGGCGCGGTGATGTCGATGCCCTTGTGGAAGCGCGTCTTGTTCGTGAACGGCCCGATGCGGTAGCCGAAGCGCGAGGTGAAGCGGCCCCGCGTGGGCCAGATCACCGGGATGCGCGCCAGCCGCTCCTGCTGGGCCGCGGCCGCGTGGAACAGGTCCTGCTGCGCGGCCTCCTCCAGGAGCATGGAGATCTCCAGCCCGTCCAGGCGCTCGCGCATGTCCCGGATGAGCGTGTGGGTGTAGAGGATCTGGAACGGGCTGCGGTAGGGGCCGGCAAGCGGGCCGCCCTGGGCCATGGGCAGGATCTCGGGCCGCTCCTCCAGGGAGAGCATGACCCTGAGCTTGGCGTCGAACTCGGCGATGTCCGCGAACCCGTTCTCCAGGGCCTTGAGCTGGTAGGAGGCCGAGTAGATGCGCTGGCGCTGCTCGGAGATGTCCTTGCGGTTCCGGGCCAGGGCCGTGATCTCGTGCCAGCGGTTCAGGGACAGGGGCAGGAGCGCGGCCAGGGAGGCCACCAGCAGGAGCAGGGCCAGGCCCAGGGCCATGAGCCCGCGCCGGGACAGGTTCAGACCGCAGACGCGGCGTCCGGCGTCGTCCAGACAGACGATGCGGTAGTCTTCCCTGCCCATGCCGCGTGAAGGCGGATCAGAAGATCCGGCCCAGCTCCTCGGCCACCACCCGGCCCGCCACGAAGCCGCAGGCCGAGATGGGGCAGCCCAGATCGTTGCGGCAGCCGCCCGTGCTGAAGCGCTGCACGTACACGTCGCGCGACTTGCCGTCCTCGGCGCGCACGTGCACGGCCAGGAGCATCTGGGCCCTGCAGCCCGGGGCCGCCGAGGGGTCCGCGCCGAACATGTGGTACTCCTTGGACCAGGGGAAGGGGAAGTTGGCGTCGAAGTCGTCGGGCAGGGCCAGGGAGTTCTCCTTGCCCTTTTCCGGGGCCGGGGCCGCGCCGTCGGCGCAGAGCACGTGGATCTCCACGGCGTAGTCCGCCGCGCCCTGGGTCACGTGCACGTAGCCCTCGGTCTCCATGGCCTTCACGGCCTGCTGCTCCAGATAGACCACGCCGGAGGACGTGGGCGTGAGCCCCTCGGGGCCGCGGACCCAGTCCCGCACCTTGACGAAGAAGGTCTTGCCCGGCGAGGGCGAGAGCTCGGACATGTCCTTCACGTGGATGGCGCCGGACAGGGGGGTGTAGTGCTCGCCCTGGTCGTGGGTGGGGTCCCAGAGCGGAGCCTCGTCCTTCTTGTTGGAGTCTTTCTTCTTGCTGTACTGGGCCTCCATGCGCGCCTCGCTCTGGTGGAACAGGGCGCAGCCCGGAAGCAGCAGGGTCAGGATCAGGGCGAAAGCAAGCCAATGCCGCATGTCATTCCTCCGCGGTGCGAGCCCCTGGCATAATCCATGCGCCGCCTCCAGGCAACCCGGGCGGGCCCGGACCTTGCCGCGCGGCAAGGAAGCGCGCCCCTCCCCGCCTTTCCGCGCGCCCGGCGAGGGCGGTTGCCCGCGCACCCGGGATGCGCTATAGCCTGCACCCTGGAAGGGGGCCTCATGCAACGGTTGCTGCTGGTGGACGACGAACCCGTGTCCCTGCGTTTCCTGGCCAGGGCCATGGCCGGGATCGGCGAGGCCGAGGAGGCCCGCGACGGGGCCGAGGCCGTGGAGCGTTTCCGCGCGGCCCTGGAAGAGGGGCGGCCCTTCGCCGCGGTGGTCATGGACATCATGATGCCGGGCATGGACGGCATCGAGGCCGTGCGCCGCATCCGCGCCCTGGAGGCCGGGGCGGGCAGCGAGCCATGCCGGGTGCTCATGCTCTCCTGCCTGGACGACGCCGAACACCAGCTGGCCGCCCAGTACGAGGCCGGGGCCGACGGCTACCTGGCCAAGCCCGTGGACCTGGCCACTCTGCGCCGGGCCATGGCCAACCTGGACCTGCCCGCCGATCTCCCGGACGCCGGGGAATGAACGCGCTGTTTTCCCTGGAAGGTCCGCCGGTCGTCCACCTGGGCATCGGCGAGGGCCGGGTCTTCGAGGGTCCGGCCCGGGCCCACGTGCTCCTGGGCTCATGCGTGGCCGTGACCTTCCACCTGCCGGGCCACGGCCTGGGCGCCACCTTCCACGCCCTGCTGCCCAACCGCGAGGAATACCTGCGCGAGGATTCCGGCGGCTCGCCCTTCCGCTTCGTGGACACGGCCATCGAGACCCTGCTGGCGGCCCTGTCGCGGGCGCGGGCGCCCCTGGACCGCCTGGAGATCAAGGTCTTCGGCGGGGCCAACTCCCTGGTCCAGGGCGAGTTCGGCATCGGCCAGAAGAACGTGCGCGCGGCCTTCTCCACCCTGGCCCGGCACGGGCTGCGGGTGGCGGCCTCCAACGTGGGCGGCACCCGCGGCCGCAAGATCGTGTTCCTGCCCGCCACGGGCGAGGTCTTCATGAAGACCCTGTCCGAGACCCCGGTGCGCGGCATGACCTCCGCGCAGTCCTGAACCCGGCGCAAAAAAAGCGGGGGTCTCCCCCCGCCCTGGTGCGGGTCCGGCGTCGCCGGCCTACAATCCGTACTGCTCCGCGATGAGGGCATAGACCCCCTTTTCCTTGAGCCGGGCCACGGGGGCCAGGAAGGTGGCCGTCACCGTGCCCGGGGAGGTGACGTTGATGGACAGGATGCGGATGGCCACGCTGTCGCCGGGCTCGGCCCCCTCCACGGCCACGGGCATGGTCACCTCGTGGCCGCCGCGGATGGCGGGCGTGAGCATGGGCCCCCAGCAGCCCGGGGCCGTGTTGGCCACGATGACGCCGCCGTCGCGCAGCGGGCCGAGCATGGGCAGGTCCGGTCCCAGGACGCCGTTGGTGAAGGTATCGACGAACACGGTCTGGCAGGCCATGGCAACCTCCTTGGGTCCCTGCGGGACGTCCGTGGAACGGTGAAATCGGCCCAGGCCTTGCGGAAACCGGCAATTCCGGGCGCTTCCGGGAAAACCATACCCCCCGGCCTCGGAGCCCGGCACGCCCCGGGGTGTGCGCCCGCGAATCAAGAATCCATGCCTGCCGCCGGGCCGGGGTCCGGCCGTTATTATTTGCCGCCCGCGATCTTGCCAGGGCCGGGCTTCCTGTGCCAAGGGGCCGGAATGCGCCGCGTATTCCTCATCTTCCTCAAGGTCCTGGCAGGAGTGGCGGCCTACGTGCTTCTGGTGGCGGCCTGGTACGCCGTGGTCCCGGACGTGAAGGGCCTGGCCGCGAGGAACCCGGGCAAGACCGCCTTCATGGAATACCGCGAGCGCCAGTGGGCCGAGGAAGGCCGCAAGGCGGCCCTGCGCTGGAAATGGGTCCCGCTCTCGGCCATGTCGCCCACGCTCATCAAGGCCGTGCTCGTGTCCGAGGACGACAAGTTCTGGGCCCACGAGGGCTTCGACTTCGAGGCCATGCGCGACGCCCTGGAAAAGAACCTGGAGCAGGGCCGGGTGCGCGCGGGCGGCAGCACCATCAGCCAGCAGCTGGCCAAGAACCTCTGGCTCTCGCCCTCCAAAAGCCCCATGCGCAAGATCAAGGAGGCCGTGCTGGCCTGGCGCCTGGAGCGCGAGCTGAGCAAGCGCCGCATCCTGGAGATCTACCTCAACGTGGTGGAGTGGGGCGACGGGGTCTTCGGGGCCGAGGCCGCGGCCCAGGCCCATTTCGGGGTCTCGGCCCGCAATCTTTCGGCCGAACAGGCCGTGCGCCTGGCCGTGAGCCTGCCCAACCCCCTGCGCTTCGACCCGGCGGGCAGTTCCGGGTTCGTGCGCAAGCGCGCCGCCATCGTGCTCTCGCGGCTCAAGCGCCGGGGGGTCTTCGACCCTGCCCCGGCCGCGGCAACCGCTGCCCCGGCAGCCCCGGTCCTGGAAGCGCCCGCTGCGGAAAAACCCGCCGAGCCCGCCGCGCCACGGGCCGCAGCCCCGGACCCTGCGGACGAAACCGTGGCCCAGGCCCTGGAATGGGTTAAGAAGGAGGTGGAAAGTTCCGAAAAGACTTCCGGGGAACAACCATGAAGTCCGTCCGCCTCGCCCTGATCCCGGCCTGTCTGGCCCTCTGTCTGGTCCTGGCCCTGCCCGCCGCGGGCCGCGCCGCCTCGGCCTGGAAGGTCAAGGAGCAGGAATGCATCGCGGCCTGCCCGCCCTTTCCGCGCTTCGGCGGCATCGAGGACAACAAGGCCTGGATGGAGCGCATCAAGCGCCAGGCCGCCTACGATGCCTGCTACAACAAGTGCGTGCGCTCCCAGATGAGCGCCTGGCGCAGGCCCGCGGGCAAGCCCCGCGACGGGTCCACCGCCTATTTCAAGCGCAACCTTTTCTAGGCCGCTGAAAAATCCGTAAAATCTGTCCGTTTTTTTCTGTCGCCGCCCGCATTGCGCCCCGGGGCAGGAGCGGAATCCCCCCGGCCAGCGGGTCCGTGCCCGCGGTTCCGGCGGCCTGTTTCCGGCCCGTTGTGGTAGCAGGAGAATTTCAAGAAAAAATCCAAAGAAATGTAATACTCAAATAATTTCAAATAAATAGGCTTAACCGTGAAAGGGCGAGGCAGGGGGAAGAAACAAGACGCGGACCATTTGTTCCGCTGAATGAAGAATGCGCGGGCGGACGCCCCGGGCAGGACAGGCTAGAGCGCGTCCTGCATGCTCTGGAAGAATTCTTCCTCGTCGTAGAGCTCGGGGTAGTCCTGCTGGAACTTCTTGGATGCGGCGAAGAAGGCGTCCCAGCCCGTGATCTCGCTGACCTTCTCGCCGTTGGCAAAGCACTTGAAGATGGTCCCGCGCGGGCATTTGGTCAGGTTGATCTCAAAGGAGCCCGCGGGCATGAGGGTGGACCAGAGCGCGGAATACGCACTCTTGTCGCCCTCGGTCTTCTTGTACTTGTTGAAGAACCGTTCGAACGTCCGCCGGATATCGTCGCGGTCCATAAGGCGTGCCGACCCTCCTCTTTTGCTCCGTATGAAGGTTTGTTAAAAAAATCTCCAGGTTCTGTCCAGTGCCCGGGCTTGGCTTCGGCCCGGAAAGCGGCTATGCCTCGCTTCCTCGGAGAGCCCATGACCGTCCTCGACCTGTCCCACCCCGTGAAACCGGGCATGCCGGTCTGGCCCGGCGACCCGGCCGTGGCTGCCGAGCCCTGCGCAACCGTGGATTCCCACGGCTACGCCGCCCTGGCCTGGAGCCTGCCCGGCCACGCGGGCACGCACCTGGACGCGCCCGCCCACGTCCTGGCCCAGGGCGCGGACCTGGCCTCCCTGCCCCTGTCCCGCTGCCTGGGCCCGGCCCGGGTGGCGGACGTGTCCGGCCTGGAGGAGATCACGGCCGCGGACCTGCCCCGGGACCTTTCCGGCCTCTCCTTCCTGCTCCTGCGCTCGGGCCGCGACCGCTTCTGGGGCGCGCCCGCGTACTACGAACAGTTCCCGCGCCTGGCCCCGGACGCGGCGCGTTTTCTGGCCGCATCCGGGTTGGCGGGCCTGGGTCTGGACTGGCCCTCCCCGGACGGGCCGGGTTCCGCGGACCTGCCCGCGCACACGGCCCTGCTGTCCGCCGGGCTGGTCATCGTGGAGAACCTCTGCGGCCTGGACCGGCTGGCCGGGGACTTCCTGTTCCTGGCCCTGCCCCTGGCCCTGGCCGGCGGGGACGGCTGCCCGGTGCGGGCCTGCGCCCTGAGGCAGGACTGATGGCCGCCGGACGCGCGCGGGTCTATGCCGAGCTGGTGGGCTCCGTGGCGCTCTGGGGCGGCACCTGGGTCTCGGGCCGCATGCTGGCCCAGGACATGGGGCCGTTCTCCGCGGCCTTCCTGCGCTTCCTCTCGGCCTCGGCCTTCCTCTTCTTCCTCTCCTGCCGGGCCGAGGGCCGCCTGCCCCGCCTGGCCTGGCGCGACCTGCCCCTGGTCCTGCTCCTGGGCCTGTTCGGGGTCTCGCTCTACAACTACATGTTCTTCTCGGGCCTCAAGACCGTGCCCGCGGGCCGGGCCGCGCTCATGATCGCCTGCACGCCCACGGTCATGGCGGTCTATGCCGCCCTGTTCCGGGGCGAGCGCCTGGGCCTGGCGCGCTTCTCGGGCATCCTGCTCTCGCTCTGCGGCGCGGCCGTGCTCCTGTCCCACGGCGACCCCCGGCGGCTGTTCACCGAGGGCCTGCACCACGGCGACCTCTTCATCGTGGGCTGCGTGTTCTCCTGGGCCGCCTATTCCATCCTGGGCGGCCGGGCCATGTCCCGCCTGACCCCGCTCTCGGCCGTGACCTGGTCCTGCATCCTGGGCATGTGCATGCTCCTGCCCGTGTCCCTGGCCATGGGCCTGGCCGCGGACGCGGCCCGCGCCAGCCTCACGGACTGGGGCAACATCCTGTTCCTGGGCGTGGCGGCCACGGGCGTGGCCTTCACCTGGTACTACCGGGGCATCCGCGAGCTGGGCGCGTCCCGGGCCGGGGTCTTCATCAACCTGGTGCCCGTGTTCGCCGTGGCCCTGGGCTGGCTCATCCTGGACGAGCCCGTCGGCCTGTCGCTTGCGACCGGCGCGGCCCTGGTGCTCACCGGGGTCTGGCTCACCAACAGGAAGCCCGCGGCGGGCCGCTGAAAATTCCGTACCCCCTGCGTTGCTGCGGCCCCCCCAAACCCTCGCGGGTGTTCTGATCCGCGTCGGGCTTGGGCTTTTCTTGCGCCTTGCGCGCGCGGTTTTTGAGCGGCCTGCGGAGAGGGACGGCCTCGTCCCGTTGCCCTCCTGCCGGACCTGGACTAGGCTCGGCCCATGGCGGAATCCTCCATCCAGACCCTGAGGGCGAGCCCGGACCAGGAGCGGGTGCGGCCGACCTGGCCGAGTTCTTCGGCCCCAACGCGGAGCGCTACCTGGCGAAATACGAGAAGCTGCGCCAGAAGCGCGGCCAGGGCAAACAGTTCTTCCTGTCCTGGAACTGGGCCGTGTTTTTCCTGAGCTTCACCTGGTTC
>JAWRKD010000037.1:0-5120 GCA_040307135.1 Desulfovibrionaceae bacterium
GGGGGGGCGGAGGCGTCCATGTCCGCAGCCCTGCCCGTCCTTTCCCTGCTGCTTCTGGCGGCCCACGCCCTGCGTCCCGGGGACTGGGCCCTGGCCACGGTGTTCCTCGTGTTCGCGGGGGCGGTCTTTTCCCGGCGGGAATGGCTGCGGCCCGTGCTCTTCGCGGTGATGGCGGCCGGGTGCCTGCTCTGGGCCCAGAGCGGGGCCGGATTCGTGCGGATGCGCCTGGCCCTGGGCCAGCCCTGGCTGCGGCTGGCCCTCATCCTGGGCGCGGTCCTGGCCCTCACGGCCGTTTCCGCGGCCCTGCTCCTGACCCCGCGGGCCAGGGCCTGGTTCCGCCGGACCACGCCCCAGGACGCCGCCCGGGCCGGGGCCTTCCTGGTCACGGCCGCGGCCCTGGTCCTGGCCCGGCGGATGAGCCCCCTGCCCGTGCTCCTGGCCGACCGTTTCCTGCCCGGCGCGGGCGCCCTGGAGATCCTGGCGCTCTCCTGGTACGCGGCCTGGGCCTGCGGCCTGCTCGTGGCGGCCAGGGACACGGCCCGGCTGCGGCTGCGCTTCTGGCTGGGCTTTTCCGCGGTCTTCTTCGGCCAGCTCCTGCTCGGCCTGCTCCTGGACCAGCGTTTTCTCATGACCGGCAAGCTGCACCTCCCCGTGCCCGCGCTCATCGTGGCCGGGCCGCTCTATCGCGGCGAGGGGTTCTTCATGCCCATCCTGTTCGCGGCCTCGGCCCTGGTCCTGGGTCCGGCCTGGTGCTCCTGGCTCTGCTACGTGGGGGCCTGGGACGGACTCTGCGCGGCCAGGGCTCGGACAACGGCTCCGCAGCGCCTGGAGGCCTCGGCGCAGGTGCGGCGCTGGACCGTTGCGGGCCGGGGCCTCACGCTCGTTCTGGCCGTTGTTCTCGCGCTTCTCTTGCGCGCCATGGGAATTCCGGGGTATCAGGCCCTGTGGGGGGCCGCGCTCTTCGGCCTTACCGGGGTGGGAATCATGGTTATGCTCTCCCGGCGGGCCGGGGTCATGGTGCATTGCGCCACGTTCTGCCCCATGGGGCTGGTGGCCAACTGCCTGGGCCGGATCAATCCGCTGCGGCTGCGCCTGGGGCCGGGCTGCACGCGCTGCGGGGCCTGCGCCGCCCGCTGCCGCTACGCGGCGCTTCTCCCGGCCGACATCGAGCAGGGCAGGCCGGGCCTGTCCTGCACGCTCTGCGGCGACTGCCTGGGGGCCTGCGGCCACGGCTGCCTGGGCTACCGCCTGCCCGGGCTCTCCCCGCAGGCGGCGCGCACGGTGTTCCTCGTGCTGGCCGTGGGCCTGCACGCGGCGTTTCTCGGCGTGGCGCGCATCTGACGCGCCAGGCCAAAAGGAGGTATGACGATGGCCAAGGTCGTGTACATTGATCAGGACGAGTGCATCGGCTGCGAATCCTGCGTGGGCATCTGCCCCGAGGTCTTCGCCATGGACGAGAGCGCGGGCAAGGCCCAGGTGGTCAACCCGGACGGCGCGCCCGAGGACAAGATCCAGGAGGCCATGGACACCTGTCCGGCCCAGTGCATCCACTGGGAGGGCTGAGTCCCTTCCGGACGTCCACAAAAAAAGGCAGGGGCGACCCTGCCTTTTTCATTCGGCCGGCCGCGCCGGATCCTCGCGAGCCTAGAGCAGGCCCCGGGAGCGCAGGAGCGCGGCGAGCAGGGTCAGGGTGGCCAGGTTCAGCACGTTGGTGACCACGGCGATCATGGCCGCCTCCTCGGGCACCTGGCCGTAGATCTGGCCGATGACGCAGGTCAGCAGGGCCGTGGCCGCCCCGCTCATGATCACGCCCACCACGAGCCAGGACCCCGTGACCCCGAACAGGGCCAAAAGCCCCCAGGCCAGGAGCGGATGGAGCGCCAGCTTGGCCAGGCTGATGAGCGCAAGCCGCGCCATGGACATGCGCCGCTCCCCGGAGAAGGCCGCGCAGGCCTTGTCGCGCAGGTCCAGGCCCAGGGCCAGGAGCATGCACGGGGCCGTGGTGCTGCCCACCATGGCCGCGGCCTTGTCCAGGGGCTCCCACAGGCCCAGGCCCGAGAGCCCCAGGCCGAAGCCCACGCAGGTGCCGAGCATGAGGGGATTGAAGAACACGGCCCGCAGCAGGCGGAGCAGGGCCGAGCCCGCGCCCGCGTTCTTCAGGTATTCCAGCTGCACCTGGCAGGGGATGGAGACCACGTTGGGGGCGATGACGGCCAGCCCGGCGGCCACCAGGGCCTCGCGGTCGCCGGGCAGCAGGCTCATGACCACGGGCAGGCCCACGAAGGCCACGTTGGCGAAGCTGCCGCACAGGGCCAGCACCGCGGCCGGGCCGTGGCCCCGGCGGCCCAGGAGGACCTCCGCCCCATAGACCAGGCCATAGACCGCCAGCTGGGAGCCCAGGAGCCCGGCCCAGTACCCGCCGTGCAGCACGTCGGCCGGGGAGGACCCGGCCAGGATGTGCACCAGGAGCACGGGCAGGGCCACATAGAGCACGTAGGCCCCGATGACCGCCCCGGTCTCGCGCGGCAGCACGCGGCCCAGGTCCAGGACCACGCCGAAGCCGATGATCAGGAACACGGGCAGGATGAGGAGCAGGGAGTCGAACATGGGCGGGTTGTCCTGGCGGGCGCGGATACGCCCCCGCCGCCCGGGCACTATCCCTGCGGCGACCCCCCCGTCAAGCCCTGGTCCGGCCGTTTTCCCGCCCTCTCCCCCGGAAAATCCCGCGCAATTCCCCCTGTTTTTTTGATCCAGGTCAATTTTCCCCCCTGTTTTTCAGGTTATCATTGGTCCGAATCCCTGAACTGTGCTACGGTTCTCGCAATCCTGTCCCCTCGAACCCTGGAGGAGCGATGCGGCGCTATGTGAAACCCCTGCTCCTGGTGGGCCTGGGCCTGCTCCTGGCCTTCCCGGTCTTCAGCATGACCTACTACACCATGGTCCGCACCTCGACCCCGGGCTTCTGCGCCTCCTGCCACGAGATCGAGCCCGCGTTCAACGCCTGGATGACCTCCACCCACCGCAACAACGCCCAGGGCCTGGTGGCCGACTGCATGGACTGCCACCTGCCCGCGCCCCACGACACCGTGGACTTCTTCTACAAGAAGACCCTGCACGGCATGAAGGACGTGGCCGCCCACGTGCTCCACGGCTCCGGGGGCTACGACCGGGCCGAGAACCGCCTGGCCGCCTACGCCGACATCAAGGACGGCCAGTGCCTCAAGTGCCACCGCAACATCCTGTCCATCCCCAACAACCGCGGGGCCATGCTGGCCCACCGCGCGGCCCTCTATCCGGCCGAGGGCGAGAGCCGCACGTGCACGGACTGCCACCGCAACCTCGTGCACGTGGACCGCGCCCGCTACGAATACAAGCAGTACGCCCCGCCCTACCGGGCCACGGGGCTTTCCACCCTGGGAACCCGCGGCGCGCCGCTGTGACCGCGCCGGAGCATCTTTCGGACGCTGCAACGCGAGGAGGAACGGAGATGAGGAGAGTTTCGGCGACGTTGGTGGCCCTGTTGTGCCTGGCCTGGGCCGTGCCCGTCCTGGCCCAGCAGGCCTTCCCCAAGCCCAAGGAGTACCGCATCGAACGCGGCATGCCCAAGCAGGCCGAGGCCTGCATCCAGTGCCACCGCCAGGAGACCCCCGGGATCTTCACGGACTGGGCCATGAGCCGCCACGCCTCGGCCAACATCACCTGCCTGGATTGCCACCAGGCCCAGGAGACGGACAAGGACGTGAGCCAGGCCCACGCCAAGTACTACGACCGCAAGGACCTGCCCTTCGGCTCCAGGGAATACTACATCCCCGTGGCCGCGGCGGTCTCACCCAAGGACTGTTCGCGCTGCCACCCGGACGAGTCGGCCCAGTACGCCAAGTCCAAGCACGCCAACACCATCGAGATCATGTGGAAGATCGACCCCTGGCTGAACAAGGGCATGAACTCCGAGGAGGAGCGCAAGGCCGGCTGCTACGTCTGCCACGGCACCATCCTCAAGACGGACAAGGACGGCAACCTGGACCGCGCCACCTGGCCCAACGTGGGCGTGGGCCGTCTCAACCTGGACGGCAGCCTGGGCTCCTGCACCTCCTGCCACACCCGGCACCGCTTCTCGGTCATGGAGGCCCGCAAGCCCGAGGCCTGCGGCCAGTGCCACCTGGGTCCGGACCACCCGTAGATCGAGATCTACATGGAGTCCAAGCACGGCGACATCTACACCGCCTTCAAGGACACCTACAACTGGAACACGGCCGGCGGCGCCTGGACCCCGGGCACGGACTACCGCGCGCCCACCTGCGCGGCCTGCCACATGTCCGGTTCGGGCAAGGTCATGGGCACCCACGACGTGACCGAGCGCCTGTCCTGGGAAACCCAGGCCCCGCTCACGGTGCGGCCCTCGGACTTCGCGGCCTTCCCGGCCAAGACCGACTGGAAGGCGGAGCGCGACAAGATGAAGGCCGTGTGCCTCCAGTGCCACGCCAAGTCCTGGACCGACGGCCACTACGAGGCCTTCGACAAGGTGGTGCAGGAGTACAACGAGGTCTATTACAAGCCCGCCAAGGCCAAGTTCGACGAACTCGTCCAGAAGGGCCTGGTGAGCACCGAGAAGTACTTCGACGAGGAGATCGAGGTGGAGTTCTACGAGCTGTGGCACCACGAGGGACGCCGCGCGCGCATGGGCGCCATGATGATGGCCCCGGACTACTCCTGGTGGCACGGCTTCTACGAGTGCAAGAAGCGCTACAACAAGTTCATGGAGATGGCCGACCATCTCCTCTCCACCGGGACCAAGGCCTACATCTACCCGAACTACCCGGGCATGGGCGGGTCCACGGAAAAGCCGCCGCAGATCTTCAACAAGAAGCCGTAGGCTCCGGCGCAACCGCATGAAAAAAGGCCGGGGAGGCGAACCTCCCCGGCCTTTCCGTCTTTCAAAAAACGAGGCGCAGCCTCACTTGCTCACGGGGTGCACGGTGTCCTGCACGAAGTAGAGCACGTCGAAGTTGGCCTCCAGGTCGGCCTTGAGCTTCTTGAGCGCGGACTTGTCCACGTCGCGGATGCGGATGAACACGTGGCGCATGCCCTTTTCCGGCGGTTCGGACGAGGTGAGCATGCTC
>JAWRKD010000038.1:0-11854 GCA_040307135.1 Desulfovibrionaceae bacterium
GAGGCCGTGGGCCGCGAGCCGGAGCTGGAGCTCACGGTGCGGCCCCTGGCCGAGGAGGCCGCATGACCCTGTGCCTGTGCGGGTCCAAGGCCATCTGCGCGGCCGTGGGCGAGAACCACCGCGAGATCCTGCGGCTGGTGCGCGAGGCCGGGCTGCCGGCCTGGAAGCGCGGGGGCAGGGGCCTCTGGCGCGCCCTGCCCGCGGACCTGGCCGCCTGGCTGCTCACCCAGCGCGACCGGAACCTGGGCCGGGAGCCCTGAACGGAGGCCCTCCGGGGGCGGTTCCCTGGGCCGTTTTTTTGCGGTATGAAGGTCCCAGGACCGCAACCCCAGGAGGGTCCATGCAGGAGAGCCCCGCCATTCTCGGCGTGTTCCGCCAGGACCGGGTCCAGAAGGCCGGCCGCACCGTGGCCGCCACCCGCGAGTTCACCCAGAGCCTGCTCTGGCTCGTGCTGGCCCTGGACGCCGAGCGCTGCCTGGCCCTGCCGCTGGGCGAGAACAACCTGCCCGGCAAGGTCCGCACCCCCCTGGCCCGCCGCGACCTGGCCGCCTCCTACGTGCCCGAGCCCGCGCTCTTTCGCGACAGGCTGTTGCCCGTGCTCCTCTCCCTGCGCGAACGGCTGGCCCAGGGCGGGGCGGCCATGGCCGAGATGAGCATGGGCGAGGCCCAGGTCCTGGGCGCGCTGTCCCTGGACCTGCCCGGCCCCTGGGCCGACAGCCAGGGCGCGGCCCGCGTGCTCCTGGGCAGCCTGCCCGCGGACATGGACGACTTCCCCTTCGAGACCGCCGCGGCCATCAACGACGAGGGCGTGGCCCTGCGCCGGGCGCGCAAGCCCGAGCGGGCCGTGGCCTACCTCTCCCAGGCCCTGACCATCACGCCCCGGGACGACCATCTCATCTTCAACCTGGCCCGGGCCCATTTCGACAACCGCGACGTGGAGAACTGCCGCGGCTGCCTGGCCAAAGCCCTGTCCATGAACCCCGGGCTTTCCGTGGCCCAGCGCTTCCTGGACTACCTCAGCCGCCGCGCCAAGCGCAGCGCGCCCATCCGCTTCTAGCGCCCTCCGGCGCGAAGGAGGCAGGCCCATGACGGAACGGCGCAAGTTCACCCGGGCGACCCTGGACACGCCGCTCTTCTGCGACGTGACCCCGGCGGGCGGCCGGACCTTCGTGGCCATCGTGCGCGACGTGTGCCTGGGCGGCCTGCGCCTGGAGCTGCCGCGCGGCGGCTACAGCCCCACCATGGGCGAGCGCCTGGTGCTCACGGACTGCCCGGAATGCGTGGCCTGGGTCCTGGAGGGCGTGGAGGCCTCGGTGGCCTGGATCAAGGACGGCCAGTGCGGCCTGCGCCTGACCCGGCCCGAGCTCCTGAACAACCAGACCATCCGCCGGATCCTGGACGACTGCCGCATGGATTGAACGCCCGCTTCTTGACCCGCCGCTCGGTTTCATCATAGGGTTTTCATTGTCGTATTCCCGCCTGGGCGTCCGCCCTCAACCCAAGGAGGTTTCCGGTGGACCGCTACGAATCCTACTACCGTTCCCTGTACGCCGCGGCCATGGCCGTGAACTCCAGCCTGGACCCCAAGCTGGTGCTCAAGACCATCGTGGAATGCGCGGCCAAGGCCATGAACGTGAAGGCCTGCTCCCTGCGCCTGCTGGACCGCTCCGGCCGCCAGCTCCTGCCCGGGGCCGGCTTCGGCCTGTCCAACAAGTACCTGCGCAAGGGCCCGGTGGACGTGACCGCCTCGGCCGTGGACCGCGAGGTCCTCTCGGGCCGCGTGGTGCAGGTCAAGGACGCGGCCACGGACCCCCGCTTCCAGTACGGCGCCGCGGCCAAGGCCGAGGGCATCGCCTCGGTGCTGGTGGTGCCCCTGCGCGTGGAGGACAAGCCCGTGGGCGTCATGCGCGTCTATACGGCCGAGCCCCGCGACTTCGACTCCGTGGAGGAGGAGTTCCTCACCTCCATCGCGGCCATGAGCGCCCTGGCCATTGAGAACGCCCGGCTGCACCAGGCCCTCAAGCGCGAGTACGAGTCCGTCCTTTCGTTCGATTACCGGACCTTCGAGGACTAGGAGCACACCACTATGAGCAAGCTGCGCGTCGGCATCAACGGCTTCGGCCGCATCGGCCGCCAGGTGGTCAAGGCCATGCACCAGCGCTGGCCCGAGGACCTGGAGGTGGTCGCCATCAACGACCTCTTCGACGTGAACACCAACGCCCACCTCCTGGAGTTCGACACGAACTACGGCCGCGCGGACCAGCCCGTGGCCGCGGGCGAGGACGTCATCCACTACGGCCCCTGGGCCATGAAGAGCCTGGCCCAGCGCGACCCCCGCGACTGCCATTGGGGCGACCTCGGCGTGGACCTCATCGTGGAGTCCACGGGCATCTTCACCACCGGCCCCAAGGCCATGGCCCACATCGAGGCGGGCGCCAAGAAGGTCATCATCTCGGCCCCGGCCAAGGAAGAGGACGTGACCGTGGTGCTCGGCGTGAACGAAAAGGACTACGACCCGGCCAGGCACCGCATCGTGTCCAACGCCTCCTGCACCACCAACTGCCTGGCCCCGGCGGTCAAGGTCGTGCACGAGGCCTTCGGCATCCGCTCCGGCCTCATGTGCACCATCCACTCCTACACCAACGACCAGCGCATCCTGGACCTGCCGCACAAGGACCTGCGCCGGGCCCGCGCCGCGGCGCTCAACATCATCCCCACGACCACCGGCGCGGCCAAGGCCGTGGCCCGGGTCATCCCGGAGATGAAGGGCCGCTTCGACGGCTACTCCCTGCGCGTGCCCACGCCCACGGTCTCGCTGGTGGACATGGCCTGCGTGCTGGAGCGCGAGGCCGACACCGACGCCTTACGCGCCGCGCTCAAGGCCGCGGCCGAGGGCCCGCTCAAGGGCATCCTGGCCTACAACAACCGGCCGCTCGTCTCCATGGACTTCAAGGGCAACGACAACTCCGGCATCGTGGAGGAGGAGCACACCCGGGTCCAGGACAAGACCCTGGCCAAGCTCGTGGTCTGGTACGACAACGAGTGGGGCTATTCCTGCCGCGTGGCCGATCTGGCCAAGTACATGAAGGACCAGGGCGGATTCTAGCGGGCCGCTGAAAATTCCGCGTTCGCGGCGTTGCTTCGAAAAACCCAAACCCTCGCGTATGTGCAATACGCGTCGGGCTTGGGTTTTTCTTGCGCCTTGCGCCCGCGGTTTTTGAGCGGCCCGCGTGGAGGCGGAAAGGCAGGGAGAGAGAAAGCGGGGTGCAGGTCCCGCCTTTTTCGTGGCCTGAAGATTTCTGAACAAAAGTCGAGCTGGAATAAAGACACGCCGCCGGGCAAGCGGGTATGCTGGCCCCAAGGCCGGGGTTTCCGGCAAGGAGGAGGCATGGACGCGCGCAAAGGCTTCGGCTGCCTGCTGTTGGCGCTGGCCCTGGCGCTGGCCGCGGCGCTCCCGGCCCGGGCCGAGGACGAGGAGATCAAGGCGGTGCAGGCCTTTCTCCAGGCCCTGGACCAGCCCTATCCCGTGCTGGGCCAGTTCCGCGCCTTCTGTTCCACCGGCATGGAGGACAACCCCGAGGACTATGCCGAGCGCGTGCTCTGCGCCAGCCCCAGCAGCGGCGACTCCCGCCTGGACCAGCGCTGCGCCGTGCGCTGGCGCGCCTGCGGCCGGGACTGCGACCTGCTGCCCTCCCTGGCCCTGGTCCTGGAGCGCCGCCTCCTGCCCGCAGGCCCCCTGGCCGAGGCCAAGGTCTATCGCGAGGACACGGGCGGCGGCTACCGCCAGTCCGAGGTCACCGGCAGCCTGGGCGGCCATCCCGTGGAGTTCGTGCTCACCACGCGCTACGGCGGCCGCCTGTTCTCCGTGTTCCTCACCAAATTCGACAACCAGCCCCTGTCCCGGACCATGACCCCGGAACTGGTCAACGGCCTGCTGCGGGGCACGGTCCCGGCCGCGCGCTAGGCCCGCCGGGAGTCCCCCGGAAACGCCGCAGGCGGGGTTCCGGCCCCGCCTTTTTTCATGCCCGGCGGCGGGTGCGGCGGGGCTGTTCCGGCGCGGCCAGAGGCGCGAGCAGATGCTCGTAGAGATCGAAGAGCAGCTCCACCCGGTCGCGGTCCGTGGGGAATGGGGCGGTGCGGTAGAGCCGGTCCACGGCCGCGTCCAGGTCGCGGTGGGCGCGGCGCAGATTGTTGGGCATGGCGTCCGGGTCGTAGAGGTCGGCCAGGGTGGCGCCAGGATGCGCGGCCCGGGCCGCCAGCACCTGCGCGGCCAGGCCGCGGATGCGCTCCTTCTGCTGTTTCGAGGCCTGGGGCCAGGGGAATGTGTTGTACACGAGTCCGATGGAGTAGCGGTAGCGGCTTTCCAGCCTGCCGCCGATGTGGCGCAGCCAGGCCATGTGCATGCGGCTGGTGAGCACGCCGAAATGCCAGAGGTCCGCGCCCAGGAGCACGCGCACCAGATTGCTCGGCACCACGGGCGGCTCCAGCCAGCCGATGGGCACGTATTCCCGGCGCTCGGAACTCACCTCCGGAATGACCAGGAAGGGCTCGTCCGGGATGACCGTGACGTGGAAGGCTGTGGGCGTGTCGGCCAGGGCGCGGGTTCCCTTGCTTTTGCTTTTGAGACGGCAGGCGCGCACCTGGGCGATGCGCTCCCGGACCAGGGGCAGGGCGCGCAAATCCTGGGGTTCGGCGTCCTGCAGGGCCAGAATCCAGCGCTTGCCGCCGTTGAGGTATTCCTCGGCTCCCACAAAGGGCCGCAGGAATGCTTCGGCCCCTGGTTCCTGGGCCAGGAATTCTTCCCGTTCCGGGGCCGTGAAGATGTAGCGGCCGCCGTCAATGGGCTTGGACCCGATGACGAGCTTGGGCGCGCCGTTGAGGGGCCGGGCCGCTTCCCGCACCACCAGATGCACGTCCTGGAGCGAGCCCGCGTCAAAGAGATAGGGCGTCAGGGCCACGTGCCGGGTTTCCGCGGGATCGCCGTTGATGTCGTCGTAGCTGAAGAGCCGTTTTGCCTGTGGCTGGGCCTCGCGCCGGGTCAGGCCGACGATCACCACATGCACGTGGGCCTTGCCACGGGCGTCCGAGCCCCAGGCGAATGTGCGGTGGGCAAAGGCGATTTCCAGGCCGCAGCGGTTGAAGAGCAGGGGCCAGAGCTGGGCCGCCTGCTCGCCCTGGGTGATGGAGTTGGTGGCCACAAAGCCGATGGAGGCGCTGCCCCGCTGGATGTACGCGCCCGCCTTGAGGAACCAGGCCGCCACGTAGTCCAGGGTGCCGCCGCTGCCGCCCAGGGCGGCCAGCTGTTTGACCTGGGCGCGTTGCGCTTCCGACTGCATCTTGGAGCCCACGAACGGCGGATTGCCGAACACGTAAGAACAGTCCTCCGGGGCCAGCACCTTGTCCCAGTCTGTTTCCAGGGCGTCGGCGCAGCGGATGTGCGGGGCCGTGACCAGGGGGATGCGGGCATAGGCCTGGCCGAACTCCAGGGACAGGCGGTTGTTCATGATGTGGTCCATCATCCAGAGGGCCACCTCGGCGATGCGCGCCGGAAACTCGCCGATCTCGATGCCGAAGAACTGGTCCACGTCCACGCGCGAGAGCACCGAGGCGTCCAGGGCCAGATAGCCCTTGTGACGCAGCTCCTTGAGCAGCTCCAGCTCCAGGAGCCGCAGCTCTCGGTAGGCGATGACCAGGAAGTTGCCGCAGCCGCAGGCCGGGTCAAAGAAACGCATGCGGCGGAGCCTGTCGTGGAAATCCCCCAGGGCCTTGGCCTTCCCCGGCCCGCGGCGGGCCTTGAGCCGGGCGAACTCCTCCCACAGCGCGTCCAGGAACAGGGGCCGGATGACCTTGAGGATGTTTTTTTCCGTGGTGTAGTGCGCGCCCTGGGCGCGGCGCTCGTCCCGGTCCATGACCGACTGGAACAGGGAGCCGAAGATGGCCGGGGAAATGGCGTCCCAGTTGAAGGCGCAGGCCTCCAGCAGGAGGGCGCGCATGGCCGAGTCAAAGGCCGGGATGGACAGGCGTTCGCGGAACAGGTCGCCGTTGATGTAGGGGAACCTGGCCAGGTCCTCGTCCAGGCTGCTCTGCCGCCGCTCGGGCCGGGTGTCCAGGATCTCGAAAACCTGGGCCAGCCACGGGCCGAGGTCGCTGCCGTCCTCGCGGGTGCGCTCCTGGAGAAAGGTCATGAAGCTGTCGCGTTCGAAGATGCCGGTGTCGTCGGCGAACAGGCAGAACAGGAGGCGGACCAGGAAGCGTTCCAGGTCCGGCCCGGCATAGCCCGAGGCCTTGAGGGCGTCGTGCAGTCTGCCCATGATTTCGGAGGCCTGGATGTTCACCGGGTCCTGGTCGCGGAATTCGCGCTTGCGAACGCCCAGGATGAAGCCGAAGTCCTGCACGTGGCGCGGCAGGTCCCTGAGCGCGAAGCGGACCTCCGTGCCCGCGTCCAGGTCATAAAGCTCAAAGGTCTGGAAATCGCTGAGGAGCAGGTACTGCGGAAGCTGGTATTCCGGGAGGTTGGGGAAGTACTCGAAGGCCTGCTCTTTGGCCTTGCTCAGGTCGCGGCCCGCGCTTTTCTGCTCCACCAGGAGCACGCCGGGCCAGAACAGGTCGATGAAGCCGCGTTTGTCGCCCAGGCGGCGCACAGGCGCCTCGAAGCTCGCCACGCGACGGCGCGTGACGCCGAAAACCTTGAAGAAGTCATTGTAGAACGACTGGGTCTCGCCCTTTTCGTAATGGGCATCCTTCCAGTCGTGGGCAAAAGCGTGGGCGTTCTGGCGAATTTCGTTCCAGCTGAGACGCATGGGGGTATCCTGGTTCGAGAACCCCTAGCACCGGCAGGGGGAACGGGCAAGAACCCGCCTCCCCGTCAAGACGCCATTTCCATGCTTTTTGCCCCCCTTTTCCCGCCGATCTCCGCACCCCGCAAAAACCCGGGCTAGGCTCGCGCGAACCGGCCCTGCCGGAAGGAGGTCCCATGGATCGGCGCGAGGAACAGGCCCGGGAGCTGCGGGGCTGCTATCAGCGGCTGTTCGCCTGTGCGGACGGGGAAAAGGTGCTGGAGGATCTGGAGGCGCGGGGATTCGGCAGGACGTGCGCGTTCGCGCCGGACCCCTGGCGCGCGGCCTTCAACGCCGGGCGCAGGAGCCTGTGGCTGCACGTGCGGGCCATGCTCGACCCGTCCGGCGGCCGCTAGCGGGCCGGATACATGGTCTGGACCATGGAGACCCAGGTGTTGAAGGCCACGGCGGCCAGGAACAGGACCAATCCCAGGGACAGACCGCGGAACAGGCTGCGGACCATGGCGAACCTCCGTTGGACGGAAGGCAATGCCAGAGCCGTGCCGAACCGTAAAACCGTTGATCTGCAAGGCCCGACGGGCGGCACACCCGGGAACGGGCGCAGGGCGCGGTGCCTTGCGCCGGATTTCCGACGCCACGACCCGGGGCCAAGGAGGAACCCATGCAGAGCGTGAAGGACGACTGGCGTCAGACCCTGCCCCCGGACTGGACCGTGGACTGGCGCGGCGAGGACGGGGTGGAGCGGAGCATTCCCCTGCGCGAGCACCCGGCCCTGGCCAAGTACGCCAGCAAGGACGAGGCCGTGAAGGCCCTGGCCCATGCCCAGCGCATCCTGGGCCGCAAGGAGGCCGCCCCGGCCGGGCGTCCGGAAAAGCCCGAGGACTACGCCTTCCCGGACATCGCCCTGGACGAGGGCTTCGAGCCGGACCAGGACGTGCTCGACGGCTTCCGGGCCGCGGCCTATGACCTGGGCCTCACGGCCGGGCAGGCCGCCGGGCTCTACGCCTGGTTCCTGCCGCTCAACATGCGCGCGGCCCGGGACCTGCGCGACCGGAGCGCGGCCCTGCGCGAGGACGAGCTCGGCCGCCTGCGCCAGGAGCACGGCGGCCGCGCCCGGCAGGTGGTGGAGGACGCCCGCCGGGCCGCCCTGTCCCTGGGCGGCGAGGAGCTGCTGGAGGCCCTGGACCAGACCGGGGCCGCCGACCGGGCCGTGATCATCAACGCCCTGTCCCGCGTGGCCCCGCTGGTGCTGGAGGGCAGCCTGCGCCACCAGGGCGCGGAAGGCCCCCAGGCCCTGGGCCTGGAGGAGCTGCGGGGCATGATCCGCGACCCGCGCTACCACGACCCCTGCCGCCGCGACCCCTCCTTCGTGGCGCGGGTGGACGCGGGGTTCAAGCGGCTGTTCCCGGGCAACTATCAGGGCTGAGCGCGGCCGGAACAGGCCGCGGCGAGGGCGCGGGCAGGGGCCTCCGGGTCCCTGCCCTTTCTTTTTCTACGACCGGAAGATGAAGTACACCGCGCCCAGCAGGCAGAGGCAGGCCCAGAGGTAGTCCAGCTTGAGGGGCTGGCCCATGTAGAACAGGGCGAAGGGCGCGAACACCGAGAGGCTGATCACTTCCTGCAGGATCTTGAGCTGCGGCAGGGTCAGGGCCGTGTAGCCCAGGCGGTTGGCCGGCACCTGGATGAGGTATTCGAAGAGCGCCACGCCCCAGCTCAAAAGCGCCGCCACCCACCAGGCCCGGTGCGCCAGGTTCTTGAGGTGGGCGTACCAGGCCACGGTCATGAACACGTTGGACAGGGTGAGCAGGATGGCGGTCTTCACGAGCACGGACGTCATGGCATGCCTCCGCATCCGCTTCTCGGGCCAAGTCCGTCCAAAGTCAACGGCTAGTTGCGGGCGGCCTCCGCGGCCATGGCCCTGCGCTTGGCGTACTCGGGGTACCAGACCGTGAACACGCAGGTGCCCAGGAGCACGGCGTAGGAGGCCAGCTCCTTGGCCAGGCCCTCCATCATGTCCAGGGATCCGAGCAGGGCCAGGAGCGCGTTCACGGTGAAGCTCGCGCCCCAGACCGAGGTGATGACCATGTTGGCGCGGATGAAGGCCGGGTGCTTCCAGTGCGAGGGGTCGGTGTGCTCCTTGGCGTATTCCAGGGTGAAGGGGTTGCCCGCGAGCACGCCGTACCAGGTCCCCAGGGCCAGGGCCCCGTTGGCCAGCACGCCCATGAAGCGGATGGTCCACATGTGCTGGAATCCGAACACGGCCACGCTGGCGTAGGCGAAGAAGGCCAGGCCCACCCAGAGGATCACGCCGCGGTGGAGTTTGGCCAGGCCCATGGCCACAGTGAGGAGGAGGGCCACGGCCAGGCCCAGCTTGAGCCGGAACATGCTGCCGTGGGCGATGATGAGGAAGGAGAGCCAGGGCGCGAACGAGAGTACGAGCTTGAGGAATTGGATCACGGGAGCCTCGTCGGATGATGATATATTTTGACGTGTTACAGGTTCAGGTTCCTACCAGCGAGGGGCCGGGGAGTCAATGGGGAGGGTGTGGCGTCCCGGGGCCTGTCACATTTCCGCAGGACAGCGGAAATGGACCGCCGAGCGAAGCGACGGCGGCCCGCAGGGCAGGCCACAGGACGTGGCCTGTCAATGCGCCAATTCCATGCTTTTTCCCGCCATTTTCCCGCCGATTCCCGCGGCCGGCGAAAACCCGGTGTAGCCTCGCCGCAACAAGGAGGGGAGCCATGCTGCCCATTGTCACGGCCATTGCCGGGGTGGCCGGCACGCTCATCAATGGCGTGTCCGAGCATCTCAAGGACCGCCAGGCCCTGAAAAAGGCGGTCATGGAGAACCGCATGCGCCTGGCCCAGTCCGACGCGGAGTTCAACCACGAGTGGGAGATGAAGCAGCTGGAGAACGCGGGCTGGAAGGACGACGTGCTCTTCTTCGCCTGGATCGGGTTCTTCGTCTGGAGCGGCTTCTGCCCCGAGGACGCGGCCCGCGTGCTGGCCAGCTGGGAGCGGCTGCCCCAGTGGTTCCTGGAGATCACCTTCTGGATCGTGGCCGCGGTGCTGGGGGTCAAGAAGATCGGCGACTATTTGCCCGGGGCCGTGCGCGGGCTGCGCGACGCGCTCCAGGGGGAGCGGAAATGACCCTGGTGCGCGAGCCTTCGGGCCACTGGCGGCTGGAGCGGCGCATCGACCTGGGCACGCTGCTGTCCGTGGCCTCGGCCCTGGCCGTGGCCGTGGCGCTGGTCTCCGGGCTTTCGGCCCGGGTGCGCTCGGCCGAGGACCAGCTCTGCCGCGTGGAGCGCCGGGTGGAGGACGCCCAGGCCACGGCCGTGAAGCTGGAGCGCGTGGAGGAGCGCCTGGCCGGGGTCCAGGCCGCGCTCCAGGAGCTGCGCGACGAACTGAAAGCCCGGAGGGCCGCGCCGTGACCGTGTCCGCGCTCTACGTCCCGCACCGCTGGCAGGCCGGGATCGAGGCCGGGCTGGCGCGCTTTTCTGTGCTCGTCTGCCACCGCCGCTTCGGCAAGACCACGCTCTCGGTGAACCGGCTCATCTCCGCGGCGCTTTCCACGGAGCGCGACGACTGGCGCGGGGCCTACATCGCGCCCTATTTCAAGCAGGCCAAGACCGTGGCCTGGGACGCGCTCAAGCGCTTTCTCGGCCCGGGCTCGGGCGTGGAGGGGGCGCGCTTCTCCGAGACCGAGCTGCGCGTGGACCTGGCCAACGGCGCGCGCATCCGGCTCCTGGGGGCCAACGACCCGGACTCCCTGCGCGGGGTCTATCTGGACGGCGTGGTCTTCGACGAGGTGGCCCAGATGCCGATCCGGGTCTGGACCGAGGTCATCCGCCCGGCGCTCACGGACCGCAAGGGCTGGGCGCTCTTCATCGGCACGCCCCAGGGCCGCAACGCGCTCTACGACCTCTACCGCCGCGCCCAGCGCGAGAAGGGCTGGTTCGCGGCCCTCTACCGCGCCACGGACACGGACGTGCTGGACCCGGACGAGCTGGCCGCCGCGCGCCGCGAGATGAGCGCCGAGGAATACGAGCAGGAGTTCGAGTGCTCGTTCACGGCCGCGGTGCGCGGGGCCTACTTCGGCGGGCTCATGGCCGACCTGGAGCGTTCGGGCCGCATCGGGGCCGCGCCGCACGACCCGGGCCTGCCCGTGCACACGGCCTGGGACCTGGGCATGTCCGACTCCACGGCCATCTGGTTCTGCCAGGCCGCGCCGGGCGGGGAGTTCCGCTTCATCGACTACTACGAGTGCTCGGGCGTGGGCCTGGACCACTACGTGAAGGAGCTGGACGCCCGGCCCTACGTCTATGGCCGCCACATCGCGCCCCACGACGTGCGCGTGCGCGAGCTGGGCACGGGCAAGTCGCGGCTGGAGACGGCCGCGGCGCTGGGCCTGCGCTTCGACGTCTGCCCCAACATCCCGCTGGTGGACGGCATCAACGCCGTGCGCATGCTCCTGCCCCGGTGCCGCTTCGACGCCCGGGCCTGCGAGCAGGGCATCGAGGCCCTGCGCCACTACCGCCGGGAGTTCTCCGAGCGCATGAACACCTTCCACCCCCTGCCCGTGCACGACTGGACCAGCCACGCCACGGACGCCTTCCGCTACTTCAGCGTGGGCTTCCGGCCGCCGCGTCCGGGCCGGCTGCCGCAGCGCACGGTGAACGACTTCAACCCCTTTGCGAGGGAGAAATGAGCCTGCGCCGCGTGGCAAAAATCCCCGAGGCCCTGGCCTATCTGCCGGAGCTTTCGCGCTACCGCTTCTACGAGCTGTTCGACGGCCGCGGGGTCTATGGCTGGGGCGCGCTGGCCCAGGGCGCGGACAACCTGGAGGTGCACCTGGAGCTGTGCCGGTTCGGGCCAAGGGTGCTGGAGCGCCTGCAGGACGACGCGGCCTGGCTGCGGGCCGAGGCCGCGCGGCTGGGCAAGACGCACGTCCTGGCCCTGCGCGCGGATTTGGCTGCCCCGGACCCGCGCTGGCCCAAGTTCACGCGGCTCATGGGCTTCACGGGGCAGGCGGTTGTGCAGGTGGCGAGGATGGAG
>JAWRKD010000039.1:0-15702 GCA_040307135.1 Desulfovibrionaceae bacterium
GCGGCCCATGCTCTCGGACCTGCGCGAATCGGGCGCCATCGAGCAGGACGCGGACGTGATCATCTTCCTCTACCGCGACGAGTTCTACAACAAGAAGGACGACAACCCCAAGGCGGGCATCGCCGAGATCATCATCGGCAAGCAGAGAAACGGCCCCGTCGGCGAGGTGGAGCTCTTCTTCCACAAGAAGTACACGGCGTTCGAAAACCTGAGCGCCACTCCCTATCCCTCTGAATCGCCTTACGAATAAACACGCCGGGAGGCTTCATGTATTACGATCCGGTGGAATCCCTGCCCCGGGCGGACCTGCTCCGTCTCCAGGCCGAGCGCCTGCGGGCCGTGGTGGAGAACGCCCAGAACTCGCCCTTCTACCGCCAGCGCCTGGCCGAGGCCGGGGTCCGGCCCGAGGACATCCGCAGCGTTGACGACGTGCGCCGCATCCCCTTCACCACCAAATCCGACCTTCGCTCCCAGTACCCCTACGGCATGCTCTGCCGCCCCAAGGACGAGTTCGTGCGCCTGCACGCCTCTTCGGGCACCACGGGCTCGCCCACGGCCGTGTTCTACACCCAGGCCGACATCGACCGCTGGGCCTCGCTGGTGGCCCGCTGCATGTTCGCCACGGGCATGCGCAAGGGCGACGTGTTCCAGAACATGAGCGGCTACGGCCTGTTCACCGGCGGCCTGGGCATGCACTTCGGGGCCGAGAAGCTCGGCTGCCTGACCATCCCGGCGGGCGCGGGCAACTCCAAGCGCCAGATCAAGCTCATCCGCGACTTCCAGGTCACGGCCGTGCACATCATCCCGTCCTACGCCCTGTACTTCGCCTCCTTTCTCAAGGGCGAGGGCATCGATCCGGCCTCGCTCTCCTGGCGCATCGCCCTGGTGGGCGCGGAGCCGCACACCGAGGAAGTGCGCCGCCGGGTGGAGGAACTGCTCGGCCTCAAGGCCTTCAACTCCTACGGCCTCACCGAGATGAACGGCCCGGGCGTGGCCTTCGAGTGCGAGCGCCAGAACGGCATGCACCTCTGGGAGGACGCCTACCTGGCCGAGATCGTGAACCCCGAGACCGGCGAGCACGTGGCCGAAGGCGAGGTGGGCGAGCTGGTCATGACTACGCTCACCCGCCAGGGCATGCCCGTCCTGCGCTACCGCACCCGCGACCTGACCCGCTTCCTGCCCGGCGAGTGCGCTTGCGGCCGGACCCACCGCCGCATCGACCGCATCGCAGGCCGGACCGACGACATGCTCATCATCAAGGGCGTGAACATCTACCCCATGCAGGTGGAGCAGGTCCTCATGGCCATGCCCGAGGTGGGCCAGAACTACCTCATCGAACTGTTCACCGTGGAGTACATCGACCAGATCCGGGTCAAGGTGGAGATCAAGGAGGAGTTCTTCGTGGAGGACATGCGCGTCCTGCAGAAGCTCCAGAAAAAAATCACCGACCGCCTGCGCGACGAGCTCCTGGTGACGCCCAAGGTGGAGCTGGTGCAGCACAACGCCATCCCCCAGGCCGAGGGCAAGGCCAAACGGGTGCTGGACCTGAGGAACGCCTAGCATGGACTACGTCTGGGCCGCGCTCTTCCTGGGCCTGCTGGGGGCGGTGCTCTTCCTGCACCTGTTCAGCCTGCCGGCCAACTGGCTGGTGCTGGCCCTGGCCGCGGTCTGGAAATGGCTCCACCCGGCGGCCCCGGACGGCCTCACCTGGCTCTTTCTGGCCCTGCTCCTGGGCATCGCCCTGGCCGGCGAGGGGGCCGAGTTCGCGGCCCAGGTCTGGGGCGCGAAGAAATACGGGGCCAGCGGCCGCGGCAACCTGGGCGGCATCATCGGGGCCATCGCCGGGGCCGTGCTCGGCGCGCCCTTCCTCTTCGGCCTGGGCGCGCTCCTTGGCTCCCTGGCCGGGGCCTTCATCGGCTGTCTGATCCTGGAGCTGACCCACCGCCGCCCTCTGGCCGAGGCCCGGCAGGCGGCCTGGGGCGCTTTCTGGGGCAAAGCCTTCGGCGCCACCGTGAAATTGAGCCTGGGCGCGGTCATGGTCATCCTCTGCGCGCCCCGCGTCTGGCCCTAACCGCACTTCGGAGACACGCATGGACCGTCAGTTCCCCACCTACCGCGGCGCGATGGAATACGTCTGCCTGGGCTGCGGCAAGACCTTCGGCATCAGCGAACTGCTCTACACCTGCCCGGAATGCGGCGGCGTGTTCCTGCTGCGGGACACGGCCTTCGACCGGCTCAAGACCCGCAGCGGCCTGGAGTGGCGGCGCATCTTCGACGAGCGCGCGGCCAGCAAACACCCGGCCCTGCGCGGCGTGTTCCGCTTCTACGAACTCATGGCCCCGGTGCTGGAGCCCGAAGACATCGTCTGCCTGGGCGAGGGCAACACGCCCATGGTGGAGTCCAGCCCGGCCCTGCGCCAGGTCACGGGCCTGCGCACGGCCTACAAGAACGACGGCCAGAACCCCAGCGCCTCGTTCAAGGACCGTGGCATGGCCTGCGCCTTCAGCTTCCTCAAGTCCTGCATCCGGACCCAGGGTTGGGACCAAGTGCTCACGGTCTGCGCCTCCACGGGCGACACCTCGGCCTCGGCCGCGCTCTACGCCGCCTACGTGGGCGGGCCCATCAAGAGCGTGGTCATCCTGCCGCACGGCAAGGTCACGCCCCAGCAACTGGCCCAGCCCCTGGGCAGCGGGGCCATCGTCCTGGAGGTGCCCGGGGTCTTCGACGACTGCATGAAGGTGGTGGAGCACCTGGCCGACAACTACCGCGTGGCCCTGCTCAACTCCAAGAACGCCTGGCGCATCCTTGGCCAGGAGTCCTACGCCTTCGAGGTGGCCCAGTGGCGGGGCTGGGACCTCTCCGGCGTGTGCGTGTTCGTGCCCATCGGCAACGCGGGCAACATCACCGCGGTCATGGCCGGGTTCCTCAAGCTCCTGGACCTGGGCATCATCGAGACCCTGCCGCGCATGTTCGGGGTCCAGTCGCACCACGCGGACCCGGTCTATCGCTACTACGCCGTGGACGACCCGGCCAAGCGCCGCTACGAGGCCGTGACGGTGACGCCCAGCGTGGCCCAGGCCGCCATGATCGGCAACCCGGTGTCCTTCCCGCGCGTGCGCCACTTCGCCGAGCGCTACGAGGCCCTGGGCGGCCCCCGCTCCTTCCAGGTGATCCAGGTCACGGAGCAGGCCATCATGGACTCCATGCTCCTGGCCAACCGCCACGGCCACATCGCCTGCACCCAGGGCGGGGAATGCCTGGCCGGGGCGCGGCGGGCCAGGGAGCTGGGCCTGGTCACGGACCAGGAGCTCTGCATCCTGGACGCCACGGCCCACCACCTCAAGTTCATCGGCTTCCAGGACCAGTACTTCCAGAACGCCTTCCCGGCCGAATTCGGCGTGACGCCCAAACCCGGACTCTCCAACCGGCCCGAGCTCATCATCGCGCCCGAGGACAAGGCCCGGCTCTCGGCCGAGGAATACACGGCCGCGGCCGCGGCCAAGGTGGTGGAGCGCCTGGGCCTGGCCCGGAGATAGCGTGGCGGGCCGGGAGCGCGCGGACCAGCTGACGGCCGCCCAGGGCCTGGCCGAAAGCCGCGAGCAGGCCAAGCGCCTGATCATGGCCGGCCAGGTCTTCGCCATGGTGCGCGGCCAGAAGACCCCGGTGGCCAAGCCCGGCCAGATGTTCCCGCCGGACACCGAATTCCTGGTGGCGGGCCGGGAGCGCTTCGTGAGCCGGGGCGGCTTCAAGCTGCTCACGGCCATCGAGGAGCTGGGGCTCGACCCCGCGGGCCTCGTCTGCCTGGACGCCGGGGCCTCCACCGGCGGCTTCACCGACTGCCTGCTCCAGTTCGGCGCGGCCCGGGTCTATGCCGCGGACGTGGGCTACGGCCAGCTCCACTGGAGCCTGCGCCAGGACCAGCGCGTGGTGGTCCTGGAGCGTGTGAACCTCAAGGACCCGGCCCCGGACCTCCTGCCCGAGGCCGTGGACCTGATCACGGCCGACGTGTCCTTCATCTCCGTGACCAAAGTCCTGGCCGGATGTCTGCGCTTCCTCAAGCCGGGCGGGCTGGCGGCCTTGCTCATCAAGCCCCAGTTCGAGCTGGGGCCGGGCCGCACGGACAAAGGCGTGGTGCGCGGGGAGGCCGACCGCCAGGAGGCCATCGACAGCGTCGTCGCCTTCTGCCGCACCCTGGGCCTGTCACTCATCGGCCTGGCCCCGGCCGGGATCACCGGCCCCAAGGGCAACCAGGAATACCTGGCCCTGTTCCGCCTGCTTGGCGAACGCCCCGATTCGGAGTAAGGTCCGCTCCCCCTGGGAGGGAACATGCTCCGCGGCCTCTGCTATTCCGTGATTTCCGCCGTCTGCTTCGGCATGATCGCCGTGCTGGCCAAGCTCGGCTACGACCTGGGCCTGGACGCCCCCACCATGCTCCAGCAGCGCTTCGTCTTCGGCGCGCTCCTGCTCCTGGCCTGGCTGGGGCTGCGGCGGCCCGGCCTGCTGCGGCCCACGCCACGGCTCCTGGCCAAGGCCGCCCTGCTCGGCTCCATCTACTTCGTGCAGAGCAGCCTGTTCTTCCTGGCCCTGGAGCGGCTGCCCGCCTCAACCACGGCCCTGGTCTTCTACCTTTATCCCGTGGCCGTGACCCTGCTGGCCGTGCCGCTGCTGGGCCAGCGCCTGGACCGCTGCACCGTGGCGGCCCTGGCCCTGGTCATGGGCGGCTGTGGCCTGGTCTTCCAGGACGCCTTCAGCAAGGGCCTGTCCGGGCCGGGCCTGATGCTGGCGCTGGGAGCCATGGCCGTGTTCTCAGGCTACCTCCTTCTGGTGCAGTTCCTGCTGCGCGGCGAGGAGCCCCTGCGGGCCACGTTCTACGTGATCCTGTTCACGGCCCTGGGCTTCACCCTCTGGAACGGCCCCCAGGGCCTGCTGGAAGCCGAGCCCCGGCGTCTGGGCCTGGGTCTGGTCCTGGGCCTGGTGCCCACGGCCCTGGCCATTTCGCTCCTCTACGCGGCCATCGAAAGGGTCGGCAGCGCCTGGACCTCCATCTTCTCCACCTTCGAACCCGTGGCCACGCTCACGGCCGCGCACCTGCTCCTGGCCGAGGACGTGGCCCTGGTGCAACTGGGCGGGGCCGCGCTCATCGTCGCGGGCATCGTCCTGCCCAACGCCCGCCTGCTGCGGGTCCGCCGCTCCGCCGCAGCCTCCTAGCCCGCGCTTGCCTGACCGGGGCTTGGAGCGTAGAAGGCCCCTTCGCGCGCTGCGCGCGGCCCGCGTGTTGCGCGGGAGACAAGGAGGACCGTGTTCGTGTTCAGAAAACCGGCGGCCCTGCGCCGGAGCGTCCGGCTGGCCTTCGCCCTCGTCTGCATCGCAGGCGGGGTGCGTCTCTTCTTCCATCTGCTCCACGTGGCGGGCCAGGGTCCGGCCGTGTCCCGGCCGCCGGTGGCGGAGGGCTTCCTGCCCATTGCCGCGGCCCTGGGCCTCAAGCGGCTGCTGGCGGGCGGGGGCTGGGACCCCGTGCATCCCGCCGGGCTGACCATTCTCCTGGCCGCCCTGGCCGCGTCCTGGCTCCTGCGCCGGAGCTTCTGCGGCCACGTCTGCCCCGTGGGCCTGCTCAGCGAGACCCTGGGGGATCTGGGACGGAAGATGGGCCTGGGGCGGCGCGGGCCGCGCAGCCTGGGCCTGGTCCTGGGGACGCTGAAATTCCTGCTCCTGGCCTTTTTCCTGGCGCAGATCGCTGCCATGGACCTGGACGGACTCAACGAATTCCTGTTCAGCCCCTACAACATCACGGCCGACGCCCGTCTGCTCCGCTTCTGGCTGGCGCCCAGCGCCACCGCCCTGGCCGCGCTGGCCGGACTGGCGGCCCTGGGGCTGGTCTTCCGCAACGCCTGGTGCCGCTGGCTCTGCCCCTACGGTGCGCTCCTGGGCCTGGCGGCCCTGGCCGGACCCACGGCCGTGCGCCGCGAACACGAGGCCTGCACGGGCTGCAGCCAATGCGAGCGGCGCTGCCCGGCAGGCCTCCGCATCCAGTCCAGGACGGGCATGCGGGGCACGGAATGCATCGGTTGCGGCCAGTGCGCGGCCAACTGTCCGTCCGGTGCGCTGTCCGTGCGCCTGGCCGGACGCCGGATCTCCTGGCTCTGGCTCTGTCTGGGAGCCGCGGGCATCCTGCTGGGGGCCTGGGCCCTGGCCGAGGCCCTGGGCCATTGGCGGTCGGCCCTGCCCGGCCCCATGCTGGACCGGCTCTATTCCGGGGTTCTGGGCGGGAACTGAGACCCGCAGCGCATCACTCGCCGGGGACCTGCGGAGCGATCCCGGCCTGGCGCTCCAGGAGCCCGGCCACCATGCGCAGGTGGGCGCGCTCCTCCTGGGCCATCTGGCGCATGGCCCCGGCCGCCTCGCCGGAATCCGCGCCCCGGGCGCAACGCGAATAGAAGTCCAGGGCCTGGGCCTCGAACTGCATGGCCAGCTCCAGGGCGTCGCGCGCATCCTTGACGCGCAGGCCGCTTTCCTCGGCAAAGCGCCGGGGCTCCACCCCGCCCTCAGCCAGGTGGCCGCTGTGATCCATGGGAATGCGCCGCCGGGCCTCCAGTTCGAAGGCCTCGCGCTCCAGGGCCCCGGGCCGGCCCTTGGCGTACAGGCGGTAGATGCGCTCGCGGTGCCGGACCTCGAACCCGGCCAGCTGGCGGAAGGCCAGGCGCAGGTCCTGGGTCTCGGCCCGGGACATGAAATCCTCGTAGAACTCCTGGAGCACCATCTCCAGGCCGCAGGCCAGGAGCCAGACCGACGCCGCGTCCTGGGCCCCCAGGCAGAACTCCAGCCCCTGGTGCGGCTCGCCCACGGCCGCGGCCCCCTGCCAGGCCGAGATGCCGCCCTGAAGGTTGAACACGTCGAAGCCGTTGGATTCGAGAATGCCCGCGGCGGCCGCGCTGCGGTGGCCGGAGCGGCAATAGACGAGCACGGGCCTGGTCTTGTCGATCTCCTCCAGGCGGTCGGGCAGTTCGGCCAGGGGCACGAGCCTGGCCCCGGGGATGTGCATTTCCTGGTATTCGAAGGGCTGGCGCACATCCAGCAGGGTGCGTCCGGCCATGTCCCCGGTGTCGAGCAGGGCGTGGGCCTCCTGGGCGGTCAACTGGCGCATAGGCTCCTCCTCGCTTTTCCTCCGTATCTCCCCCCAGCCGCCATTGCAAGAACGCCAAGCGTTTTGTATGAAGCCTCCATGCAAATCACGCCGCTGCGCACCCTGCGCGAAGCCGGGTATCTCCTGCTCCTGACCCTGGCCCTGGGCCTGGCCGCCAACGCCCTGCGCCCCGACGGCCTGCCCCTGTTCAAGGTCCTGCGCCAGACTCCCGGAACGCTCCCCTACGCCACGCTCTCGCCCCTGGCGGCCGCGGACCTCCTGCGCCAGGGCAAGGCCGTGTTCGTGGACGCCCGCGCCGCCAAGTACTTCGCCCTGGCCCACGTGCCCGGGGCCTTGAACATCACGCCCGAACAGGCCCAGGCCGGCGCGGCCGACGGCCTGCCCAGGGACAAGACCATCGTGGTCTATTGCGACAGCCTGGCCTGCGGCCTGAGCCACGCCGTGGCCCACGCGCTGGCGGACAAGGGACTCACCGTGGCGGTCATGCAGGACGGCATCGAGGGCTGGATCATGACCCGCGGGCCGCTGGAGGTCTCGCAATGAAACGCGTCGGCCTCTTCATTCGCCTGGGCCTGGGCGTGCTCTTCGTGGCCGCCAGCGCGGACAAGCTCCTGCACCCCGGCGACTTCGTCCAGGTCATCCTGAACTACCACCTCACCGGCCCGGCCGTGGCGGTCTGGACCGCGGCCCTGCTCCCCTGGCTGGAACTTCTCTGCGGCCTGGCCCTGATCCTGAACCGCGCCGCCTCCGGGGCCGCCCTGCTGGTCGCGCTCATGCTGGCGGGTTTTCTGGCCGCCGAGGGCTCGGCCCTGGCCCGCGGCCTGGACATCTCCTGCGGCTGCTTCCATTCCGATCCCATGGCCAAGGGCGGCCTGGCCTGGTCCATGGCCCGCGACACCGGACTTTTCGTCCTGGCCCTGCTCACCCTCCTGCGCTGGGACGTCTCAAACAAACGACAGGACAGCCAGCCCGGCCAGTAGCCCCGCAGCCCACAGCCACTCCACTCCCGGCGCGGGGAACTTCCGTCGCCAGACCTCGTCCCGGTCCAGCCCGCGGGCGGCCACGGCCACGGCCTGCTCCCAGGAGCGGCGGGCCAGGTTGCGGACCACGGCCGAGGCGAACACCAGCCAGCGCCGGGTCAGGGGCAGATGCGGACAGCGCAGGGCCAGGGTCCGGCGCACCTGGCCCATGATCCGCCAGCCCAGGGGCAGGAAGTGCACCATGAGGGCCAGGGCCAGGGCCGGTTCCCAGGCCCGGGATCCGAGCAGCGGCCGGCCCGCCCAGGACAGGGCCAGGCCGCACTGGCGCGGCGGGGTGGACAGGGCCAGGATCAGGCCCAGGAGCAGGAGGCAGAAGAGCCGCAGGGCCAGGAGCGCGCCGCCCGCCGCGGCCTGGGTCCAGGCCGCCCCGGCCCAAAGGTCCAGCCCGGCCTTGAGCAGACCCCAGAACAGGACGAACCCCAGGCCGCCTCGCAGGCGCAGGCCCCGCCGCCACAGGGGCCGCAGGGCGGACACAAGCCAGCTCAGCGCCGCCAGCCAGGCCCAGAGCCCGGCCGCGCCGCTCCACCAGATCCCCGCCCCGGCCAGCAGGGCCCAGGCCAGCTTGAGCCGCGGGTCCAGGCCCAGGAGCCGGGCCGCGCTAGGCATCCGGATACTCCAGGCCGCGCCCGGCCAGCCAGGAACACGGCGGCCGCACGCCCAGGCCGCGCAGCCCGGGCAGGACCTCGGCCGGAGCCCCGCAGAGCGCCAGGCGGCCGCGCTCCAGCACCAGGAGCAGGTCGGCCAGGTCGGCCACGGGGTCCAGGTCGTGGGTGCTCAGGACCTGGGTCAGGCCCGCCTTCCGGTTGTCCTGGAGGATGGCGCGCATCTCGCGCGTTCCGGGGTGATCCAGCCCGGCAAAGGGCTCGTCCAGGAGGAGCAGCCGGGGGCCGTCCAACAGGGCCCCGGCCAGACAGAGCTTGCGGCGCATGCCGTAGGACAGGGTTTGCACCGGGCTGTCCCAGTGCTCCAGGAGGCCGAAGCGCCGGGCCATGGCCCGGGCCGCTGCCGGACCGTCCTGCTCCCGGCCCAGGAGCAGGTCCTCGGCCAGGGTCGCACCCAGGATGTGCAGGTCCGCGTCCTGGACCACCAGACGGGCCAGGCGGCGCGCCGCGGCCTCCTGGCCGGGCAGCAGGAAATCCCCCAGCCGCAGGCTGCCGGACGCGGGCGTCTCCAGCCCGGCCAGGAGGGACAGGAGCGTGGACTTGCCGCTGCCGTTGGCCCCGGCCACCACGGCCAGGCTCCCGGCGGGAATGCGGAAGTCCATCTCCGCCAGGGCGCGGACGCCCCGGTCATAGGCAAAGGACAGACGCGCGGCCTCGATCATGACGGCTCCTCGCGCCCTGGCTAGCACGCGGGGCGGGGAAAGAAAACGGGGGGCCCGAAGCCCCCCGTCCTGTGCATCCGGAGAACGGCGGCTAGAAGGTGTAGCCGATGGACGTGCCGATGAGGTGGGCGTGGTTGTCCTGGAAGTCCGCGGTGCCGCCGCCGCCGAAGGGAGTACCGGCATTGGCGATTTTGACGCCGTTGCGGTCCAGGGTCCAGAGGTACATGTAGGAAAGGTCCAAGGTCCAGTTGTCCCAGGTGAAGCCCAGGCCCGTGGTCACGAGCTGGCGGTCGTTGGAGGGCAGCATGTAGTCCTCGAAGCCGTCGCGGATGGGCTCCTGGTCCCAGATGTAGCCGGCACGGATGGCCAGCCAGTCCAGGGCCTTGTACTCGCCGCCCAGCTGGAAGCGCCAGACGTTCTTCCAGTACTTCATGGAGTCCACGGTGCCCAGGCCGGTGCCCGCACCGAACTCGTACTTCATCTCCTTGTACTGTTCCCAGCGGGTGTAGATGGCGTCCGCCTCAAAGCTCAGCTGCTCGGTGGGGGTGTAGCTCACGCCCAGGGAGTAGCTGTCCGGCAGGGTGGTGCTCATGGTCAGGTCGCCGGGCTTCCAGGTGATGGCACCCATGTTCCCGGAGAAGCTCACGTCGCCGTCGCCCACCAGCTTCATGGGCGTGCGGGCCACGAAACCCGCGGCCCATTCGTCGTTGAACTTGTAGAACAGGGAGAGGTTGGCGCCGATGGAATAGCCTTCCGAGGTCAGGTGCATGCCGAAATCGCCGCCCGCGCCTGTGAGCTGCCGCTTGATGTCGATGTCCGCCTTCATGACCTCCACGCCGATGCCCACAGAGAGGTCGTCCGTGGCCTTGAAGGCCAGGGTGGGCTGCACGGAGTAGGAGTCGAACTGTACGTCGTAGAGGTTGTCGTTGCCGGGCCAGCTCCGGGAAAACTCGGTGCCCAGGCCGAAGCGGGTGAACTCGCCCACGCCGAACCAGACCGTGTCCGACAGGGGCTGCATGTAGAAGGCCTGGGGCACGACAAAGGTCTGGGGATCCGTCTCGGTGGTCACGCCGTTGAGCTTGACCTTGACCGAGGGCGTGATGACCGTGGCGCCCGCCAGCATGGAGGCCGAGCCGATCTCCGTCATGGTGGCCGGGTTGTAGGCCACAGCCGAGGCGTCCGGGGTCCGGGAGGCGAGCACGGCCCCGCCCATGCCGTTGGCCCGGGTGCCCCACTCATAGAGGGCAAAGCCCGCGGCGTGGGCGTTGGCGGCCAAGAACCCGATGTAAGTGAGTGTCCACGCGCAACACCACAGCGCACTCCATTTCCCGCGCAGCATGATCCCTCCGTTTGCTCTGAGCATGATTGCTCCCCCAGTCCTTTCAGGGCCTTGGACAACGGCCTTGCAGCCGATACATGTGCAGGTGGCGGTGTCCGGCGGCGCAGGGAATTCTGCGGGCGGGCATTCGCTTCGCGAGCTAACTATCCGATCCCCAACTTTTTGTAAAGCAAGAGCGCGTGCTTACACGGGAGAAAAACCGTCCCGCGTCGGCTCCTCCCGCATAGGGTCTGCTGGACAAATTGCGCCTTCAGTGATGAGATGCAGCCATCAACGAGGAGGTGTCTCATGTGCGACAGTTGCGGCTGCGGCCCCAAGAGCGAGACAAAATACCAGAAGATGCTGCGCGAATCCGGCCATGCCCATGAACATGGCGGCACCCACGAACACGGGCACGGCGATGCCGAGCATACGCACGACCATGCGCACGGTGGCGACGGACACAGTCATGTGCACACCCATGACCATAGTCACGCCCATACCCATGTGCACACCCACGACGGGCATACCCACGAGCACAGCCACGAGCATGAGCACCATCACGAGCGTGAACACGGCCACAAGCACGATTGATGCGCGGTGGTCCGCCGAGAACACAAAGGCCGGGGCATGCCCCGGCCTTTGTGTCACATGAGGGAGGGGTCCTATTTCTTGGTCTTGAAATCGTGCAGGTAGATCCAGAGCACGGCGCCCACTTCCACTTCCTTGCCCTCGATCTGGGCGTCGTCGGTGTTCAGCGCCGCAAAACCCCACCAGCCCGCCTTGGGACAGGCGAAGGTGAACACGCCGTTGGCGTCGGCCTTGACCACCTGGGTGATCATGTACTCGTTGGGGGCCTCGTACTTGCCGTCCTTGTTGTACATTTCCACTTCCACGGTGCAGTTGGGCACGGCCTTGCCCTTGAACTTGACCAGGCCCTGGAACACGTTGCCCGCGTAGTTGCCGAAGGGACGGGTCAGCGGGATGATCTCGGCCTTGAGGCCCAGTTCCTGGTCCCAGCCCTCCTCCTCGCCGAAGGCGGCCACCACGGTCTTGGTGTAGTGGACGATGTAGTTGTTCTCCGCTGGTTCGGGATAGGGCTGCGGCTCCATGGCGAAAATATAGACCCCAGGCTTCTTCACGGCGTAGCTGGCCTTCCAGGCCTGGTGGCCCAGGACCTTGGTCTCCGTGAGGCTGCCGAGCAGATCCTGCGGCTTGCCCTCCACATAGACGTTGAAGGCCTTGGGCTTGGCCAGGTTCATTCCGTTCAGCTCCATGGGATGGAGAAAGGCCAGGGTCAGGTTCACGGCCTTGTCGCCCTGGGCCAGTTCGGACTTGTCGGGCAGGACCAGGCCGAAATGGGCCGAGGCCGTGGCGGCCAGGCCGAGCAGCAATGCAGCGGCGGCCAGGAAGGAAGCGATGCGTTTCATGGGTTCTCCTCTGCTTTCGGGCGTGATGGGCAACAAACCGGAAGACATCAGACGAACTTGCATACCATTTCAAACTTCATAACACGAGTCAAGCACCAAAAAAAATTGGGTTGGATGATGGGGCTGGTTATGGGGAAAGTTGCTTGCAGCGGGCAAAAAAATAAGGGCGCGTTGCACGACACGCCCTTATTCAAGGGAAGCCGGACACCCGGGGTCAACCGGTACCGCTGCTTCCTTTCGGACCTGACGGGGTTCGCGGATCGCCCGCCGTCCGGCTTCCCTAAAAGATCAAAATGGCGGAGAGGAGAGGATTTGAACCTCCGGTACCCGTTAAGGTACACACACTTTCCAGGCGTGCTCCTTCAGCCAACTCGGACACCTCTCCGCAAAGGAAAGCCTACCTAATACAATTTGCTTCCAGTGGCAAGCGCGGATCGCGCTCCTCAAAGGGGCAGTTGCAGGCTGCCCCGGAAGGAGTCCAGGTCCGCGGCCCCTAACCCGGCCAGGGCCCGGGGCAGTTCCTCCACAAGGCGGAAGGAGAAGTCCGGCCGCAGGAAGTTGGCCGTGCCCACCTGGACGGCAGCGGCCCCCAGGAGCAGAAACTCCAGGGCGTCCTCGGCCGAGGCGATGCCGCCCAGGCCGATGACCGGTATCTGCACGGCCTTGAGGCACTGGAACACGCAGCGCAGGGCCACGGGCTTGATGGCCGGGCCCGAGAGCCCGCCCACCACGTTGGCCAGCCGGGGCCGCCGCGTGCGCAGGTCCACGGCCATGCCGAGCAGCGTGTTCACGGCCGAAATGGCGTCCGCGCCCCCGGATTCCGCGGCCCGGGCGCAGGCCCCGATATCCGTGACGTTGGGCGAGAGCTTGACGATGACCGGCTTGCCCCCGGCGCGCTTCTTCACGGCCTCGGTGACGCGGACGATCTGGAGCGGGTCCTGGCCGAAGGCCGCGCCGCCCTCGCGCACGTTGGGACAGGAGACGTTCACCTCCAGGGCGGCCACGCCCTCCTCCCCGGCCAGGACTCCGGCCAAATCGCCGAACTCGGCCACGTCGCAGGCATAGAGGTTGGCGATGATCGCGGTCTCGCGCCAGGGCAGGCGGGGCAGCTTGTCTTTGAGAAAGACCTCGACCCCGGGGTTCTGGATGCCGATGGCGTTGAGCATGCCGCAGGGCGTCTCGGCCACCCGGGGCATGGGGTTGCCCTCGCGCGGCTTGAGCGACAGTCCCTTGACCACGATGCCGCCCAGGCTCGCGATGTCGCCGTAGCCCTCGAACTCCAGGCCGAAGCCGAAGGTGCCCGAGGCCGTGAGCACGGGATTCTTCAGGACCAGGCCGGCCAGGTTCACGCGCATGTCCATGGTCCCCTCCTACAGTTCCACGTCCCCGGCCCAGAACACCGGCCCCTGGGTGCAGACCTGCACGTGGTGGCCGTGGGCGTCCCTGGACACGCAGCCCAGGCACGCGCCCACGCCGCAGGCCATGCGGTTCTCCAGCGAGACCTGGGCCCGCACGCCGAAGTCCAGCGCGGCCTGGCGCACGGTGCGCAGGAACGGCGTGGGGCCGCAGGCCAGGACCAGGCCCGCGCCCGCCATGGCCGCCATGCGTTCCCGCATGCGCGCGATGATGCGCTCCAGGTCCGCGGGCATGGCCTCGCACATCGCCTCGGCCTTCACCGTGGCCGCCAATTCCGCATAGGGATAGCAGGCCAGGGGCAGGCGATGGGCGAAAAACAGGTCCAGGTCCGCGGGCTGCGGATGCGCGGCCGCGTAACCCAGGAAGGGCGCGAGGCCCACCCCGCCCGCCAGCATCAGGACGGGGACGCCGGGCTCCAGGGCAAAACCGTTGCCCAGAGGTCCCCAGACCGCCACCCCCTCGCCCGGGGCCAGCTGCGCCAGCCGTGCCGTGCCGCGGCCCACCACCTGGAAGAATATCTCCACACCGCCTGCATCCGCCCCGGCAATGGAGAACGGCCGCCCCCACAGGATCTCCGGACCCCAGGCCAGGGGCCGGAGCATGACGAACTGGCCCGGGGTCCAGCGGGCGAAGCCCTCGCCTTCCAGCCGGAGCCGGAAGAACTCCCCGGGCCTTTCCCATTGACCAAGCGGGGTCAGTTCCCCTACGCTCATCTCGCGGCAATTCCGTCGCGTCATGGACAATCCTCTGGCGTCAATGCAGACCAACACACCTGAAATCATGGCCCCGGCCGGGGACGCCCAGGCCTTCCTGGCCGCCCTGGCGGCTGGCGCCGACGCCGTGTACCTGGGACTCAAGCATTTCTCGGCCCGGATGCAGGCCGAAAACTTCTCTATCAGCCAATTGTCCCGCCTGGCAAACCTGGCGCACGACCAGGGCGCGCGGGTCTATGTGACCATGAACACCCTGCTCAAGCCCGGGGACCCCGAGCCCGCCGGGCGGCTCCTGGACCGGCTCAACCGCCTGGTGCGGCCCGACGCCCTCATCGTCCAGGACCCGGGCATGGTCAACCTGGCCCGCCAGACCGGATTCGCGGGCGAAATCCACCTCTCCACCCTGGCCAACCTGACCCATGCCGCGGCCCTGCGCTCGGCCCTGGACCTGGGGGCCAGCCGCGTGGTCCTGCCCCGCGAGCTGAACCTGGACGAGATCAAGGCCCTGGCCGCCGCCTGCCCGCAGGGCCTGGACCTGGAGCTCTTCGTGCACGGCGCGCTCTGCTACTGCGTGTCGGGCCGCTGCTGGTGGAGCAGTTTCTTGGGCGGCAAGAGCGGCCTGCGCGGCCGCTGCGTGCAGCCCTGCCGCCGCCTCTACCGCCAGGGCGGGCCCAAGGCCCGGCCAGAGCGGCTGTTCTCCTGCCTGGACCTGTCCCTGGACGTGCTCACGCGCACCCTCCTGGACGTGCCCAAGGTGCGCGCCTGGAAGATCGAGGGCCGCAAAAAAGGGCCGCACTATGTGTTCTACACGGTGAAGGCCTACCGCCTGCTGCGCGACGAGGGCCACACGCCCGAGGCCCGCAAGGCGGCCGAAAGCCTGCTGGCCCAGGCCCTGGGACGGCCCGGCACCCATGCCGGATTCCTGCCCCAGCGGCCGCGCCAGCCCGTGGACCGGGGCGCGGACACGGGCTCGGGCCTGTTCCTGGGGGCGCTCCAGCGCGAGCAGGCCAAGGCCAAGGGCAGCGACCGGCCGCAGCTGCGCATCCATTTCCAGACCCGCGAGGAGCTGCTGCCCGGCGACCTGCTGCGTCTGGGCTACGAGGACGAGCCCTGGCACCGGACCATCAAGGTGCGCCAGCGCGTGCCCAAGCGCGGCCGCCTGGACGTGAAGCCCGAGCGCGGCGTGCCGGCCCCGCCCGCCGGGGCCAAGGTCTTTTTGGTGGACCGCCGCGAGCCGGAACTGGCCCGGGCCGTGGCGGACCTGGAAAAACGGGTGGCCGCAGGGTCGGACCCCGGCGAGGGCGCTTCCACGTTCGCGCC
>JAWRKD010000040.1:0-11245 GCA_040307135.1 Desulfovibrionaceae bacterium
CAGGTCCACCCTGTCGAAGACCACGGGCGTCCGCTCCACGAGGCGCTGCCGGAACTCCTCGATGCCGTTGGCCGCCCGGGCCGCCAGGAAGTAGAGCATGTCCGACAGGCGCGGCCTGCTCCCGGCGCCCAGGGCGTTCCGATAGGCCGCCAGCCGCGTCACGTCCAAGAGAGCGGTCACCTCCACCTGCGGACGGATCCTGTTCTGGAAAAAGAAGAAATGTTCCTTCCGTTCCCAGGCCTCGATGTCGATCTTGCGCATGGTCATGCACGACTCCGGAAGCCCTTGTCTCGAAAAGCATCCCGGCGCGGAACGCCGCCCCGCTACTTTTCCAGGATGCCGTATTCCTTGAGTTTTTTGTAGAGGGAGGAGCGGTCCAGGCCCACGGCCTTGGCCAGTCTGCTGATGTTGCCCTCGCATTCGGCCAGCTTGGCGCGCAGGAAGGCGGCCTCGAAGTCGGCCCGGGCCTGCTTCAGGTCCATGGGCCCCTTGCCCAGGACCAGGGCTTCGGCGGCCAGGACCAGATCGTCCGCGCCCTCGCCGGAAGACGCTTGCCCCTCCTCCTCGCCCGCCGAGGCGTGGATGAGGATTTCCGGGGGCAGATGGCCGGGGTCCACGGCTTTCCCGGAATGCATGATGAGCATGCGTTCCACGAAATTCTTCAGCTCCCGGACGTTGCCCGGCCAGGGGTAGGCCGCGAGCACGGCCAGGGTCTCGGGCGTGAACTCCGTGGGCCGGAGTCCGTTCTGGCGCACATAGGCCTGCACGAACTCGTCCATGAGCAGCGGAATGTCCTCGGCCCGGTCGCGCAGGGGCGGCACCTCCAGGGGGAAGACCTTGAGGCGGAAATAGAGATCCTCGCGGAAGCGCCCGGCCGCGATCTCCTCCAGGAGGTTCTTGTTCGTGGCCGCGATGACGCGCACGTCCACGGTGATGGTCTTGCGGCCGCCCACATGTTCGAAGCGCTGTTCCTGGAGGATACGCAGGATCTTGGCCTGGGTCTTCAGGCTCATGTCCCCGATCTCGTCCAGGAAGAGCGTGCCGCCGTTGGCCAGCTCGAACTTGCCGATCTGGGCCTTTTCCGCGCCGGTGAAGGCCCCCTTCTCGTGGCCGAACAGCTCGGACTCGATGAGCTCCTCGGGGATGGCGGCGCAGTTCACGGCCACCAGGGGCTGCTGCGAACGCTTGCTCTGGGCGTGGATGCAGCGGGCCACGATCTCCTTGCCCGTGCCGTTCTCGCCGGTGATGAGGACCCAGGCGTTGGTGGGGGCCACCTGCCCGATGCTCTGGCGCAGCAGGCGGATGGGCTCGGATTCGCCGGTGAGGCGGAAGGTCTGTTCGGTCTCGATGCGGGTCTTGAGGGCCAGGTTCTCCTGGCGCAGGCGGGACAGCTCCAGGGCCTTGGCCGTGGTGATGACCACCTTCTCCAGGGACAGGGGTTTTTCGATGAAATCGTAGGCCCCTTTCTTGATGGCCGAAACCGCGGTCTCGATGTTGCCGTGGCCCGAGATCATGATCACGGGCAGGCCGGGGCGGGTCTCCTGGACCTGGTCCAGCACGGCCAGGCCGTCCATGCCCGGCATCCAGATGTCCAGGAAGAGGAGATCCGGGTTGTGGGTCTCCAGGGCCTCCAGGCCCTGCTCGCCCGTGGCCGCCTCCAGCACGGCGTGGCCCTCGTCCTCGAGGATGCCGCGCAAGGAGGTGCGGATGCCCTCCTCGTCGTCCACGATGAGAATCTGTCCACCCATGTGCGCTCCGGCGTTTGACGTCCGGCGCACAGTTTACGGGGTCTCGTCCGTGAATGCAAAGTTCTTGTTTTGGAAGAGGCGCAGGCAGGCGGCCGCGGCCTCGGGATCGTAGGACTCGCCCCGGCCCAGGCGGATCTCCTCCAGGGCCCGGTCCAGGCCCAGGGCCGCGCGGTACGGCCGGTGGGAGCTCATGGCCTCCACCACGTCGGCCACGGCCAGGATGCGAGCCTCGAGCATGATCTCGTCGCCGCGCAGGCCGTCGGGATAGCCGGTGCCGTCCAGGCGCTCGTGATGCTGGCGCACCATGCGGGCCACGGGCCAGGGGAAGGAGACCCGCTTGAGGATCTCGAAGCCCGCCTCGCTGTGGGTGCGCATGATGCCCATCTCGATGGCCGTGAGCCGGGCGGGCTTGGCCAGGATCTCGGCGGGCACGGAAATCTTGCCGATGTCGTGGAGCTTGCCGGCCACGCGCAGGCCGTCCACGCGGTCCTCGGCCAGGCCCATCTCGCGGGCCATGGCGCCGGCCAGTTGGGCCACGCGCTGCTGGTGCCCGGCGGTGTAGAGGTCGCGCTTTTCGGACATGGCGGCCAGGGCGCTCACCGTCTCCTCCAAGGTCTGGCGCAGCTGCTCCACGCTGCGCAACAGCGCCTCCTCGGCCTTTTTTTTGAGGGTGATGTTGCGGAAGACCAAGGCCACGCCCAGGGTCTCGCCCTGATCGTTGACGATGGGCGCGGCGTTGCCCGCGATGGGCGTCTTGCCGCCGCCCGCCGTGAGCAGGAGCAGGTCGCGGCTGGGCCAGCCCAGGCCCCCGCCGCGGAGCAGGGACAGGGCCGGGTTCTCCACCGGGGCCAGGGTGGCCTCGTCCAGCACGCGGAAGACTTCGGACACGGGACGGCCGCGGGCCTCGGCCTCGCCCCACTCCAGAAGCGCCTCGGCGGCCGGATTGAGGAAGGTCACCAGGCCCCTGGGGTCGGTGGCCAGCACGGCGTCGCCGATGCTCTTGAGCGTGGTGGCCAGCCAGCGCCGGTTCTCCTGGAGCGCGGCCTCCGCACGGTGCTTGTACAGGGCCATTTCGATGGTCAGGCGCAGCTCGCGGTCCTCGAAGGGCTTGATGAGGTAGCCGAAGGGGCCGGTGAGCCGGGCCCGCTGCAGGGTGGTCTCGTCGGCGTAGGCCGTAAGGTAGATGATCGGGATGCCCCAGGCCTCCTGAATGAGCCGGGCGGCCTCCACCCCGTCCATGGGGCCCTTGAGCTTGATGTCCATCAGCACCAGGCTGGGCCGCAGCTTCCCGGCCAGATCCACGGCGGCCTCGCCGGTGTCCGCGCTGCCGGCCAGCGTATAGCCCATGTTCTGGACCAGGCGCTCGATGTCCAAGGCCACCATGCGCTCGTCTTCCACCACCAGGATGCTCTGGTCCGCGGCGGAGCGCTCTCCGCCCAGCTCGCCCGGGCAGATCATGCGGCCTCCCGGGGGCTCAGGATCGTGCGCAGGGCCGCTTCGAGGTCCGGCTGCAGGAAGCGGTAGCCCGCCTCCAGGAGCCGCGCGGGCCGGGCGTTCTGCCCGGCCAGCAGGACCTCCTGGGCCATCTCGCCCAAAAGCAGGCGCAGGGCCCAGGCCGGGGTTGCGAGCAGGGCGGGGCGGCCCAGGACCCGGCCCAGGGTCCGGGCAAAGGCCCGGGAATCCACGGGGTTCGGGGCGCAGAGATTGTAGGCCCCGGAGCAGCCCGGGTTTTCCAGGAGAAAGCGGATGGCCTGGACCTCGTCGTCCAGGGAAATCCAGGGCAGGAACTGGCTGCCCGGGCCCAGGGGACCGCCCAGGAACAGGCGGAAGGCCGGGAGCATGCGGGCCAGTGCCCCGCCGCGTCCCAGGACCACGCCGGTGCGGATGACGCAGCGCCGCACGCCGGCCTGTTCCACCGCCAGGGTGGACTCCTCCCAGCGGCGGCAGACCTCGGCCAGGAAGCCCGTGCCCGAGGGCGCGGACTCGTCCAGGGGCTCGCCGCCGTGCGGGCCGTAGAAGCCTACGGCCGAAGCCTGGATGAACGCCCGGGGCCGGTGCGCGGCCCGGGCCACGGCGTCGGCCATGGCCTGCCCGGCCAGGACGCGGCTTTCCAGGATGCGGCGCTTGCGCTCCGGGCTCCAGCGGCCCGCGGCGATGTTCTCGCCGGCCAGGTTCACCAGGGCCGTGTCCTGGTCCAGGAACTGAGCCCAGCCCTGGCCGGTGCGGCCGTCCCAGGCCGCGGCCGAGACCCCGGGGGGCAGATTCCCGGCGGCGCGGCCCGCGGAACGGGTCAGGATGAAGGGCACGTGCCCGGCATCCACGAGAACGCGGCAGAGCCGGGTTCCGATGAACCCGCTGCCGCCGGAGATGATGACGCGCATGGCTCCAGATACGGCCAAGAGCCGGGAAACTCAAGCCGGGGTCTGAGATTCTAACGAGGGTTCAACAGTCCGGCAGTTCCACAATGAAAATGGAGCCCTGGGGCTGGTTCTGCTCCACGCGCACCTGGCCGTGGTGGTCCGAGACGATGGAGCGGACGATGGTCAGGCCCAGGCCCGTGCCGGTCTTCTTGCGCGAGTAGTAGGGCTCGAACATGCGCGAACGCTCCTCGGGGGTGAAACCCGGGCCGTTGTCCATGAAGCGCATCTCCACCACCCCGCGGGCGGGCACGTGCCGCGCGCGCACCTCCACCCGGCCGTCGGTGCGGCCCTCCAGGGCCTCGGCCGCGTTGGTCAGGAGGTTCAGGAGCACCCGGCGCACGGCCTCCACGTCCAGGGGAATCCGGGGCAGAGGCGGCTCGATCTCCAGGCTCCAGCCGATGTCGCGGTGGGTCACGCCGAACATGCCCACGGCCTCCTCCAGGAGCGGGGCCAGGGCCGCTGGCTGGGGCACCACCTCGGGCAGCTTGGCGTAGGCCGAGAACTCGGCCACCATCTGCTGCATGCGCTCCACCTGCTTGACGATGATCCCGGTGCACTCCTCGAAGACCTTGTCTTCGGCGAACTGGCCGAAGCGGCGCTGGAGCCGCTGGGCCGAAAGCTTGATGGGCGTGAGCGGGTTCTTGATCTCGTGCGCGATGCGCCGGGCCACCTCGCGCCAGGCCGCCAGGCGCTGGATCTTCTCCAGCTCGGTGATGTCCTCGAACACGGCCACCAGGCCCGCGGTGCGGCCGTCCTCGCCGCGCAGGGCCACCACGTTGGCCAGGACCTTCACCGTACGGTTGCGCAGGGGCAGGTCGAAGGCCCGCTGCCAGGAGGAGGCCGGGTTGCCGGTGATGGTGCGGTAGGCCTCGTGCATGAGCTCCCCGAACTCGCCGCTCAGGAGATCCATGGGCCTGCGGCCGATGAGCAGGGCGGCCTCCACCGAAAGGATGGCCTGGGCCGCCTTGTTCACCGTGCCGATGCGGCCCAGGGCGTCCATGGAGATGACGCCCGAGGTGATGTTGTCGAGCACGGCCTCGATGTAGCGGCCCCGGCGCTCCAGCTCCTGGTTCTGCTGGGCCAGGCGCTCGTTGGCCTCGGTGAGGTTCTGGCGGCTCTCGGAAAGGTCCTCGGTCATGCGGTTGAAGGACTGGACCAGGAAGCCCAGCTCGTCGTCGGACTGGTCCTCCAGACGCACCGAGAGATCGCCGCGGGCCACCCGCTCGGTGCCCGCGGCCAGGGCCTGCACCGGGGCCGAGAGCTCCTTGGCCAGGCGGAAGCCGAACCAGACCGCGCCCAGGAGGATGAGCATGGTCATCACCCCGAGGGTCAGGTAAAGCGTCATTTTCCACGGCGATTTCAGGGTCTTGAGCTTCTTGTACTCGTCCAGGCCGCGCACCACCTGGTCCAGGCGGAAGAGCAGGCCCTGGCCGATGTTCTCGCCCACCACCAGGTAGCCGGTGCGGCCCTCGTCCACGGGCAGAAGCCCCACGATGAGGTCCTGGCCCGCGGTGGGCATGATGGTGGACCAGTAGCGCGGGGTGGCCTTGAGCCCCTCCCAGTCCACACGCTCCTTGATCTCGGGCCAGACCGCGGCCCAGCCCTGTTCGGGGTGCTGGTTCTGGTCCTTGGTGTCCGCCCCCACCACTCCCAGGAGGCTCAGGTCGAACTCCACGAACTTCTCGTCCAGGTACCTGTCCATGGCCTTGCCGCCCCAGACGTAGTTCCTCTGGCGGATGTCGTGGAGCATGGTGCGGCCCCGGCGCTCCAGGCGCTCCTGGGCCGAGGCGTAGAAGGCCCGGCCCAGCTCCAGGGCCTGCTGCATGGAGTCTTCCACCTGGCCCTTGAACCAGTAGTCCACCGAGGTCTGCACGAACTTGAGCGAGACCAGGAACATGAGCACCGTGGGGATGAGCGAAAGCGAGATGAAGGCCAGGACCAGACGGGTGCGCAGCTTGGACCCCAGCACGTTGCGGCGGCGCTCCAGCAGGAGCTTCACGCCGTTGCGGGCCACGATGAAGAGCACCAGCAGGAGCAGGATGAAGTTCAGGTTGAACAGGCCCAGGAAGAGGTAGGAATTCACGCCCAGGAAGCGCAGCTCCACCCAGGTGAGCACCACCACGGCCAGGAAGCAGACCAGGGCCAGGGTCAGTTCGCGGCGGCGGCGCTTGCGCTCACGGCCGTCGTGGGTGCTCACGTTGATGGTGCCGGGGGCCATCTCAATACCGGAATTCCAGCTGATAGGAGGTGGCCGGGACCACGTCCCAGGACCAGAAGAACAGGGTGCGCTTGAACCAGTTGGGGATGTCCACCTGGTTCAGCTTGATGGAGAGGTCCAGGACGTAGTCCTCGCCGCGCTCCAGGTTGCTCCAGGAGCCCAGGTCCACGGAGATGTTGGACCAGGCCCGGGTGAGGAGCTTCTGGAGGTCCTTTTCGCGGAAGGGGGTCTCGCGGCCGGGCAGGACCAGGACGTATTCGCCGGTAAGTGAGTCCTGCTGGAGCCGACTCACCCACTGCACCTCGCCCACGGTCTTGTCGGCCCACATGCTGCGCTTGCGCGAGAGCCTGGCGTCGCAGGTCAGGCCCAGGACCACGCCGTTGTCCAGGTTGTAGGCCACCTCGGGCACGCCATCCACGAGAACGCCGAACCGGGCCATGAAGCTGCCCGCCTGATTGTCCACCACCAGGTTGTTCAGGGTCAGGCTCTGGGCCAGGGCCGGAACGGCCGGAAGAAAAAGAAGCGCGAAGAGCAGGGCCAGGCGGCCCATTGCCCGCGTGAGTTGCGCCATCGAGGCATCCGGAACCCGGCAGCGCCGGGTTTGCGGCCGCCGGACGATCCAGCGGCTTGGCCTGAACCTACCAGCACCCTTCCGAGAGTTCAACCCGGACGAAAAACAGGCGTGACGCCCTCATGGGCGCAAAAAAAGGGGGCCGAAGCCCCCCGTTTCCCGTCCTTGCGCCGGTTCTACTCGCCGAGCAGGGCCTTCTTGCCCTCCACCAGCGCCGTGACCACCGTGGGGTCGGCCAGAGTCGAGGTGTCGCCGAAGGCGTCCAGCTGGTTCTCCGCGATCTTGCGCAGGATGCGGCGCATGATCTTGCCCGAGCGGGTCTTGGGCAGACCGTCCGCGAACTGGATGACCTCGGGCGTGGCGATGGGGCCGATCTCCTTGCGCACCCAGCCCACCAGGGACTTGCGCAGCTCGTCGGACTCCTCCACCCCGCTCTTGAGCGTGACGTAGGCGTAGATGCTCTGGCCCTTGATGTTGTGGGGCATGCCCACCACCGCGGCCTCGGCCACGTCCTTGTGGGCCACCAGGGCGGACTCGATCTCGGCCGTGCCCAGGCGGTGGCCCGAGACGTTGATCACGTCGTCCAGCCGGCCCATGACCCAGAAGTAGCCGTCCTCGTCCTTGCGCGCGCCGTCGCCGGACTCGTACATGCCCGCGAAGCGGTCGAAGTAGGTCTTCTTGAAGCGCTCGGGGTCGCCGTACACGCCGCGCAGCATGCCGGGCCAGGGCTTCTTGATGACCAGGTGCCCGCCCTCGTCCGGGCCCGCGTCCGAGGCGTCGGCGCGGATCACGTCCGCGGCCACGCCGGGCAGGGGCCTGGTGGCCGAGCCGGGCTTGAGCGGGGTGGCGTAGGGCAGGGCCGAGATCATGATGCCGCCGGTCTCGGTCTGCCACCAGGTGTCCACGATGGGGATGCGCGAGCCGCCGATGTGCTCGTGGTACCACATCCAGGCCTCGGGGTTGATGGGCTCGCCCACGCTGCCCAGGACCCGCAGGGAGGAAAGGTCGTGCTTCCTGGGCCAGTCCGCGCCCTCGCGCATGAGCGCGCGGATGACCGTGGGGGCGGTGTAGAAGATGTTCACCTTGAACTTCTCCACGATCCTCCAGAAGCGGTCCGGCTTGGGGTAGCTCGGCACGCCCTCGAACATGATGGAGGTGCCGCCCAGGGCCAGCGGGCCATAGACGATGTAGGAGTGGCCGGTGATCCAGCCCACGTCGGCCGTGCACCAATAAACGTCCTCGTCCTTCAGGTCGAAGACCCACTGGGTGGTGTGCGCGGCGTAGGTCAGGTAGCCGCCGGTGGTGTGCACCACGCCCTTGGGCTTGCCCGTGGAGCCGGAGGTGTAGAGGATGAACAGGGTGTCCTCGGCGTCCATCTCCTCGGCCGGGCAGGTGTCCGAGATGTCCTCGGCGCCCATCTCGTCCTGCCACCAGGTGTCGCGGCCCTCGACCATGTTGATGCTGGTCTTGGCCCGGTTCACCACCACCACCTGCTCCACGCTGGGGCACTCCTTGAGGGCCTCGTCCACGTTGCTCTTGAGCGGGATGGCGCGGCCGCCGCGGAGCACGGCGTCGGCCGTGACCACAACCTTGGCCTGGCAGTCCTGGATGCGGTTCTGCAGGCTCACGGCCGAGAACCCGGCGAAGACGATGGAGTGGATCACGCCCAGGCGGGTGCAGGCCAGCATGGCGATGGCCAGCTCCGGGATCATGGGCAGGTAGATGGAGACCCGGTCGCCCTTCTTGAGGCCCTTCTTCTTGAGCACGTTGGCGAAGCGGCAGACCTCGCGGTGCAGCATCTGGTAGGTATAGACCTTGACGTCGTCCTCGGGCTCGCCCTGGAAGATGATGGCGGCCTTGTTGCGGCGGCCGTCGGTGAGATGGCGGTCCAGGCAGTTGTAGGCCACGTTGGTCTTGGCGCCCTGGAACCAGGTCACCTCGGGCTTGTGCAGGTCGGCCGAAAGCACCTTGGTCCAGGGCTTGAACCAGGTGATGAGCTCCTTGGCCCGGTCGCCCCAGAAGCCTTCGGGGTCCTCGTCGGCCCGCTTGTACAGGGCCTCGTATTCGGCCATGCTCTTGACCCAGGCCTGGGCCTGCATGGCCTTGGGCGGTTCGAAGACGCGGCTTTCCTTCTGCATGCTTTCGATTTTTTCGCTCATCTGCCCACTCTCCTGCTGTGTTCCATGGGTGTGGTCGCGGCCGGGCGGCCGGGGCGCACGCCCCGCCCCTGGCTCCGGCCGGTCCGAGGCCTCGGCTTAGCCTACTTTTTTTCTTTGTCCCGTATTTTTCCGGTGAACGGCGAAATGCTCGGGTGAACGGCGGCGGACGAAAAAAAAGACCGCGCCGGAGCGCGGTCCTCGTGCCTGGATCAACGGCCTCAGGTCAGGCTGCTGGCGAATCCCTCGGCCCGGGTGCCGCCCGGGTTGCTGTTGCCGCCGGCCTTGGACTGGGCCTCCAGGAGCTCGCTCTGGAGGGTCATGAGCTCGGACTGGAGCGCGGCCAGCTTGGCTTTTTTCTGCTCCTCGCTCAGGGAGGGGTCGTTCTGGACTTTCTCGATCTCCTGCTGGACCTCCTTGATGCGCTCCTGGATCTTCTTGATCATCTCCTCGCTGTCGCTGGACGAGGAGGAATCGTCGGTCTCCTGACCCTTGAGCGCGGCGGCCGAGAGGCTTTTGGCCTCATCCGAGATGCTCACGGTGTCGCCGCCGGAGGCGGTCCCGTCCCCGGACTCGGCCGAGGGCTGGTTCTGCACCTGCATCGTGTATCCGGTCACTCCGCTCAACGCGGTTCCGTCGATGGACAGCACGCTCATACACTGCTCCCTGTATATGCCTCTATATCGGCCGGCGCGGCGCAGGACTTTAGCCTTGCCGGTTGCCTCGGCCGCCGCCTTCGGGCTATCGTCGCTCCAGACCCGCACCGAACGCTCCACAACGAGGGCCGCATGGGCATCACCAACCTCGAATACATGTTCAATCCCAAGTCCGTGGCCGTGATCGGGGCCACCAACGAAGCCCTCAACCCGGGCAACATCGTCATGCGCAACATCATGACCGGCGGCTTCCTGGGCCCGGTCATGCCGGTGTCCGGCGAGGCCGAGGCCATCGCCGGGGTGCTCACCTACCCCAGCGTGCAGAAGCTGCCCAAGACCCCGGATCTGGCCATCGTCTGCAACCCGCTGCCCGAGGTTCCGGAAATCCTCATGCGTCTCAAGGAGTTCGGCACCAAGGCCGTGGTCCTGCTGGCCTCGGGCTACGCAGGCATGGACGAGGAGGAGCAGGCCGACGTGGCCCACACCATCCAGGCCGTGGCCAATCCGCCCGACGTGCGCATCCTGGGTCCCAAGTGCCTGGGCTTCATGGTCCCGGCCGTCAATCTCTACGCCAGCCTGGCCCACGCCAAGGCCCTGCCCGGCAGCATCGCCTTCATCTCCCAGTCCGACTCGCTGTACACCGCGGTCCTGGACTGGGCCATGTCCCAGGGCATCGGCTTCTCCAGCATCGTGTCCCTGGGCCGCCGCCTGGACGTAGGCTTCTCGGACATCCTGGACTACCTGGGCTCCGACCCCCAGACCCGCTCCATCCTGCTCTACGTGGAGTCCACCCACGACGCCCGGGCCTTCATGTCCGCGGCGCGCGCGGCCTCGCGCAACAAGCCCGTGGTGGTCATGCGCCCGGGCCTGGCCCTGCGCGAGGTGCAGGCCCGGCTCTCCGAGGCCGCGGCCGAGTCCGACGACGTCTATGACGTGGCCTTCCGGCGTGCGGGCATGCTCCGCGTGGACAGCATCGACGGCCTGTTCGACGCGGCCCAGACCCTGGCCCAGCCCAAGCCCGTGCGCGGCGACCGCCTAGCCATCCTGACCAACGGCGGCAGCGCCGGCATCCAGGCCGCGGACGCCCTGCTGCGCGGCGGCGGACGGCTGGCCGCGCTTGCGCCGGAGACCGCCGAGGCCCTGGACAAGGTCCTGTCCGGGTCCTGGTCCCGGGCCAATCCCGTGGGCATCCCCTACAACGCCGGGGCCAGGGAATACGCCGAGGCCCTCAAGCTCCTGGTCAAGGATCCGGGCGTGGACGCGGTGCTCGTCATGCACGTGCCCTTCGCCGGGCTGGCCGACGAGGAGCTGGCCCAGGCCGTGGCCGAGTCCGTGAAGCGGGTCAAGCGCATGGTCCTGGCCTCCTGGCTCGGCTCGGGCTCGGCCGGACGCGCGCGGGCCCGGCTCTCGGACGCGGGCATTCCCACCTACGAGACCCCGGACACGGCCATCCGCGCCTTCCTCTACATGGTCGAG
>JAWRKD010000041.1:0-9462 GCA_040307135.1 Desulfovibrionaceae bacterium
GCCCGGGGCGTGTTCCTGGAGGTCCATCCGGACCCGGACAAGGCCCTGTGCGACGGCCCCAACAGCCTGCGCCTGGACAAGCTGGAACCTTTGCTCAAGCGCCTTCAGGCCATCTGGAGCCTCGATGCCCCCTGTTGAGGAACTGGCCCGCCATATCCGCCTGCTCATCCTGGACGTGGACGGGGTGCTCACCGACGGCGGTCTGTACTACGACCACGCGGGCAACGTGACCAAGCGCTTTCATGTCCAGGACGGCCTGGGCATCAAGTTGGCCCAGGCCGCAGGGCTGGAGGTGGCGGTGATCACGGGCCTGAACCACGGGGCCGTGGCCCAGCGCGTGCGCGAGCTGGGCGTCACGGAATATCACGCCGGACACGTGGACAAGGCCAGACTTTTGGAAGACATGTGCCAGGCCCGCCAGATCACCCCGGCGCAGGTGGCCTTCCTGGGCGACGACTGGGTGGACGCCGGGATCATGCGGCGGGTGGGCCTGCCCATGGCCGTGCCCAACGCCCAGCCCGAGATCCTGGAGCTGGCCCGCTGGGTGCCGCAGCGCCCGGGAGGGGCGGGCGCGGTGCGTGAGGTCATCGCCTTTGTGTTGCGCGCCCAGGGCAAGCTGGAGGGGCTGTGGCGGCAGTGGGCCGGGTGATGCAGCTCACGGGCCGGACCTGGGCCGTGGTTGCGGCCATTTTCGTGGGCGGCCTCCTGGTGGGGCTGTTCCTCTCCCGGGGCGAACGCCCCGAGGGCGGGGAGCCCAGGCCCGAGGCCCGGGAGCGGAGCGCGCCGGGCGGGGCCCTGGGCAACGCGGACATCACGGCCCAGGACATCGAGCTGGTGCAGGGCCGGGCAGGGCAGGTGCAGTGGCGGATGCGCGCCCGCGAGGCCCAGTACAACCAGGAAAAGGGCCGGGTCATGGTGACCAAGCCGCAGATGCTTTCCTACGTTGGCGAGGAGCGCCGCGAGGTCTATATCCAGGCCGAGCGCGGCGAGCTGGACCAGCAGGGCAACAACCTGACCCTGTGGGACCGGGTGGAGGGCCGCTACGGGCATTTCGCCCTGTCGGCCGACAATTTCGACTTCATCGGGGCCATGAACAAGGTCTTTCTCAAGGGCGGGGTGCAGGTGCGGCGGCCGGACATGTCCATCGACGCCGCGGCCGTGGAGATCGACCTGAACACCAGGGAACTGGTGGCCGCGGGCGGGGTCACGGCCTTCATCGCCTCGCGCAACGTGGATTTGGACCTGCTGCCCCCCGCGGGACAGCCTCAGCCCCAAGGAACGCCGCAATGACCAGACCGTTTCTGCTGACCCTTGTGCTCCTGCTCCTGGCCGTGAACGCCTGGGCCTTCGGCGAGGTCCGTTACGCCGACCGGCCGCTCAACGTGCGCGCAGGCCGCAGCCTGGATGCCGCGCACGTCAAGACCCTCCAGCCCGGGGACAAGGTGCGCGTGGATTTCCTCCAGGACGGCTGGTACGCGGTGTTCGACGAGAACGCCGCCGAGGCCGACGAGTCCAAGGCCCTGGGCTATGCCAACGCCCGCTTCCTTCTGCCCGTGGGCAAGGGCCCGGCTGCCCAGGCCCCGGCGGTTGCTCCGGCTCCGGCTGCCCAGGCCCCGGCGGTTGCTCCGGCTCCGGTTGCGCCGGCTCCGGCGGTGCCCGTGCCCGCGGCTCCGGCCAAGGCGGCGGCCGCCCCGGAAAAGGCCGCGCCCCTGGCCTTCACGGTGAAGTCCGAGATCAAGGCCGCGGCCAAGGCCGTGACCCTGCGCACGGGCCGGGCACTGAACGCCCCGGCCGCCGGGACCTTGGCCCCGGGCGAGCGGGTCCAGGCCGCGTTCCTTCGTGACGGCTGGTACGCCGTGTTCCGGCTCAGCGAGAAGAACCTGGAGGAGTCCAAGGCCCTGGGCTTTGTGCACGCCTCCGAACTCCTGCCCGAGACCCCGGGGGTCAAGCCCCTGCCCCAGATGGAGACTGCGCCTGAGGCGACGGCTCCGGCCGCGCCGGTTCCGGCCGTGGCCGCGCCCGCGGTGAGCGCCGAGACCCAGCCCGTGTCCGTGGTGCCGGGCGAGGCCGTGACCACCTCGGCCCCCAGCCAGGCCCCGGTGAAGATCACGGCCGACCGCATGACCTACGTGGAAAAGGACCGCAAGGTGACCTTCTCCGGCAACGTCCAGGCCGAGCACGAGGGCCTGCACCTCTGGGCCGCCACGCTTTCGGCCTTCTTCACCGAGGGCGGCGCCGGGGCCAAGGACATGAGCGACAACATCGAGCGCATCGTGGCCGACGGCGGGGTCAAGATGAAGAAAGAGAAGAGCGAGGGCTCCTGCCGCACGCTCACCTATTTCGTCAAGGACGGGGTGCTGCGCATGGAGGGCGAGCCCGTGCTGAGCGACGGGGCCAACACCGTGAGCGGCGACGTCATCAAGTTCTTCGTCAAGGACAACCGCAGCGAGGTGCTCGGCGGCCAGGGCAAGCGGGTGGAGGCCGTGTTCCGCGTGCCCGAGGGAGCGAAGAAACCCTGATGGGACTCGTCGCCAGCAATCTCAAGAAGCGCTACGGCCACCGCGAAGTGGTCCACGACATCCACCTGAGCCTGGAACCCAGGGAGGTGGTGGGCCTGCTGGGTCCCAACGGCGCGGGCAAGACAACCACCTTCTACATGCTGGTGGGCATCGTGCGGCCCAACGGCGGCGAGGTGCTCCTGGACGGCCAGCCCCTCACGGACCGGCCTTTGCACGAGCGGGCGCGCCTGGGGCTCTCCTACCTGCCGCAGGAGAGCTCGGTGTTCCGCAAGCTCACCGTGCGCCAGAACCTCCAGGTCATCCTGGAGCAGACCAGCCTGAGCGCCCAGCAGCAGAGGGCGCGGGCCGGCGAGCTCCTGGACCACTTCGGCATCGCGCGTCTGGCCGACCAGCCCGCCATGTACCTTTCTGGCGGCGAACGCCGCCGCCTGGAGATCGCCCGGGCCCTCATCCTGGACCCCAAGTTCATCCTCCTGGACGAGCCGTTCGCCGGCATCGACCCCATCGCGGTCATCGACATCCAAGAGATCATCTCCATGCTCAAGAAGATGGGCATGGGCATCCTCATCTCGGACCATAACGTGCGCGAAACCCTGAACATCTGCGACCGGGCCTACCTGGTCTATGAGGGTTCGGTGATTCTCGAGGGCACGCCGGGCGAGATCGTGCGCGACAGCAAGGCCCGCCAGCTCTATCTGGGCGAGGATTTCTCGCTCTAGGCCCGCCTTCTTTTTTCCTCTTTCCTGCAGCGGCGGCGATTTACATGGCCCGTCCGAGTTGGTACACTTTTTTCATAGGGCCGGGCCGCCATCGGAAAGTCAATACGGACGCGGCTTCCCGGCAGCGCTCCGGTTGCGCCCCCCGAACGAGTGTGGCAGAATGGGGCCGAACCGGCGGAAGAAAAACGACCGGATCGCGGCCAGGGCCGCGTAAAGGATATCCCGAGGCATCATGGGACTGGAACTGCGGCAACAGCTCAAGCTCTCCCAGCAACTGGTCATGACGCCCCAGCTGCAGCAGGCCATCAAGCTGCTGCAGCTGTCGCGGCTGGAGCTGGTGGAGACGGTCCAGCAGGAGCTTCTGGAAAATCCCTTCCTGGAGGAGGCCGAGGTCGAGCCCTCGGACATGTCCATGGAAGAGATGCCCGTGGAAGCCGACACAGGCGGGAGCGAGCCCGAAATGGCCGTGCCCGAGAAGAACGAAGAGTTCATCCGCAGCGCGGACTGGGAGAACTACCTCGGCGAATTTTCCAGCGTGTCCAAGCAGGCCCAGGTGCGCGAACAGGAAACCCCGGAGGAGGGGTTGTCCTTTGAGGCGCGGCTGGCCAGCAAGCCCTCTCTGGATGGGCATCTCTCCTGGCAGATGCGCCTGTCCAGCTTCAGCGAGCGCGAGATCGCCATCGGCGAGGCCGTCATCGGCAACCTGGATTCCGGCGGCTACCTGCACGCCGAGTGCGTGGACATCCGGGCCGTGGTGCCGGACGCCTCGGACGAGGAGATCGAGGCCGTGATCCGGCGCATCCAGCGCCTGGATCCCGTGGGCGTGGCCGCCCGCACGCCCCGCGAATGCCTGCTCGTGCAGCTGGAGGTCCTGGGCGAGACCGACCCCATCCTGCTTTCCCTGGTGCGCGACCATCTGGAGGACCTGGAGAAGAAGCGCTACAAGCCCCTGGCCCGCAAGTTCAAGATCGACATGGAGGAGCTCAAGCACTACCTGGAGATCATCCAGAAGCTCGATCCCATGCCCGGGGCCAATTTCTCCAGCACCGAGCCGCACTACGTCTCGCCGGACGTGTTCGTGTACAAGTACGGCGAGGACTTCGTCATCGTGCTCAACGAGGACGGCCTGCCCCGGCTCCAGCTCAACAGCTTCTTCGCCGACAGCCTGTCTTCGGTGGCGGGCAAGGAAAAGGACTACATCCAGGAGAAGATGCGCTCCGCGGCCTGGCTCATGAAGAGTCTGTACCAGCGCCAGCGCACGCTCTACAAGGTGGTGGAGAGCATCGTCCGCTTCCAGCGGGACTTCTTCGAGCACGGCGTCACCCGCCTGCGGCCGCTCATCCTCAAGGAGGTGGCCGAGGACATCAGCATGCACGAGTCCACGGTGAGCCGCATCACCACGAACAAATACGTGTCCACGCCCCACGGCGTGTTCGAGCTGAAGTTCTTCTTCAACAGCGCCCTGGATATGGAGGATGGCTCCCAGGTGGGCTCCGAGAGCGTCAAGGCGCTCATCAAGAAGCTCATCGGCGAGGAGGACCCCAAGCACCCGCTCTCGGACGAACGCATCGGGGAGATCCTCAAGGACCAGCTCAAGGTGGACATCGCCCGCCGCACCGTGGCCAAGTACCGCTCGGCCATGAACATCCTGTCCTCGTCCAAACGCAAAGAGCTGCTGTGAGCAAAGGCCCCATCACTCCTCATCCATCAGGAGGTTTGATATGAACATCAGCTTCAATTTCAAGAACTTCGACCCGTCCGAGCATCTCAAGGAATACGCCAACGGCCGCTTCGAGAAGCTCGCCAAGTTCCTGGCCGACGTCGAGGATCCCGAGCTCGTCGTGAACCTTTCCGTGGAGAAGTTCCGGCACAAGGCCGAGGTGGTCTTCGTGGCCGACACCATCCATATCTCGGCCTACGAGGAGTCCGAGGACATGTACTCCACCATCGACCTGGTCCTGGACAAGCTGGAGGCCCAGCTGCGCCGCATGCGCGAGAAGCTGAAGGACCGCCGCCGGGCTGGCCGCAGCCGCAGCGTGAGCATGGGCGTGCTCACCTTCGTGGAGGAGTCCGGCAAGCGCACGCCCTCCATCTCGGAGGTTGACAAGTACGAGCCCAAGCCCATGAGCGTGGACGAGGCGGCCATGCAGATGGATTCGCTCAACTACGACTTTCTGGTGTTCCGCAATTCCGAAACCGAGGGATTGAACGTCATCTATCGGCGCAAGAACGGCGACATCGGGCTCATCGACCCCGGATTCTGATCATGAGGCTGGCGGAATACCTGGAACAGGATCTGGTCCTCGCGGATATGAAGGCCGCGTCCAAAGCCGAGGCGCTGGCGGAACTCACCGCTCCGCTGGCCGCCTTGGGCGTGGACGCGGCCAAGGCCGTGGAGGTGCTCCTGGAGCGCGAGGGACTCGGCACCACCGGCATCGGGGACGGCGTCGCCATCCCCCACGGCAAGCTGCCGGGCCTCACGCGCATCCTGGTGGTGACGGGCCGCAGCATCCAGGGCGTGGATTTCGAGGCCCTGGACTTCAAGCCCTGCCACATCTTCTTCATGGTCCTGGCGCCGGAGCAGGTGGCCGGGCAGCATCTGCGCATCCTGGCCCAGATCTCGCGCCAGCTCAAGGACGAGGTCTTCCGCCGCAGCTTCCTGAACGCCCGGAGCGCCGAGGCGCTCTGGGACCTGCTCAAGGAGACGTGAGCCGGACGTGAACGCGGAGAGGAGCTTCTCGGTCATCGTGGTCACGGGCCTCTCGGGCTCGGGCAAAAGCACGGCGCTCAAGGTCTTCGAGGACCTGGGCTTCTTCGTCGTGGACGGCCTGCCCGTGGGCATGACCCAGAAACTGGTGGCCCTGTTCCGCGAACAGGACAGCAAGCACCGCGGCTTGGTCCTGGGCCTGGACCTGCGCCAGCTGGACTTTCCCGAGGAGTGGCGGCAGGCCTTCACCGATCTCAAGGACGCGGGCGTGCGCGTGCACATCGTCTTCCTGGAAGCGCGCCTGCCCGAGCTGGTGCGGCGCTACGCCACAACGCGCAGGCCGCACCCACTGGAGAGCCAGAGCCTGGGCCTGGAGCAGGCCCTGGAGGCCGAGAAGGTCCTGCTGGACCCCCTGCGCAAGCGCGCGGACCTGGTTCTGGACACCACCAACTACAGCATCCACGACCTGCGCCGGGCCATCCAGGAGAAATGGACCTCCCTGGAGCAGGAGGTGGGGGTGCTGCGGGTGCACATCATCTCCTTCGGCTTCAAGTACGGGGTGCCCATCGAGTCGGACCTGCTCTTCGACCTGCGCTTCCTGCCCAACCCCTATTTCGACGGGGAGTTGCGGCCGTTGTCGGGCAAGGACAAGCCCGTGGCCGACTTCGTCCTGGCCAAGGACCCGGGCCGCACCTTCCGCAAACGCTTCCTCGGTTTCCTTGCCTATCTTTTTCCCCTGTACCTGGCCGAGGGCCGCTACAGGGTCACGCTGGCCCTGGGCTGTACCGGGGGCCGCCACCGCTCCGTGGCGGTGTCCGAACTGGTCTGCAAGGCGATGCGGCGCAAAGGGTACGCCGTGACGCTGGAACACCGCCACCTGGAGCTGGGTTGAGGCATGGGCGACAAAGAGCGCAACGTTGCGGCCGGCGTGGTCGTGGTGAGTCACGGCGTTTTCGGGGAAGGGCTCCTGGAGGCGGCCGGCCTGGTGTTGGGACCGCAGGAGGGCTGCCGCGCCGTGAGCGTGGCGGTGAACGCGGGCATGGAGGAACTGGTGGAGGCGATCAAGGCCGCCATCACGGCCACGGACCGCGGCAACGGCGTGCTCATCATGACCGACCTGTTCGGCGGCACGCCCACCACTTTGTCCCTGTCCCTGTGCAAGACCGCGGCCCTGGAGGTCATCACCGGGGTGAACATGCCCATGCTCCTGAAGGTCCTCCAGATACGCACGCAGCCGCTGGCCGAGATCGCGGCCCAGGCCAAAAAGGCCGGGCAGCAGGGCATCGTGGTGGCCGGTGAGATATTGCGGCGGAAACGCACGGAAGGCTGAGCATGACCCCGACGCCCTGGGTGCGCATCGACAACCGCCTGATCCACGGACAGGTCATCGAGGCCTGGCTCCCGTACACGGGCGCGTCCGTCATCGTGGTGGCCAATGACGAGGTGGCCGCCGACGGCATCCAGCAGGAGATCATGTCCCTGGCCATTCCCCAGACCGTCCTGCCGCTCTTCGTGCACGTGGAGCGGGTGGTGGCCGCCCTGGTCCAGGCCGTGGCCGCCGGGCCCCAGGCCTTCCTCGTGCTCTTCGCCTCCTGCGCCGACGCCCGCCGGGCCCTGGACCGGGGCTTCACCTTTGAGCACCTGAACGTGGGCAATATCCACTACCGCCCCGGCAACCGTCAGATCTCCCCCAGCGTGGCCCTCTCCACCGACGACGAGGCCTGCCTGCGCTTCTTTCTCCAGCGCGGCATCGAGCTGGATTTCCGCTGCGTGCCCAACGACCCGGTGCAAGCGAGGTTCACCTGATGGAATTCACCCTCTCCACCCTGGTCTGGTTCGGCCTGGTCAGTTTTTTTTTGTCCTGGTTTCGCTCTGCCGCTTCACGCTGAACCTGGGCATCATCGAGCGGCCGCTGGCCATCGGCTTCCTCTGGTGCCTGCTGGGGGGGGACTGGCGGGTGGGCGTGCCCATCGCCGTGTTCTATGAGCTCTTCTGGCTGGACCTGATCCCCGGCGGCATGTTCATCCCGCCGCACCTGGCCGCCGGGGTCACGGCCAGTCTGGCCCTGGTCACCCATTTCCAGCTGACCCATCCGGCCCAGATCCTGGCACCCCTGGCGCTTTCCATGCCGCTCACCTGGCTGGGCTCGCGTCTGGAGGGCAGCCTGCGCGAGTGGCAGAACCGCGACTACAGCAGCGTGCTCCAATGGGCGCGGCACCCGGACGAGAGCGCCCGCCCGGGCCGCCTGGTCCTGCGCGCCGTGCTCACCGGGGCACTGGTCCAGGGCCTGTTCTTCTTCGCCTGCCTGCTCTGCCTGGGCGTGCTCACGGACCTGGTCCTGCACCGCTTCGGCCCGGAACTGGCAGGCTCCAGGCTGTCCTGGACCCCGGTGCTCCTGGCCGCGGGCGCGGGCGGCGTGCTTTCCCTGCGCCTGCGCCGGGCCCAGGCCCTGTTCGCCGCAGGCGTGGGTCTGGTCATACTTTTCTCCCTGGCTGGAGTTTTCTGACTTGTGGGACGCCGACCTTTGTGATAAATCGAACGAACTTTTCTCGGCCCAAGGAACCCCCCTCGGGGTATCAAAAAAACATGACGCAAGTGAGGAGGAGAACATGGCTACCTACGTGATCGGACACAAAAATCCTGACACCGACACCATCGCCGCCGCCATCGCCTTTGCCGACCTGGCCGGCAAGGCCTACGGCGGGGAGTTCAAGGCCGCCGCCCAGGGCGCCTGCCCGCCCGAGTCCGACTTCGTGCTCAAGAAGTTCGGCGTGGCCGCCCCCGAGCTGCTCACCGAGGCCGCCGGCAAGAAGCTGGCCCTGGTGGACACCACCGACAAGGCCCAGCTGCCTGCGGATATTGACAAGGCCGAAGTGGTCTATGTGGTGGACCACCACAAGCTGGGCGACGTGACCACCTCCAACCCGCTGGAGATGTGGGTCTGGCCCGTGGGCTGCTCCTGCACCGTGGTGAAGGCCATGTACGACTACTTCGGCGTGGCCATTCCCAAGCCCATCGCCGGCATCATGCTCTGCGCCATCCTGTCCGACACGGTCATGTTCAAGTCCCCGACCTGCACGGACAAGGACAAGAAGGCCGTGGAGGCCCTGGCCAAGGTGGCCGGCGTGGCCGACGTCACGGCCCTGGGCATGGAGATGTTCAAGGTGAAGTCCGCCGTGGAAGGCACCCCCATGCGCGAGCTGGTCTTCCGCGACTACAAGGACTTCAACATGGGCGGCAAGAAGGTCGGCATCGGCCAGCTGGAAGTGGTGGACCTGGCCATCCTGGCTCCCTACGAGGAGGCCCTGTACGCCGAGATCCAGAAGGTGAAGGGCGAGGAAGGCGGCCGTCACAGCGTGTTCCTGCTGCTCACCGACATCATGAAGGAAGGCTCCAAGATGCTCTTCGTGTCCGACGACGCGTCGGTCATCGAGAAGGCCTTCGGCGTGAAGCCCGAGGGCAAGAGCGTCTGGCTGGACAAGGTCATGAGCCGCAAGAAGCAGGTCGTGCCTCCCTT
>JAWRKD010000042.1:0-4479 GCA_040307135.1 Desulfovibrionaceae bacterium
GTATGTAGTCCCCTTCCGCACCCCTTGTCAACCGCTTTCCGCTTCAAGCTCTCAAAGATCATCCGCCTTCGCTTCGCCGGGTCGCCCCGGTCCGCAGCGGCGAAGGATGCTTCTAGAGAAATCCAAGCCAGGGGTCAAGGGCAAAGATGAAGTTTCTGCAAAAAAATTTTTCCGCCAGCTTTTGCCGTGGGTTAGATTGCGTCCAGCCAGAAGGGTGAGAGGACCCGCTGGAGCCGTTCGGCCCCAGGGACCTGGTAGCAGCAGCGTTCGAAGAGCACGTCCCGGGCCGTGACGCCCTGGCCGTAGCGGGCCTGGTTCAGGCCCTGGTGCAGGGAGAAGGCCGCGCCCGAGAGCGTGACCCCGGCGTAGAACCCGGACGGGTCCAGCACGGCATAGACGTCGGCGAAGGGCGAGACCATGTCCCGGTCGTGGGCCTCGCCCCAGGTGAGCACGGTGAGCCGGGCGTCAGCGCCCAGGGTGAGCGTGCCCTGCACGGCCCGATCCATGGCTTCGGGGCTCATGAGGAAGAGAACGGCCGCGGTGCGCTGGGCCCCGATCTGGAGCCCGAAGCTGGCCCCGCCCACGGACAGGAACACGGGCTCGCTGTAGAACCCGGCCTGGTCCCGGGCCAGGAGCACGGCCTGGCCCAGGTCCACGGCCCCGAAGTACCCGGCCCGGTAGATGGCGGGCGCGATGACCACGCCCTGAGCCTCGGCGAAGTAAATGTCCAGGGCATGGGCGTGGCTCTCGGCCCGTATCCGATAGACCAGCTCCGCGGCCTGGTTCACGAGGTCCTGGCCTGCCGGGCCCGGGTCCGCGAAGCGCGGGGACGGGTGGCATGCGGCCAGGAGCAGGAGGGCCAGCACGGCCGCGGCGAGCGTTCTCTTCATATATTTAGGAAAGAATACCGGAAGCGGACTGCGGTATCAACCGGCCCCGGGACCATACAGCAGCGGAATGATCCAGGAGAGCCAGGCGCTCATGGCCAGGGCGCCGAGCACGTTCATGCAGAAGCCCAGGAGCACCACGGCCCGCACCGAGGCCCCGCGCAGCGAGCCGAAGACCAGGGCGTTGGGGATGGTGGCCACCGGGGTCATGAAGGCGCAGGTGGCGGCCACGGACACTGCGATCATCAAGGGCAGCGGAGCCAAGCCAGCGGCCTGGGCCGCGAAAAAGGCTACGGGAAAGAGGGCCACGGCCACCACGGTGTTCGACAGAACCTCCGTGAGGAAAATGGCGGCCAGGGCAAAGACCAGGGTGAGCAGGAACGGCGAGTCCAGGAACCCGGCGATCCGGGTGAAGAGCCCGGCCAGGGCGCGGTCCAGGCCCAGGAAATTGGCCCCGAACATGATGGCCAGGATCACGGCCAGCCAGAACATCCCGCGCCGGGGCAGCCCTGTGGACAGAGTGCGCAGGGTGAGCAGCGGCGCGCGCCCGCCCTCCAGGCTCCGGCCGCGGAAGCACTCCCCGCAGAACCAGGCGAAGAAGGCCAGGGAGGCCGGGGTCTCCAGGGCCGCGAACCCGGACCAGAGCTCCTTGAGCACGGCCGCCAGGACCCAGAAGCCCAGGAACAGGACGTAGAGCCGCGCGCCCAGGCGCTGCAGGGGACTGAAGCGCGGCGGCTCGCAGCCCAGGCCCGGGTCCTGGCCCAGGCCGCGGGGCAGGGTCAGGGCGATGAGGCCCCAGCCCACCAGCACCAGGATCAAGGCCAGAGGCACGCCCCAGAGGAACCAGTTGAAGAAGGTGATCTGCTCCCGGCCGGGCACGTGGTAGAGGTCCAGGAAGCCCAGGAGCACGAGGTTGGCCGGGCTGCCGATGAGCGAGGCCATGCCGCCGATGTTGGCCCCGTACATGGTGGCCAGGGCCAGGGCCGTGGTCAGGGGCGCGCCGGGGTGGCGTCGGCTGTGCTCCTGGTCCAGGGCCGTGACCACGGGCAGCACGGCCAGCACGGTGATGGCGTTGGGGATGAAGGCCGAGAGGAAGGCCGTGACCGCCACCACGTAGAGGACGATGCGGCCCGGCGCGCCGTGGCTTCTGCGCACGGCCCAGCGCACGGCCCAGACCGTGAGCCCGCTCACGGCCAGCAGACGATAGGCCAGGTAGCCGCTCGCAAAGAGCAGCGCCAGGGGCAGACGCTCCCAGATGTAGGCCAGGAAATCCATCTCCGTCATCCTGTCCGGCCGCCAGGCGCGGCCCTCCCCTTGTACCGGCGGTGCAGGCCCGGGTCAAATCATACAACTATTTCAATTCATTAAAGATATGATATGCCCCAGCAACGTTTTCAAATGCCCGGGATTGAGGTACTACACCCCTATTCCTTTGCCAGGAGCGTCCATGTCCGATTTCGTCCATCTTCACGTGCACAGCGAATACAGCCTCCTGGACGGGGCCATCCGGCTCCCGGCCCTTTGCCAGCGGGCCAAGGACTACGGCATGCCCGCCGTGGCCGTCACGGACCACGGCAACATGCACGGGGCCGTGACCTTCTACCAGTACGCCAAGCAGTACGGCATCAAGCCGCTCATCGGCTGCGAGGCCTACGTGGCCCAGGGCGGCTACACCGAGAAGACCGGCAAGCTCGGCAGCGCCTACCATCTCCTGCTCCTGGCCCAGAACTCCCAGGGCTACAAGAACCTCATCCGGCTCATCTCCATGGCCAACATGGAGGGCTTCTATTACAAGCCGCGCGTGGACAAGGAGCTCTTGCGCCGCCACGGCGAGGGCATCATCGCCTGCTCGGCCTGCCTGGCCGGCGAGGTCTGCCGCAAACTCCTGCACGAGGGCCTGGAGGCCGGGGTGGCGGCGGCCCAGGAATATGCCGACATCTTCCCCGGCCGCTTCTACCTGGAGCTGCAGTCCAACGGGCTCCAGGAGCAGGAGCAGGCCAACGCCCTGCTCCTCAAGGTGGCCGAGCGTACGGGCCTGCCCCTGGTGGCCACCAACGACTGCCACTACCTGGACCGCGCCGACGCCGAGGCCCACGACACCCTGCTCTGCATCCAGACCCAGGTCACCGTGGGCCAGCAGAACCGCATGCGCATGGACACGGACCAGCTCTACTTCAAGGCCCCGGAGGAGATGGAGGCGGCCTTCGCCCATTGCCCCGAGGCCCTGGCCAACACCGCGCGCATCGCCGAGGCCTGCGAGCTGGACATCGAGCTCGGCAGGCACGTGTTCCCGGTCTATACCCTGCCCGAAGGCCGGACCATCGACGAGGAGTTCGAGCACCTCTCCCGCGAGGGCCTCAAGAAGCGCCTGGCCAGCCTGCCCTACCCGGTGGACGAGGCCGTCTACCAGGCCCGGCTGGACTACGAGATCGGCGTCATCCGCCAGATGGGCTTCCCGGCCTACTTCCTCATCGTGCAGGATTTCATCAACTGGGCCAAGAACAACCGCATCCCCGTGGGACCGGGCCGCGGCTCGGCCGCCGGTTCGCTGGTGGCCTGGTCCCTGCGCATCACCAACCTGGACCCCATCCCCTACGACCTGCTCTTCGAGCGCTTCCTCAACGTAGAGCGCGTGAGCATGCCGGATATCGACGTGGACTTCTGCGAGCGCCGGCGCACCGAGGTCATCCGCTACGTGTCCCAGAAGTACGGCGAGGACCGGGTGGCCCAGATCACCACCTTCGGCACCATGAAGGCCAAGGCCGTGGTGCGCGACGTGGGCCGCGCCCTGGGCCTGACCTTCGCCGAGACGGACAGAATCGCCAAGCTCATCCCCGACGACCTCAAGATGACCATCGACAAGGCCCTGGAAAAGGAGCCCGAGCTGGTGGCCCTGGCCCATTCCAGCCCGCAGATGGAAAAGCTCGTGGACATCTCGCGCAGGCTGGAGGGCCTGTGCCGCCACGCCTCCACCCACGCCGCCGGGGTGGTCATCTCGGCCGGGCCCATGACCGACTACCTGCCGTTGTACAAGGGGAAGAAGGGTGAAGTCGTCACCCAGTACGACATGAAGCGGGTGGAGAAGGTCGGCCTCATCAAGTTCGACTTCCTGGGCCTGCGCACCATGACGGTCATCGAGGACTGCCTGGACATCATCCGCGAGCAGGGCAAGCGCGCCCCGGACCTGGACACGCTTCCCCTCACCGACCCCAAGACCTACGAGATCTTCGCCAGGGGCGACACCGACGGCGTGTTCCAGGTGGAGTCCTCGGGCATGCGGCGCTACCTGCGCATGCTCAAGCCCAACTGCTTCGAGGATCTCATCGCCATGCTCGCGCTCTACCGGCCGGGCCCCCTGGGCTCGGGCATGGTGGACGAGTTCATCAAACGCAAGCACGGCGAGGTCAAGGTCTCCTACCCGCACCCCAGCCTGGAGAGCGTGCTCAAGCCCACCTACGGCGTCATCGTCTACCAGGAACAGGTCATGAGCACGGCCCGGGTCATCGCCAACTACTCCCTGGGCGCGGCCGACCTCCTGCGCCGGGCCATGGGCAAGAAGAACGCCGAGGAGATGGCCAAGCAGCGCAAGCGC
>JAWRKD010000043.1:0-7439 GCA_040307135.1 Desulfovibrionaceae bacterium
GCCTCGGCCTCCGAGGAGCTCTCGGCCCAGATCGAGCAGTCCAGCCGCGGCTCCGAGGAACAGCGCAACCGCACCGGCGAGGCGGCCACGGCCATGGAGGAGATGAACGCCACGGTCATGGAGGTGGCCAAGAGCGCCTCCACCGCGGCCGAGCTGGCGGACAAGGCCAAGGCCAAGGCCCAGGAGGGCGAGAAGCTGGTGGACGACGTGGTCTCCACCGTGACGCACATCAACGAGCAGGCCGAGGTGCTCAAGAAGGACATGACCGAGCTGGGCCACCAGGCCGAGGGCATCGGCCAGATCATGAACGTCATCGCGGACATCGCGGACCAGACCAACCTCCTGGCCCTGAACGCGGCCATCGAGGCGGCCCGGGCCGGCGACGCGGGCCGCGGCTTCGCCGTGGTGGCCGACGAGGTGCGCAAGCTGGCGGAAAAGACCATGAACGCCACCAACGAGGTGGGGGCCTACATCCGCGCGGTGCAGGAAAGCGCGCACAAGAACATCCAGGGCACCGAGGCCACCACCAAGGCCATCGCCGCCAGCACCGAGATGGCGGGCAAGTCCGGCACGGCCCTGCGTGAGATCGTGGACATGGTGGAAAAGACCGCGGACCAGGTGCGCGGCATCGCCACGGCCAGCGAGGAGCAGTCCGCGGCCAGCGAGGAGATCAGCCGCACCACCGAGGACATCAACCGCATCGCGGGCGAAACCGCCGAGGCCATGACCCAGTCGGCCCAGGCCGTGAGCGACCTGGCCCGGCTGGCCCAGGAGCTGAAGACCATCATCAACAACATGCAGGAGTAGGCCGCAACCTGCAGGACTCCGGACAAGAAAGAGGCGGGCCTCGGCCCGCCTCTTTTTTTTCGCCGCGGCCTAGGCCAGCAGCAGCCGCGCCAGTTCCGCCAGCGCGGCCCCGGCCGGGGCCTGCACGAACACGTCCGTGATGCGGCGGGTGAACTGCGAGGGGGCCACGTTCACCTCCACCACCACGGCCCCGTGGCGGTGCGCCTCCTCGGGCACGTAGGCCGCGGGCAGGACCTCGCCCGTGCTGCCCACCACCAGGCAGGCGTCGCAGAACTTGGCCAGGGCCATGGACGCGGCCTGGGCCTCGGCCGGAATGGCCTCGCCGAAAAAGATGATGTCCGGCTTGAGCACCCCGCCGCAGGCCGGGCACTTCGGCGGCAGCGTGGAGAGGTCGATTCCGGCCACGGGCATGGTCCGGTCGCAGGCCAGGCAGCGCAGACGCCGGGTGTTGCCGTGGAACTCATAGACCACGCGGCTGCCCGCGGCCTGGTGCAGGCCGTCGATGTTCTGGGTCACCACGCCGAGCACCCGGTCGGCCCGCTCCAGCCCGGCCAGGGCCAGGTGCGCGGCGTTGGGCTCGGCCCGGCCCAGGGTGTCGAAGAAGAGTTCCTTGATGAGCGCCCAGGACCCGGCCGGGTCCGCGTGGAAGGCCGCGATCTCGAAGCGCGCCGGGTCCACCCTGCTCCACAGCCCGCCCGGGCCGCGGAACGGCGCGATGCCGCTCTCCACCGAGATGCCCGCGCCGGTGAAGGCCATGATGCGCCTGCCCTTGAGGGCCTGGGCCGCCTGCTCAAGCTGCCGCGGATCACGCATGCGCGCCTCCTGGTCCGGGCTTAGCACCCGGGCCGGAGGCGCACAAGCTGCGGGCGGGGCCGTGGATTTCAACGATTCGCCCCCGGCTGCGAAACGCGACGACACGGCGCGTTGCCCGCCTTCCCCGCGAACCCGGCGAAGCCGGTCAGCGGTTCGCCAGCTGCTGGCGGACCCAGGCCACGATCTGCTGCGCGGGCATGGCCCCGGACTGCCGCGCCGTTTCCCGGCCGCCCTGGAACAGGACCAGGGTGGGAATGGACTGGACCCCGAGGCGGGCGCCCAGGGCCTGGTGCTCCTCGGTGTTCACCTTGCCGAGCCGCAGGCCCGGCCCCAGGAGCGCGGCGGCCTGCTCGAAGGCCGGGGCCATCATGCGGCAGGGGCCGCACCAGGGGGCCCAGAAATCCACGAGCAGGGGCAGGCCGTCGCGGGTCAGGAAGCGTTCGAACGAGGCCGGGTCCAGGTGCAGGGGGGCGTGGCCGCCCGCCAGGGGCAGGCCGCACTTGCCGCACACGGCCTGGGCCAGCCGGGCCGGGTCGGCGCGGTTCACCGCGAAACAGGTGGGGCAGACGAGGGTGTTCATGAGCGGAAACATAAGCACGCCAAGGCAGGGAGCAAGACATTGCCCGGCGGTTCACAAGGCGTGGGAGCGAGCCCTTTTCCCTGCCTTTCCGTGAACCCGGCGAAGCCGGACCGGCGCGTATCCAGACGGACGCGGGGGTTTGGCCCTTTTTTCAGCAACGCCGCGAGCGCGGAATTTTCAGCGCCCTCCCCAAAGGGCCGCCCAGCAACTCCGGCCAGGAGCGCAGCGGCTTCCCGGGAGCGCTCAAAAAACGCGAGCGCAAGGCGCGAAAAAAGGCCAAGCCCGACGCGTAGTATGACCTACGCGAGGGTTTGGCCCTTTTTTCAGCAACGCCGCGAGCGCGGAATTTTCAGCGCTCCCCCAGCTTGCCCAAGTCTATCGTCAGCGTCTCCTTGTCCCGCCGCACCTTGACCACCAGCGGGGCGCCGTCCTTGTAGGCCTTGGCCCCGGCCAGGTGCAGGTCCGTGAGGGAGTCGAGCTCCCGGCCGCGGATGGAGACCATGCGGTCGCCGGGCCGCAGTCCGGCCTGGTCTGCGCGCGAGCCGCGCTCCACCTGCGCCACCTTGAGCCCGTCGCGGGTCTCTTCCAGGACCATGCCCATGCGCGAGACATAGACGTTGGGGCAGAAGTAGAAGACGTCGGCCGCGCCGGGCTCGAAGCCCTCCACCCCGCGCCAGGGCGTGACGGCCAGGACCTTGGCCCCGTGGTCCAGGGTGTCCAGGCGCTGGGCCACGCCCCAGCCGAAGTCCACGTGGCCCGAGCCCGCCACCACGACCACGGGCCGCTTCCAGGCCGTGCGCGCCCAGTGCGCCCGGGTGGCCATCTGGGTGTCCCACAGGCTCTGGACCAGGAAGAAGCGCTCCACCTGGGCCGGGTCCGTGACGTCGCGGCCCTCGTGCCGGAACATGACCTCCTTGAGGAAGCCCTCCTGTTCCGCTGGCTGGCGGATGATGTGGGCCGGGATCATGCCGCGCTCGTCGTCGGTGAGGACGTCCAGGCCCTCGCGCGAGACCTTGCGCACGATCTGGGGCGGGGCGTTGAGCCCCACCACGGGCAAATGGTGCTGCCGCGCCACCTGGAACAGGCCGCGGTAGAGCTCGAAGGTGTAGCCCCAGCGCTCGTCCCAGTCCAGGCGCTGCTCCAGGTCGTCCACGCCGATCCTGCCCGCGTTGAAGGCGTCCAGCACGCCCTGGCGGTCGTCGGCCACCATCTCCAGGCCCAGGACCGGGGGATTGGGACCCGTGGCCAGGGCGCGCAGCAGCTCCTGCTCCACGGCGTGGTCGCAGGCGCTCTTGTGGCTTTCGCCGATGAGGATGTAGTCCGCGTCCCTGGCCTGTTCCAGGACCTGGGCCAGGGTCAGGCGCGCGCCGTCCTTGGCGATGAAGTCCCCGGCCACGGGCACGAAGGTCACGCCCAGGGGCTGGGGTTCGCGGGCGGCGCAGGCCGAAAGGAGCAGCGCGCAGAAGAGCAGGGGCAGCAGGCGGTTCATGGGGTTTCTCCGTGAGATGCACTATAAGCCCGAACCCGGCCCAATGAAAGAGGGCGGATCACGGGGCGGCGGCGAAGGCCGCCTCGATCTCCAGGCGCGCGGCCTTGGGGCTGTTCACGGCCGTGTTTCCGGCCCGGGCCGGGGCGGCCAGCAGGATCAGGACCGCGGCGAGGGGCAGCATGCGGCGGAGCGGACGGCTCATGGCGATTCCTCCGTGGCCGCATCCTATGTCTGGTCCCGGCCCATGAAAAGGGGGTCGTGGGCCGGTTCCAGGCAACGGCGCAACCTCTCCCCTGCCTTTCCGTGAACGTCCCGGAGGGACGCAGGCCGCTCAAGAACCGCGTCCGCCAGATGCGAAAAAAGCCGGACCCGATGGCGCAGAATGACCTGCGCGAGGGTCCGGCCTTTGCATCGCAACGCACTCGCCGGGGAACTTCCAGCGGCCCGCTAGTCCCAGTTGCGCTTGTCCTCGATGGGCTTGATCTGCGGCGGCAGGGAGCCCGGGGCCAGGACCTTGAGCATGGGCCGCAGCTTGATCTTCTCGCGGAAGGAGTGCAGCAGCTCGTCCTCGCGCTTGAAGTTGCCGGCCTCGATGGACAGGACCATCTCGTCGATGCCGCCGGGGTTGGTGACCTCGATCTGCCAGCGCTTGACCTCCTCGAAGCGGGCCATGACCTGCTCCACCTGGTGCGGATACACGAACATGCCCTTGATGCGGGCCGTGGTGTCCACGCGGCCCACGATGGAGCCCAGGCGCGGGCTGGAGCGGCCGCACTGGCAGGGCGCGGAGTCGATGTAGCCCAGGTCGCCGGTGGCCAGGCGGATGAGGGGGTAGGTCTTGTTGAAGGCCGTGACCACGATCTCGCCCACCTCGCCTTCCTTGAGCGGGATGCCGGTGTCGGGGTGGCAGATCTCCACGAAGGCGCGGTTGGAGAGGTGCAGGCCGTTCTTGTGGAAGCACTCGTAGCCGATGCAGCCCACGTCGGCCGTGCCGTAGCCCTGGCGCATGATGCAGTCGAACTTCTTTTCGAGCGTGTTGCGCATCTTCTCGGAGAACTTCTCGCCCGTGACGAAGCAGACCTCCAGGAAGAGGTCCTTGCGCAGGGAAAGCCCCATCTCCTCGGCCTTCTGGGCCAGGTGCATGAGGTAGCTGGGCGTGCCCACGTAGCCGGTGACGCGCAGCTTCTGCATGATCTCGATCTGGTTCGTGGTGTTGCCGGGACCCGCGGGCATGACCGCGCAGGCCAGGTTCTTGAGCGGCTCCTCGAACATGAGGCCGGCCGGGGCCAGGTGGTAGTTGAAGGTCACCTGCACCAGGTCGCCGGAGCGGAAGCCGCAGGCGTAGAAGCCCTCGGTCCAGCCCCAGTAGTCGTCGTGGCGGTCTTCGGGGTCGAAGATCGGGCCGGGCGAGAGGAACACGCGGCGCAGTTCGCCCAGGTCCTTGGTGAGCAGGCCGCCCAGGCGCGGTCCCATGCTCTGGAGGAAGATGAGCTCCTTTTTCTTGATGATGGGGATGTGCTTGAGGTCCGTGAGGGTCTTGAACTTGTCCACGTTGAACTGGGCGCGGTCGAAGCGTTTCTTCACGTCCTCGGAATACCGGTAGGCGTAGGAGAGGAGTTCCTTGAGCTGGAGCTGGTAGTATTGGCGGCGCTCGGATTCGTCGAGCACCTCGCGGCGGCTGTAGATGCCTTCGGTTCTGTCCTTGCGGGTCATAACGTCTCCTTAATACAGGCTTTTTTGAGTCCGGAGCGGCATCCTAGCACAGGAAAAAAAACCTGGCAAGAAAAATAAAAAAAATTGTGGCAATTCAATTGATTAAGCGTTATTTTCAATTCAGGCGTCCGCTCCCGGGCGGCCGCCCTGCGGCTGGGAAACCCGTGTTCCGGGGCCGGAACCCCTGCTTCGTGCTTGACAGGGCAAGCGCCCCTCGGGTATCCAGGGTTTCCTTTTTGTGCGGGCCGTTAACTCAGACGGTAGAGTATCTGCCTTTTAAGCAGAGAGTCACTGGTTCGATCCCAGTACGGCCCACCAAAAAGCCGCGTGTCCCCATCGTCTAGTGGCCTAGGACGTCGGCCTCTCACGCCGATAACAGGGGTTCAAATCCCCTTGGGGACGCCACAAAAAATACGGGCGGCCAGGTGCGAAACCTGGCCGCCTTTTTTGTCTCTGTTTTTACCAACTCTATTCCCACTCAGCGATGTTAAACTCGCAGCAGTCTCATCAGTGGGTCGAATGAGTACAGCGCAGGCCTCCGGCCCGCGTGCTCTTCCTCTGTCACAAGGAGACCTCGGGCCACAAGGATCCTCGCGAATCTCGCAGCCGTAGCAGATGGTATCCCGCTGGAACTGGTGAATTTGTTGTTTCTGAACTTGGGATTAGTGAAAACAAAATCCAAAGCTGCCACATGCCATTGGGATGAGAGTATGTCGCGGAAGACTGCTTTCATTTCATCATACAAGCGACGGATGCTTTCAGCAACTTTTAGATTTCTTATGGCCTGCTCTTCAACCGCTTTAAGAAAAAATGAACACCATCCCGTCCAATCGCCTGCTTCAGACACTCTCCGCATGGAGTCAATATAGCTATCCTTGTTTTCCTCAAAGTAACCACTGATGTAAAAATGTGGTGCGGAGATGACCCCATAATACCAAAGCATGAGCGTAATGAGCATTCTTCCGATGCGTCCATTTCCATCCTTAAAAGGGTGTAGGGCTTCAAACTCGACATGAGAGATGGCCGTCTTTATTAAAATTTGTTCTTCTGATTCAGCAATATATTTGACCAAACATTCAATCCCATCAATGAGCTTTTCAGGACTTCTTGGAATAAACAATACCTTGGTTTTTGTTTTATCCACGATGTAATTTTGCTCAGTCTTGAATTGACCCGGTGATTTTTCCGCTCCTCGGCCAAGGGATAAAAGTTTTGCATGAATAGACCGCATGAGCCATGGCGAGACGCCGTGACCGTCCTCCATTAACTTCTGCGCGGCGGTCAACGCCCGTCGGTATAAAATCGTCTCAATGACCTCCATCCTGACCCCGGCGGGATTGCTTGAATCCTCGCCGTGATCCGCTTCGTAACGCAAGATTTCATCCATATTGCTTATCGTCCCCTCCATGCGTGAGGAGATCACCGCCTCCTGATTTCGCAACGGGGCCAACAGTATTTCACTATTGTGCATGTTCTTGAGCATCTGATCAAAGCGTGCGAGCGCATCCGCGGCTCTGGTCACGGGGTGAATTAGACGGGAATAGTCCAAATTCTTAGGGGGAAACTGCTCCTCATGATAAGCAACGGCACCATTAAGGTTCAGCTCATGTTCAACCATAAACGTGCACCCCCCAACCTTGTTGTTCAAATCTTGATTATTTTATACCCTCAAATGGCATTGTTGTCAATTTTTTATTTTTTTTGCACGACAAACTGGCTTGGCGCCCACCTGTGCCCAACAAATCCCCTTGTCGATCAAATCCCCAGATGTTTGCACGACAAACTGGCTTGGCGCTCCAGTTCGGACAGGACCTGTTTGCCTCTCAAAACCAAAGCCCCCAGCCGTACCGCCGGGGGCTTTTTCGTTGCGGCGCTTCCGCGGAAAACAAGGCCAAGCCCCTACTTCTTGCCCTTGGCTTCCTCGGCCTTGGCCTTGGCCTCCTCGATCTCGGCCCTGCGGTCCATGACCAGCTTGTAGGCCACGTAGTACTTGAAGATGTTGCTCACGTAGCGCACGGTCTCCTGGCCCGTGATCCG
>JAWRKD010000044.1:0-7604 GCA_040307135.1 Desulfovibrionaceae bacterium
CCCCCGGCCTGGGCGACCCGGAGCTGAGCCGCGGTCTGGCGCGGCATGTGGCCGCCCGGCCCGGCTCGGCCTCGGCCGCGGTCATGGAGGTGCTCTCGCGCTGTCTGGAGGCGGGCGGCGAGGCCCTGGTCCAGGCCGTGCAGGCCGTGCTCAAGGACGCCCGCAACGGCCGGGTGGCCCACTGCATGGACATCCTCATCGGCGTGGACTGGCCCAAGACCGGCCAGGCCCTGGCCCTGTTCCACCGCAAGGAGCCGTCCATGCGCCGGGCCCTCACGGCCCGGGCCGCCACCCTGCCCGAATCCGCCTTCGCCCAGTTCCTGGGGGCCTTCTCGGCCCAGGGACGCCCGGCCGTGGAGGCCGAAGCCCTGGCGGCCATCGCCCGTGCGGACACGGATTTCCTGCGCCGCTGCCTGCTGGCCGAAGCGGGGCCGGCCGGGCTGCCCGAGGCCCTGGAGCGCTACCTGGAGCGCATGACCGAGCGTTCCGCGCCCCTGTCCCGGGTGGTGACCCAGGAGCCCGAAGATCCGGCGACGAAGAAGAAGGGCCTGTTTTCCAAGCTCATGGGCGGCAAGCGGGCCGGACTCTCCGAGGTCCTGGCCTATCCCCGGCCAGTGCAGTCCGCGGACTTCAGCGGCGCGGTCCTCACCGGCAGCGTGGTGGAGGAGCGCAGCTTCAGCGAGGTGAACCTGGCGGGCGCGGCGTTCGAACGGATGGATTTCCGCAAGTGCCGCTTCGCGCGGGTGGATCTGGCCGGCGCCGTGCTTCAGCGGGTGCGCTTCGCGGACTGCGAGTTCGTGGACGTGCGCTTCGAAGGCGCGCGTCTGGCCGAGTGCGTGTTCGAGCGGTCCGGCCTGGAGGGCTGCGTGTTTTCCGGGGCCGTGCTGGAGAATGGCGGCATGAGCGACAGCCGCCTGACGCGCTGCCTGTTTTCCGAGGCCCGGGTTTCGGGCTGGTCCCTGAGCCGTTGCGCGGGCGTCCGGCTCTGCCTGTCCGGGATGCAGCTCCAGCAGGCGGCCTTTGCCGCCGTGAGCCTGGAGGCCTGCGACTTCTCCCTGGCCGAGCTGGATTCCTGCCGCTTCGAGGGCCTGGATCTCTGCGACTGCCAGTTCACGGCCGCGCGCATCCGGGATTGCTCCTTCGTGGAGTGCCGGACCCTGGACTGCCTGTTCGCGGGCTGCCGCCTTACGGACAGCGACGTGTTGGAGCCCGCGCTGCTCCAGGCCCGCGCCGACACCCTGCGCCAGCGCCTCAAGGAGGCCGAGAGCGCCAAGATCGAACTGCCCCCGGCCGAGGGCTCGGCCCTCTACGGACCGGCCCTGCGGCGCTGGGTCCGGCAGTGGGCCATGGGCCGCTTCGAGCGGCGCATGCTGGCTCACAACGCCCGCCGCCTGGAGCTGGCCCGCCGCCGCATGACGCCGGGCCAGGCCGACTTCTTCCGCCTCCTGCCGCATCTTTTGGACTCCCGGCTCTTCGAGACCCGCGAGAACATCGAGAACGTGCCGCCCTGCCGGGTGGCGGGCTACAGCCCGGACCTGGAAACCCTGCGCCTGGCCGCCGAGCATTTCCCGGGCGTCGCGCCGCCGCCCGCAGAGGCCGCGCCCGTGTCCATCGAGGCGGTCTATACCATCGGCAGCGTGGGCAGCATCGCCCAGACCGCCACCTCGGACATGGACGTCTGGGTCTGCTACGACCCCCAGGGAGTGGGCCCGGCCGAGGACGCCCGGCTGCGGCGCAAGCTGGAGCAGATGGCGGCCTGGGCCCAGAGCCGGTTTGGGGCCGAGGTGCATTTCTTTCTCATGACGCTGCCCGAGGTGCGGGCCAACGACTTCGGCTTGAGCGACAAGGAGAGCGCTGGCTCGGCCCAGGCCCTGCTGCTCAAGGAGGAGTTCTATCGCACCGCCCTGCGCGTGGCGGGCAAGGAGCTGCTCTGGTGGCTCACCCCGCCCGGGGCGGACGAGGCGGCCTGGGAGGAGTTCCGCAACTCGGCCCGGACCTCGCCCCTGCTGGGGGAGACCCGGGTCACGGACCTGGGCCGCCCGGGCCGCGTGCCCGCCGAGGAGTTTTTCGGGGCCTCGCTCTGGCAGATCGTCAAGGGCCTGCACAGCCCCTACAAGTCCGTGCTCAAGCTCGGCCTGCTGGAGAAGTACGCGGGCCAGGACGCCGGGGACGGGCTCCTGCTCTGCGACCAGATCAAGGACGCCGTGACCCGCCGCCTGTCCGAGGCCCGGCTGGCCGATCCCTACACCGTGCTCTTCCGCAACCTGCGCGACTACTACCAGGGCGTGGGCGACGCGGACGCAGTGGGCCTGCTCACCGACGCCTTCACCCTCAAGGCGGGCATCGCGGACTTCGACCACACCTTCGGTTTTCCCTCCGCACCCGAGGAGCTGAGCTTCCTGTCCTTTCTCCTGGGCGACCGCAACGTGACCCGGGAGGCGGCCCAGGGCCTGGACCGGAGCTGGAGCTTCGCCCGGGCCATGAAGACCGGCGCCGCGGTGAGCCGCTTTCTCATCAACACCTACCAGCGCATCCAGTCGCGGCTGGAGGAGGCGGGCAGCCGGGGCGGGGTGCGCATCTCGCCCGAGGACCTGACCCGCCTGGGCCGCCAGATCCAGGCCAACTTCGCCCCGCGCAGGCACAAGGTGGAGCGCGTGCCCTTCCTGGACCTGAGCGCGCACTATTTTCCGGAGTTCTACTTCGAGGCCGAGAAGGCGCCGGGCAAGCGGCCCGTGTGGCTGGTGCGCGGCCAGGAGTCGGGACGCGGCAAGGTCTCCAGCAAGGGCATGCAGGTCCTGCGCAAGGACACGGACCCGGCCATGCTCCTGGCCTGGCTCGTGGTCAACGGCATCTACTCCCCGGCCACCCACGTGCACGGCGAGCGCAGCGTGGCGCCCATGGCCGTGGAGGATCTGAAGAAGATCCTCCAGACCCTGCACGAGTTCTTCCCCCTGGACCAGGTCTTCGAGGTGGACATGGAGGAGACCCTGCGGCCCGAGCGCGTGACCCGGGCCTTCTTCCTGCCCAACCTGGGCGTGCCCCACGACATCCAGAAGGTGGCCGTGGTCTCCATCGTCTATGCCACCAACTGGGGCGAGCTGTTCTGCCGCAGCGTGCCCAACCCTGACGCCAAGCTTCTCAAGCAGGCCTCGGCCTTTCTCCACGACATCCTGCCCCAGGCCACGCCCGAGCCCCCGCAGATGGGGCTCTACCTGCCCAAGAAGTCCCAGTGCCCCCGCATCCGCCTCCTTTGATCCGGGTTTGACAGCCGCGGGCCGCAGGCGTAGAGGCCTCATAACGTCGAATCCCGCCGGGGGCGGGAACGGGGGAACCACCCATCGGGGCGCATCGCCGCAAGGCGTAGGGCACTTCTCGGCCCGAGCCCGTCAGCTAACCTCGTAGACGGCGAGGAGGATCCTTCCTGCGGCTGCGGAGGATTCCTCTCCTGCATCGCGGCCCTGGAGGGGTTTTCGCACCGGACGCCGTGCGTCCGGGCTCCTTCCGGGGGTTCGTCCGCGTGGAACCCCGCAGCCGGCGGGAGACGACCATGTCCGCTGTCCTGTCGCGCCTCAAATCCCTGGTTCTCGGCCGCGCCCTCAACCCCGAGGACCGCGCCCTGTTCCACAAGCTGGCCCTGGCCTCGTTCCTGGCCTGGGTCGGCCTGGGCTCCGACCCCCTGTCCTCGTCCTGCTACGGTCCGGCCGAGGCCTTCCTGGCCCTGGGTCAGCACAAGGCCCTGGCCCTGTTCGTGGCCCTGGCCACGGTGCTCACGGTCTGCGTCATCTGCGCCAGCTACGCCCAGATCATCGAGCTATTCCCCTCGGGCGGCGGCGGCTATCTGGTGGCCGGGCGGCTCCTGTCCCCGGCCGTGGGCATGGTCTCGGGCTGCGCCCTGCTCATCGACTACGTGCTGACCATCACCCTGTCCGTGGCCAGCGGGGCGGACGCGGTCTTCAGCTTCCTGCCCGCGTCCTGGCAGCCCGGACGCCTGGCCTTCGCCCTGGCCGGGGTGGTGGTGCTCACCGTGCTCAACCTGCGGGGGGTCAAGGAGTCCGTGGCCGTGCTCGTGCCCATCTTCCTGGCCTTCCTCGTGGCGCACGTGTTCTTCATACTCTACGGCCTGGGCCAGCACCTGGACGGCCTGCCCGCGGTCTTCGCCCGGGCCTCGGCCGACCTGGGCCGGACCCACGCCGAACTGGGTTTCTGGGGCCTGGTGGTGCTGGTGCTGCGGGCCTACGCCATGGGCGCGGGCACCTATACCGGCCTGGAGGCCGTGTCCAACGGCCTGCCCGTGCTGCGCGAGCCCAAGGTGCAGACCGGCAAGAGGACCATGTTCTACATGGCTCTGTCCCTGTCCTTCATGGTCGTGGGCCTGATCCTCAACTTCATGCTCCACGATGTTTCCCTGGCCCCGGGCAAGACCCTGAACGCCGTGTTCCTGGGGGCCGTCACCGGGTCCTGGGGCGCCACGGGCGGGATCGTGGTCTCGGCCGTGCTGGTGACCGAGGCGGCCATCCTCTTCGTGGCGGCCCAGGCTGGTTTTCTGGACGGCCCCCGGGTCCTGGCCAACATGGCCCTGGACCGCTGGGTGCCCACGCGTTTCGCCTACCTGAGCGACCGGCTGGTGGCCCAGAACGGCATCCTGCTCATGGGCGGCGCGGCCCTGGTGCTCATGGAGCTGTCCGGCGGCTCGGTGGAGCTTCTGCTCGTTCTCTACAGCATCAACGTCTTCGTCACCTTCGTCCTGTCCCAGCTCGGCATGGTCCGGCACTGGTGGCAGGTCCGCGGCCGTGAGGCCCACTGGCGCAAGGGCCTGGTGCTCAACGGCCTGGGCTTGGCGCTCACGGTCTTCATCCTGGCCACCATCACCTCGGTGAAGTTCTTCGAGGGCGGCTGGGCCACCCTGGCGGTCACCGGGGCCCTGGTCTGCCTCTGCCTGGCCACCCGGCGGCACTACGACCAGGTGGGGCAGCTCATCCGCCGTCTGGACAGCCTCAAGCAGGGCGTGGAGGCCGAGATGGAGCGCCTGTCGGCGCCTGCGGAGGCCCGGGAGCCGGCCGGTCCTCAGACCCGCACCGCCGTGGTCCTGGTGAGCGGCTTCAACGGCCTGGGCCTGCATACGCTCCTGGCCATCCACCGGCGCTTTCCGGGCGAGTTCGAGAACTACGTGTTCGTCTGCGTGGGCGCGGTGGACGCCGGGGTCTATCGCGGCCCGCGGGAGATGGAGGAGCTCAAGGACCGGCTCTCCGAGGACATGGGCGGGTACGTGCGGCTCATGCGCCGCCGCGGCTACCAGGCCGAGGCCGTCACGGGCCTGGGCACGGACGTGGTCCAGGGCCTGGCCGAACTTTGCCAGGGCGTGGCCGAGCGCTATCCCTGGTCCGTGTTCTTCGCTGGGCAGATCGTGTTTCCAAAGGAGAGCTTCTGGACCCGCATCCTGCACAACCAGGTGGTCTTCGCCGTGCAGCGGCGGCTGCACCGGCTGGGGCTGCCCTTCGCCGTGCTGCCCGTGGCGGTCTGAGCGGGCCGCCTCCGGGGGTTGCTCCGGGCGGCTTGCCCTGGCCCGGCAGTCAGGCTATAAGCGCCCTTGCGGATTATCATCCCTGAATGAGGCGAGGCTCACATGGATCTGATTCAACGCGTCCTGCCCGAGGAACGGTACGCCCGCCACGGCCACTCCGGCGGCATCCTCTGGTTCACCGGTCTGAGCGGCGCGGGCAAGACCACGCTTTCCGAAAGCCTGGAGCGGATGCTGTTCCAGAAGGGCTACGCCGTGGCCGTGCTGGACGGCGACACCATGCGCAAGGGCATCAGCGCGGACCTGGGCTTCTCGGCGGCGGACCGCTCCGAGAATCTGCGGCGCCTGGCGCACATGGCCCGGCTCCTGTCGCGGCTCGGCGTGCTCTGCATCACGGCCACCATCTCCCCGTTCCAGCGCGACCGCGCGGCCATCCGGGGCATCATGGACCCGGGCGAGTTCCACGAGGTCTATATCAAGGCCAGCCTGCCCACCTGCGAACACCGCGACCCCAAGGGCCTGTACCGCAAGGCCCGGCAGGGGCAGATCCAGGAGTTCACGGGCATCCATTCCCCCTATGAGCCGCCGCAGTCCCCGGACGTGGTGGTGGACACCGAGAACATGGACGTGGACGCCTGTCTGGGTGTCCTCATGAGCTACGTGGCCGAGCACTTCCGGCTGGACCGCCGGGGCTGAGCCGCCGGGCCTCACGGCTGCCGGTGGTCCGGGAAGGCGGCCAGGGCCTGCCGCACGTAGGGCTCCAGGATTTCGGCGGCGACCCGGTTGCCCAGCGCACTCCAGTGGTTGTCGCAGACGAAGAAGAGCGATTTTGCGTCCAGGCCCCGCCGCGTCATTTCCTCCAGCAGATCCACATAGACGAAGCCCTGCTCCTGGGCCAGGGCCCGCAGGTTCCTGGTCAGCGGGGGCTCGGTCCTGCCGTCGTAGCGCACGAAGTCCGGGTGCACCGGGATGGTGAAGATGATGACCTTCTTGCCCTTGGCCTCGCGCACCAGCTCCGTGAGACTGTAGCGCATGATGTCCCAGTCGGCGGGCTTGAAGTCGTAGTAGAAGGAAAGGTTCGGGTCGGGCTTGTCCTGGAATTCCGCCATCCAGCGGGGCTCCAGGTGGAAGCCGCGGAGGCGGTATGAGCCGAGGTAGCGCAGGACCCGGTAGAGGCTGCTCCATTCCCTGAGCGTGAAGTCGAAGCTCTTGAGCCACTGGCTCCCGGCCTTGCGCCCGGGCAGGTCGTTGGCCCCGTAGATCATCTCGTAGTCCGGGTAGCTGCCCACGAGGTAGGGGCGGTGCTCCCGCTCGCCCTGCGCCTTGGCGAAGTCGTAGCTGTTGTCGGTGAAGTCGTTGTGCGGCAGGACGCCGAGCAGGACCACGTCGTGGTCGAACTGCTTCACCAGGTACTTGTACTGCTGCCATTCCTGGATGTTGCCGAAGCCGCCGGAGGTGCCGAAGTTGAGCACCTCCCGGCCCAGCGCGGCCTCGAGCCGGTCGGAGAGCCGGTCCTCGCTCGCATTGCCCCAGCCCTCGACGAACGAGTCTCCCAGCACGGCCACCCGCGGAGCATCGCTGCGCAGGGCCCGTTCCTTGTCGCGCATGCCGGAGGAGTTGGCCTGGTATTCGACCACGAAGCAGGACTTGTTGTGCAGGTAGCTGGAGCCGGGGGCGTGCCAGACGCCGAAGCGCTTGTCGATGAGGACCCAGAACTTGCTGCCCGCGTTGACGAAGCTGTACGTGGGCAGGGGAATGTCGGTGTTGACGTACTTGATGTACAGCCAGGACGCCGCCTCCAGCATCACCGCCAGGATGAGGATGAAGATCACGCAGCTTTTCAGGATGCCGAGGATTTTTTCGCGGGGCTGTCCTAGCTAAGCTGAATGGTTTAGTGAGGCAGCAGGATGTACGAGCGTCGAAGTCGGCTCAGTGAGAGCAAACGCAATCGCCTGATGGAGTATTTTGTGGCCGGAACCACGGCGCGAGCCGCTTCGGAGCTGGTGGGAGTTCACCGGAACACTGCCGCTTCTTTCCTCACCAGGCTGCGAAAACTGATTGCCGATGAGATGGAAAAAGCCTCCCC
>JAWRKD010000045.1:0-16187 GCA_040307135.1 Desulfovibrionaceae bacterium
TCGGGTTCCGAGACCGGTTTGGGCTCCGAGGCGGGCTTGGGCTCCGGGGTGGGCTTGGGAGCCGGGGCCGGCTCGGCAGCGGCCTTGGGCTCCTCGCTCCGCGGGGCCTTGGGCTCCTCAGGCTCCGAGGTCATCTCCTGCAGGGACACGGCCTTGCGCGGCCGGGCCTTGACGGCGGCCTTCTTCACCCCCACCAGACCGAAGATGCCGGTGGAGCCGCCGCCGAGGATCTCGATCTCCAGCTTGTCGCGTTTCAGGTCATAGTGACGGCAGGCGGCCTCAATGGCCTCGTCCAGGTTCTTGCCCTGGAACTCCTTGAATTCATTCATGCGATTTCCTCGCTTCCGTCAGCATTCCGCATCCGTGCGCCGGTCCCTATTTCGCCTGGGAACGGGTCATCCCCCACTGCTGGGCGATGGAGAGAACGTTGTTGACCAGCCAGTAAACCACCAGGCCCGCGGGGAAGTTCAGGAACAGGAACGTGAAGATGATGGGCATGAACATCATGATCTTGGCCTGGGTGGGGTCGCCGCTTGACGGGGTCATCTTCTGCTGGATGAACATGGTGGCGCCCATGATCAGCGGAGTGACGTAGTAGGGGTCCTTGGCCGAGAGGTCGGCGAGCCAGATCAGGTTCGTGAACGGGACATGGCTGATGAAGGGGGCGTGCCGCAGCTCCACGGCCCCGAGCAGGGCCTTGTACAGGCCGAAGAACACGGGAATCTGCACGATCATCGGCAGGCAGCCGCCCATGGGGTTGACCTTGTAGGTCTTGTGCAGGTGCATGATCTCCTGGTTCAGGCGCTGCTTGTCGTCCGCGTACTTCTCGCGGAGCTTCTGGATCATGGGCTGGAGCTTCTTCATCTGGTTCATGGACTTGTAGCTCTTCTGGGACAGGGGCCAGAAGATGAGCTTGATGCATACGGTGAGCAGGATGATGGCCACACCGTAGTTGTGCACGAATGTGTAGAAGAGGTTGAGGACCCAGAGCAGGGGCACGGCCAGCATGTGGAACCAGCCGAAGTTCACGGCCGCCGAAAGGTCGGCGGGCATGGCGGCCAGGATGCCGCGGTCCATGGGACCCATGTAGTAGGAGCAGCGCAGGGTCTTGGAGGTCCCGGGCTCGATCTGCAGGTCCTGGTCCACGGCCAGGCGGTAGATGCCGTCCTGGAGCATGGCCTTGAGCGTGGCCTGCTCGGACTGGGGCAGCAGGGCGAAGAGGAAGTAGTTGCTGTTGATGGAGGCCCAGCTCAGGGGGCCGGACTCCTGCACGCCCTTTTCCAGCGCGCTGTGGTCCTTCTCCTCCATGCTCTTGCCGTTGAAGACGTACTCCACCCGCGTGGGGTTGTAGCTGCTGTCCATGTTGGACAGGCGCTTGCTGGCCGCGGTGAAGCTCATGCGGGTCTGCACCGGGGCCGCGCCCGCGTTGGTCAGGGTCAGTTCCTCCTCGATGAGGTAGGAGTCGGCCTTGAAGGTGAGCTTGCGCTCGATGCTGAGTCCGGCGGACTCGCCGGTGAAAACCAGGGTCCTGGTGTCCGCGCCGGAGAGGTCCAGGTCGCCCGCGGGCGCGCTCCAGCGGCCCTGGTGCCAGGTGGGCACGCCGCCCAGGATGAGGCCCAGGGGGGCCTTGGAGCGGGCGCCGTCGCCGACCATGTCCACCTTGGGCGAGCCGTGCTGGATGGTCTCGTTGAAGCGGTGCAGGGTGAAGCTTTCGAGCACGCCGCCGGAGGAGTTGAACTGGGCGGTGTAGAGCGGCGTGTTCACGCTCACGGTGCGGCCCTCGGCCGGGGCGAAGTCCATGATCGGAGTGGCCGGCTGGGCCGGGGCCGGAGCCGGCGCGGCCTGCTGGGCCTGCTCGGCCGCGGGCTTGGCCGCGGTCTTGGGCGGGGGGAAGATGTACTGCCAGCCGAAGAGAATGGCGAAGGACAGGGCCAGGGCGATGATGACGCGTTTGTTGTCCATGAATCAGCTCGCTTTGCTGTTGCGGAAGGCCAGGTTGAAGCGCGGCGGGACGGGGTCATGGCCTCCGGCGCACCAGGGCTGGCAGCGCAGGATGCGCCAGAGGGCCAGGATCGACCCTTTGCACACGCCGTGGGCCAGGATGGCCTGGCGTGCATACTCCGAACATGAAGGGGTGAACCGGCAGGCAGGGGGCAAGAGGGGAGCGAGGAACGTCTGGTAGAGCCAGATGAGTCCCAAGGCGATGGAGCGCATGCCTATTTCTCCCGGTCCGGCGCCCGTCCGCCTCCGGCCGCCAGTTTCGGCAGGAGCGGGGCCAGTTCCAGGGTGGCGACTGCAAGTGTCAGCCCCTCGACATCCAACGATCTCTTGGGCACGACCACGATATCCAGGGGCCCTGAGATCCGATTCTGATGGAGCCTGAAAAACTCTCGCACCACCCGTTTGATGCGGTTGCGTACCGCCGCCCGCCCCATCTTCCGGCTTACGGCCAGACCCAGGCGGATGAGCGCCGGGCCCTGGGGCCGCACGGAGACGAACAGAATGAAACTCTTGGTGGAGTATCTCCGCCCCTGTCCGAAACAGTGCGAAAACTCGGGGCTCTTGCGAAGGCGGCGTTCCCTCGGCCAGCTTAGGCGGCTAATCTCTGGCGCCCCTTCTGGCGGCGGCGGCGCAGGATGGCGCGGCCGTTCTTGCTGCGGGAACGGACGAGGAAGCCGTGCGTCTTCTTCCGTCTGGTCTTGCTCGGCTGGTAGGTTCTCTTGGACATATGGATACTCCTCGTGAGATGAAGTGCTGTGTTTCAAAAGGTTGAACAAAGCCAAATAGCCCGTGTCGGGGCCGCCGTCAAGGGTGTTCTCAAGCCCCCGGACGGCTTCCGGTCGCCCGGGTTCTCTGCTACGTTCCTGAACCAGGATCGCGTCCGCGTCAAGTTGCGGGCGCGGGCGGGAGGAGACCCCCATGGAGCCCCTGGCGAGATACTGGTCCAAGCGCCTGGACGAGACGGCCGACGCCTTGGAAGACAACGGCTTCGACGTATTCCGCGCGGCCGACGAGGAGGCCGTGCTCCGGATCTTGCTCTCCGATATCCTGCCCGTCCTGTCGCCCCGGGTGGTGGGACTCGGCGGTTCGGTGAGCGTGGTCCAGTGCGGGCTGCATCAGGCCCTCAAGGAGTTCCCGGGCCTGGAGCTCCTGGACACCTACGACAAGGGGCTGTCCGAGCACCAGAAGCTGGAGCTGCGCCGCCAGGCCCTGCTCTCCGACCTTTTCGTCTGCGGCACCAACGCCCTCACCGAGGCCGGGCAGCTGGTGAACCTGGACATGATCGGCAACCGCGTGGGGGCCCTGGCCTTCGGTCCCAGGCACGTGCTCGTGCTGGCCGGCCGCAACAAGCTCGTGCCCGACGTGGCCGCGGCCATGCGCCGGATCAAGGACCTGGCCGCGCCGCTCAACACCATGCGGTTGAACAAGAAGACGCCCTGCGCCAAGGCCGCGCGCTGCATGGACTGCAAGAGCCCGGACCGCATTTGCAACGTCTGGACCATCACCGAGAAGTCCTTCCCCAAGGGACGCATCAAGGTGGTCCTGGTGGACAAGGACCTGGGGCTCTAGTGGCCAAGGACTACCAGGGCGTGGGCCGCGGCTACCGCGAGGCCCTGGCCCCGGACCGGGGCGAGGTCTGCTTCCAGGTGGTGCTGGAGGAGTCCGACCTCTGGGTCGTGGCCCGGCGCGACCTCTCGCGGGAGATCGCGGAATACCTGCGCGGGCTGCGCGCCGAACTCAAGAGCCACATCCTGATCCGCCCGGAATTCCTCGCCAGCCTGGAGCCCCTGGAGCCGCCCGCCGAGGCCCCGGAGGCGGCTCGGCGCATGTACGCCGCGGCCACGGCCTGCGGGGTGGGGCCCATGGCCGCGGTGGCCGGGACCATCGCCCAGCTGGTCTGCGAGCGCTTCGCGGCCGAAAGCCCGGACATCCTGGTGGAGAACGGCGGGGACATCTTTCTCTGCTCCACGCGGGAGCGGACCGTGGCCCTCCTGGCCGAACCCGGGTCCGAGGCCAGGCTCGGCCTGCGCATCCCGGCCGGAGAATTCCCCACGAGTCTCTGCTCCTCCTCGGGCCGCATCGGCCATTCCCTGAGCCTGGGCCACGGCGACCTGGTCACGGTGCGGGCCGATTCCGGGGCTCTGGCCGACGCCGCGGCCACGGCCCTCTGCAACCTGCTCAAGAGCGCGCGCGACCTGGCCCGGGTCCTGGAACGGGCCCAGCAACTGGAGCCTGCGGGCGTGCTCGGGGTATTCGCCCAGATGGGCGGGCAGGTGGCGGCCTGGGGCAGGGTGGAACTCGTCGGGATCTAGCGGACCGTTGAAAATCCACGCTGGCTGCGTTTTTTGCGCCTTGCCCTCGCGTTTTTTGAACGGCCTGCGGGAAAGACTTCAGCGGCGGGTCGCTAGTCCTTCTTCTTCATGACGTTCTCCAGGAAATCCGGGGAATTGATGCGGATGACGCGGTTGGTCAGGTCGTGGTCCGGCGCGCCGATGTTCAGGTGTCCCTGCTCGGCCAGCTGGCCCAGGTAGTTCTCCACGGCCGCGGGCGAGATCACGAACATGTCGGCCAGGGTGCGGATGGCCGAGTCGTAGCCCAGCTCCATGTGCCCGTTGAGCACGAAAAGATGGAGCGCCCGGCAGATGCCCAGGGGCACGTTGGGCACCTTGAGGGCCTTCTTGGTGGTGGCCTTGAGCCGGCTCACCAGGACCTGGAGGATGGAGGAGATGACCTGCGGGGCCTTGGCGAAGTAGTCCTCCAGGTCGTCGCGGGTGATGATGACGAGCTTGGTGTCCTCCAGGGTCATGGCCGTGGCCGTGCGGGTCTGGTCCTCCAGGAACAGGGCCATCTCCCCGAAGATGGACGGCGGCTTGAGCACGGCGAAGACCTTCTTGCGGCCGTCCACTGTGCCGGAAATCTCCACCTCGCCCTCCATGAGGATGAAGGCCTGGTCGCCCCGGCTGCCCTCCACGAACACCACGTTGTGCTTGAGGAACGTCTTGACCAGGAAGCCCTTGGAAACCCTGCGCATGAGGGGGGCGTTGGCCATGGCTACCTCGTCACCGCCCCTTCGCTGGCGAAGAAGGGGTGCCGTCCGTTCTTGGATTTGTCCTTGGATTCGGTGAGCAGCATGCGGTAGCCGAAGGACACGAACACCGGCTCCTGCTTGAAGGCCTCGGCGTCCATGAGGAAGTCGTAGTGGAACACGGCGTTGGCCTGGAAGGGGCCGGGCAGGAAGGGCTGCTCGCTTTCCATGAGCACCTCGCCGTATTCGTCGGAGAGGTAGGCCGTGAGCCGGAATTCGTCGATCCAGCGGGCCCACTCCGGCACGCGGTCCATGACCGGCACGGCCTTGCCCTTGATCCCGAACTTCCCGTCGATCTCCACGGCCTGGTATTCGAAACGCAGGAAGGTCATCTTGAGCGTCTGGGTCTTGTCCATGGCCCAGGGCTGGCGTTCCAGGTGCACCACGCTGCGGTGGGCGCAGGCCGAGAGCAGCGCGGCCAGGGCCAGAAGGAGCAGAAGGGGGGTCGGTGTGGTTCTGCGCATGGCTTGGAAAACCTTCCGTTGGGCGGACGCTAGCACAAGCGCGCGCCGATGCAAACCCTTCGGGAGAGATGTCCGGGCCGGGGCGGGATGCGCCGCTCTTCGCGCGCAGCACGACGATGGCCCCCTGCCCCGGCACGTTGGCGCCGCGCGCCGGTTATTCCGGGTACTTCTGGTCCCAGTTCCAGAGGCAGCCGGGCCCGCGCAGGGGCTGGCAGGAGACCGGAGCCGGGAGCAGGTCGATGACGCCCTGGCGCAGGTTGCCGAGAGTGATCTTCTTCTCGTCCTTCAGGTAGTTGCAGGGGGCGATGGAGCCGTTGCCGCCGATTTTGAAGAAGCGTGTTCCCGCCGGGCAGCGGGCGATCCGCGCCGTTTTCTCGGTGAAGACCGAATGCAAGGCCTTGGCCTCGGTCCTGCTCCTGCGCGGGGTGAAGAGGTTCTGCTGCACCGGTTCGCCGACGACCTGGATCAGCTTGTTGAGCAGCGTGACGACGGCGCGGTCGCGGATGTCCGGGTCGAAGTCGTCCAGGGCGATGCTGAGGGGCTTGCCGGTCAGAGGATAGACCTTGGATTCATAGAATTGGAGGATCTCCGGCCAAAGCTCCATCTCCCGCCGGGTGAAGATGGTTTTGAAGATAAGACGGTCGTGGGGCAAGGTCCGGGAGACGGCCGCCGCATTGTGGGTCCACAGGTCGAGGAGATTTTTCTCCTTCATGGCCGAATAGTGGAAGGAGATGTCGAGAAAGCGGAACTTGTCGAGGTGGGCTCCGGCGATCTCCGGCAGCTCGTGCACCAAGACGCCGTTGAAATCCAGGAAGAGCGAGACATCGTGGGCCAGAATATACTCGAGGAGCCGCTCGGACTTCCTGTACCCGGCGAAAAAGTCGCCCACGCCCGAGAAAATGAAGAAGATGTTTTCGCCCAGGAGACGGAAGATCGCCTCGAAGTCCCTTTTCCCGAGGCAGTCCTTTCCCTTGAGCTGGTTCGTGAAGCAGTAAGGGCACTGCAAGGTGCACACGCCGCTCGTATTGGCGTAGATGACTTTGCGTTCCGCCCGGAAGGGGTAGGGCCGTTCGAGGACAGCGGCGGCGGTCATGTGGCATGCGCAACTCTGGGCTGCGGTCTTTGCAGAGGATTCCATGCGGGCTCCCGGGGCTGTGAACGGTTCAACCGGCCGCGGCACGCTCCTGCACCGCGGTTTCCATGGTCCGCAAGCCCGGAGTCGCGAGTCCCATATCCGACAGCCGGGCCTGCACCCGCTCGTCATCCCAGTTGCGCATGTAGGTCAGGTGGGTGCGCACGTCGTGGGGGTTCTCCCGGCCCCGGGTGCACTTGCGGCAGGCCGCCGGCGGATTGGCCGTGTTCACCCGGTTGCGGAAGGCCTGCATGGCGGGTCCGTTCCAGACCTTCTGGAAGCCGTCGGTGAAGAGGTTGCCGATGCCCGCGGCCCCGCCGCAGCAGACCGTGACCACGCCGTCCTTGTTCACGTTCATGTGCTGCCAGGGGCGGGCGCAGGGTCCGTGGTCCTCCTGGGGCTTCCAGTCGAAAAAGGTGGGCTGGTGCCGGAGCAGGATGCCGAGCCTGGCCGCCTTGAGCTTGGCGCGCAGCACATGGTGGTCGTAGAGGTCCTGGTGGAAGACCATGGCCTCGTGTTCCAGCTCGTGCGCGGGGGTGGTCACCAGCAGGTAGTTCACCTGGATCTCCTTGGCGCCCACGCGCTGGGCCAGGTCCACGTAGCGGTCCAGCTCCTGGATGTTGCGGCGCATGGCGCAGAAGACCAGGGTCAGGCGAAACTCCGGATTGTGGCGTTTGGCCAGGAATTTGAGGCTCACGAGGTTGCTCAGCACGCGCTCGTGGTCCGAGCCGGGCATGATTCCTTCGTAGGTGGCCCGGTCCGCGGCGTGGAACGAGCACCACACCGAATCCAGGCCCCGGGGCAGGAGGAATTCGGCAAGTTCCGGCGTCAGGGCGTTGCCGTTGGTGAAGATCTCGAACGGCGTGCAGTGCGCGTCCAGCCGCTCCACGAACTCCTCGATCCTGGGGTTGAGCAGGGCCTCGTAGGAGGAGAAGATGCCCTTGTTGATGTAGGGCAGGAGTTCGTCGAAATGGCCGAGCCACTCGGGCTCGCGGAAGGCGTCGGCGTCGGAGCGCAGCTTGCGGCCGCATTCGGCCAGGCAAAAAATGCACTTGATGTTGCAGACGCTGGCGATGTCGAAGCCCAGGTTGAGCGGCCGCGACATGCAGATGGGCATGTTGTTGGCGCACTCGATGCCGTTGACCTGCTGGTTCAGGGCGCGCAGGGCCCTGCTTTTCTGCCGCGCCTCTGTCTTGCGCCGGGATGCGTCGTGCATGGTCGCTCCTTGCTGGATGGCCGGCCTCCCGCCGGGCGGAAAAAAAGACCGGCGGTCGAAGCCGCCGGTCCTGATGCAAGCATTGCGCCAGAAAATCTCAAGGTTGTTCAGGCGCCCGGGCCGTGGGTCCGGACCACGTCGCGGGCCAGGGCCGCGATCTTGTCCAGGAGTCCTTCCCGGCCCGCGGCCGCGTCCGGGGCATAGACCCCGCAGGCCCGCACCAGGTGGCTCCGGGTGAAGCCCATCCAGGTGTAGAAATACTGGTAGCGGGGGAAGATGTCGGCGAAGAGGTCCTCGCGCGGATGGCCCTGGGCCAGGAGCATGACCAGGGTCTTGCCCGGGGTCAGGCGGGAGCGGTTGGTCTTGCTGCTGGCGTATTCCGGGGTGAGAAAGGAGAAGGTCCGGTCGATGAAGGTCTTGAGCTGGGCCGTCACCTCCCCGAAATAGACCGGCGTGGCCAGGACCAGCACGTCGCAGGCCGCGGCCTTGGCCAGCACCGGGGTGAGCCCGTCCTCCAGCACGCAGGTCTCGCTCTTGCCCTTGCAGGAGAAGCAGGCCTGGCAGCCCCTGGCCGCAAGCCCGTTCAGATAGACGCTGTCCACCGAGGCCCCGGCCCCGGCCGCCGCCTCGCAGAAGGCCCGGGCCATGTCCGCGCTGTTGCCCCGCTTGCGGGGGCTGCCCAGCAGGCAGAGCACCTTCATGCGCCGCCTCCCAGCTTCTCCCGCACCGAGTCCACCTTGGCGGCCATGCGCGGGGCGGTTCCGCGCTTCCAGTCGGCCTTGACCGTGAGATAGACCCGGTCCGAGTCCCTCTGGAGCTCCTGCATGCAGGCCGAAACCGCGGCCCAGACCGGCTCCCACTCACCTTCTACGCAGGTGCCCATGGGGTTCAGCTCGAAGGGCAGGCCCGAGGCCCGCAGCACGTCGAGAACACGGGCCACGTAGGGCGACAGACTCGCCCCGGCCTGGCCCACGGGAAAGATCGAAAGCTCCACGATGACGCTCATGTCCTGTCTCCAGAGCGCCCCTGGTTGACACGCCAGGGGCCGGGTTTTACAAGGTGCGCGGTCCGCTGGCGGACCTGGAGGACGCATGGCCGAATACTACATGCCCGGACCCGGGGACACCCTTTGGCGCAAGCTCGTGCGCTGGCGCAGGCACAACCAGCTGCCCCGGCCGCGCTTCCCTCGCGCCATCCAGATCCAGACCGACAGCCGTTGCAACGCCGACTGCGTGTTCTGCGGCTGGCACCACACCAAGGGCTCCCAGCCCCAGGGCCGCATGGACGAGGCCCTGTTCAAGAAGATCGTGGACGAGTGCGGACGGCACTGGATCGGCCGCATCAGCCCCTATCTCATGAACGAGCCGCTGCTCGACCCGAATATGCCCGACAAGATCGCCTACATCAACAAGCGCCGCGCGTTCGTCACCAAGACCAAGATCAACAGCAACGGCGCGCTCCTCAGCGAGGGCATGAGCGAGGGGCTCATCGACGCGGGCCTGCGCCACCTCTGGATCAGCGTGCAGGGCTATTCCGAGGAAACCTACCGGCAGAGCATGGGCCTGTCCCTGTCCAAGGTCCTGGGCAACATCGACAAGTTCCTGGAGATCAAGTCCCGCAAGAAAAAGGACCTGCCCAAGCTGACCATCACCACGCTCAAGACCACCATCGTGGAGAATGAGCTGGAGTACGCCAAGAAATATTGGGCCGACCGCGACGTGCGCTTCAAGATCCACCAGGTGGACAACCGCTCGGGCCAGGACATCTCGCACCTGGGCACGGTCAAGCCCAAGCTCCGCCGCAACTGCGACCTGTTCCTCAAGCAGGCCTACGTGCTCTACAACGGCGACCTGATCATCTGCTGCCACGACTGGAAGCGCACCGTGGTCCTGGGCAACGTGGGCCGGCAGTCCATCCGGGAGATATGGAATTCGCAACGCTTCCTGGATCTCATCCGGCAGTATCAGGCCGGGGATTTCCGCAACCTGAAGCTCTGCGCCTCCTGCACCGTGACGTGATCTAGCCCTGCGGGACGATGAAGCGTGAGGCCAGCTCCAGGAACCTGGAGAGCATTTCGGGGCCGGGCACCTTGGGAAGGGGTCCGGCCTCGAGTTTTTTCTCCAGGAGCAGGGCCAGGGTCAGGGGCAGGGCGGCCGTGGGCCGGGCCCGCGCCCCGTCAAAGGAGGCCAGGGCCCCGGCCAGGTCCAGGGGGTGGCGCACCTCGGCCAGCCGCACCCCGGGGGTGAAGGGCCGGGCGCAGAGCTCCGGGGCCGAGGTCACGGAATACTGGCGGCAGATCACCGGCCGCACCGGGTGTACGGAACAGGAGCCCTGCTCCAGGAAGGGGCAGGGCAGGCCCAGGGCCCAGTAGTCGCGCTGGAGCCCGGCCAGGACCCCGGGCTTGTGGATGTCGCCGTCAAAGGCGCGGACGAGGCGGTCCAGCAGCCCGGCCTCCTCCAGGGCGGCAACGATCCGGCGGAAGCGGTCGGTCACGGCCCGGCGGGCGGGGGCGGGCAGGCCGCGCACGAGGCGGGCCAGGGCCAGGGCCTCCTCCCGGCTCACGGGCACCAGTTGGTTGCAGCAGACCCCGCAGCCCGGGCCGCAGGACACCGGGGCTCCGGCCTGGGCCAGGGCCTCGGCCGTGCGGCCGAACACGGCGTCGGCCGCGCTCCGGATGGCGGGCAGAAGCTCCAGGATGGTGGCCGGTCCCTGCGGTGCGTCCAGGTCCAGGCGCAGGGCTGAATCTCCGGTAAAGCCAAGAACGAAGACCTGGCGCTGCTGTGAGGGGCCGGGGACGGAACCGTGGGGCATGGGACCTCCGCCATTTCCTGTAGCCCAAAGTCGCGGCCGGGAAAAGTGCATACCGTGTCCGGCTGGCGTCGGACCCGACGCGCCCAATGCTTGTCACGGTTTCCACGGATTGGGAAAGGCGCGAAGGAAGTGCATTTTTTTTATTTTCCCCTGTTGATTTTTCCAAGAATGCCGGGTATAACAATAGTGCTTTTTGCAACCATCCGATCTCTTTCATAAGTATCTGAAAATATGACGGAAATAACACGAATCTTGAATTCGTGTTACGCTGCCTGCAAGGGGGGTGCGCGAGGGCGCTCTCGCAAACCTGTGCGCCTCTTGGGGAGTATGTAATGAATTGAGCGTCTTCAATCATTCTACGGAGGTGTTTTATGAAATTTTTCGTAGGTCATGGCAGGGGCGGGGCCGAGGAACGGCTGCTGCAGCGCGGCGTCTCGCGCCGCGATTTCATGAAATTCTGCGGCACGGTCGCCGCAGTGATGGGCATGGGCCCGGCGTTCGCTCCGAAGGTCGCCGAAGCCCTGACCGCCAAACGCCGTCCTTCCGTTGTGTGGCTGCACAACGCCGAGTGCACGGGCTGCTCCGAGTCTATCCTGCGCACGGTCCAGCCCTACATCGACGAGCTGATCCTCGACGTGATCTCCCTGGACTACCAGGAGACCGTCATGGCCGCCGCCGGTGAGAAGGCCGAAGAGGCCCTGCACGCCGCCATTTCCGCTCCGGACGGTTTCGTCTGCGTCATCGAGGGCGGTCTGCCCACGAAGAACGGCGGCGAGGCCGGCAAGGTCGCCGGTCGTCCGATGCTGGAGATCAACAAGGAAGTGGCCGCCAAGGCCAAGGCCGTCATCGCCTACGGCACTTGCGCCGCCTTCGGCGGTGTCCAGGCCGCGGCCCCGAACCCCACGGACGCCAAGGGCGTGAACGACGCGCTCAAGGCCCAGGGCGTGAACGCCATCAACATCTCCGGCTGTCCGCCGAACCCCTACAACCTGGTCGGCGCCATCGTGGCCTACCTCCAGGGCAAGAAGATCGAGCTGGACGACTACAACCGTCCGACCATGTTCTTCGGCGACTCCATCCATGACAAGTGCCCGCGCCTCAAGTACTTCGAGAACGACCAGTTCGCGAAGAGCTTCGGCGACGAAACCGCCAAGAAGGGCTACTGCCTGTACAAGCTCGGCTGCAAGGGCCCCTACACCTACAACAACTGCCCCACGGTGAAGTTCAACCAGACCATCTGGCCCGTTGAAGCCGGCCACCCCTGCATCGGCTGCTCCGAGCCCAACTTCTGGGATGAGATGAGCCCCTTCTACGTCGAGAAGTAAGCGGGCCCGCGGACGACTAACAGAGTAGATTCCTTAAGGAGGAGACAATATGTCCGGTTGCAAAGCCAAAGCCGCCCCGGTCATGGCGACGCCCAAGAGCAATTACACCGGGCCCGTCGTGGTCGACCCGGTAACCCGTATTGAAGGTCACCTGCGCATCGAAGTGCAGGTGGAGAACGGCGTGGTCAAGGACGTGCGCAGCAGCTCCCAGCTGTTCCGCGGTCTGGAGATCATCCTGAAGGGCCGCGATCCCCGCGACGCCCAGCACTTCACCCAGCGTTCCTGCGGCGTCTGCACCTACGTGCACGCCCTGGCCTCCACCCGTTGCGTGGACAACGCCGTGAAGGTGAAGATTCCGGATAACGCCCGCCTCATGCGCAACCTCGTTCTGGCCGCGCAGTACATGCACGACCACATCGTGCATTTCTACCACCTGCACGCCCTGGACTGGGTCAACGTGGCCAACGCCCTGCAGGCCGATCCGGTCAAGGCCGCCAAGATCGCCAACAGCATCTCGCCCCGTCCGACCACGGCCGAGGGCCTGAAGGCGGTCCAGGACAAGGTCGGCGCCCTGGTGAAGAGCGGCCAGCTCGGCATCTTCACCAACGCCTACTTCCTGGGCGGACACGCGGCCTACTACCTGCCCGCCGAGGTTGACCTCATCGCCACGGCCCACTACCTCGAGGCCCTGCACCTCCAGGTCAAGGCCGCCCGCGCCATGGCCATCTACGGCGCCAAGAACCCCCACACCCAGTTCACCGTGGTGGGCGGCGTCACGAACTACGAAGGCCTGAAGCCCGAGCGTTTCGCCGAGTTCGCGGCCCTGTACAAGGAAGTGAAGGCCTTCATCGAGCAGGTGTACATCCCCGACCTGATCGCCGTGGCCGGCTACTACAAGGACTGGGCCGGCATCGGCGCCGGGTGCAAGAACTACCTGTCCCCCGGCGACTTCCCGGATGTGGAAGGCAACCTGGACAGCAACTGGATGCCCCCGGGCGTCATCACCGCCGCCGACCTGTCCAAGATCGAGAAGATGGACGGCGCCAAGATCACCGAGGCCATCAAGCACAGCTGGTACAAGGGCAGCTCGGTCCTGCATCCGTCCAAGGGCGTCACCGAGCCCCAGTACACCAGCCTCGGCGACAAGGAGCGTTACTCCTGGATGAAGGCCCCCCGTTACGACGGCAAGCCCATGGAAGTCGGCCCCCTGGCCCAGGTCCTGGTGGCCTACGCCAAGGGCGTTCCGGAGTTCAAGGCCGGTGTGGACCTGGTCCTCGCCAAGCTCGGCGTCGGCGCCGGCGCCCTGTTCTCCACCCTGGGCCGCACTGCCGCCCGCGGCGTGGAGTGCTTCGCCATCGCCCAGAAGACCCAGTCCATCCTGGACCAGCTCATGGGCAACGTGAAGAAGGGTGACACCACCCTGTACACCGAGTGGAAGATGCCCAAGGAGGCTGAAGGCGTCGGCTTCGTCGCCGCCCCCCGCGGCCACCTGTCCCACTGGATCAAGATCAAGAAGGGCAAGATCGAGAACTTCCAGCTCGTGGTCCCCTCCACCTGGAACCTCGGCCCGCGCGACGACAAGGACGTCATGGGCCCGGTGGAACAGGCTCTGATGAACACCCCCATCGCCGATCCCAAGCGTCCCGTGGAAATCCTCCGCACGGTCCACGCGTTCGACCCCTGCATCGCCTGCGGCGTGCACGTGATCGACGCCAAGACCGGCGAAGTGACCAAGTTCCGCGTGATGTAAGGTCGCAGCGCATCCCGTAACCCAGGCGGGAACCCGGATCGCTCCGGGTTCCCGCCCTTTTTCAGAAGGTTCCGATGTCCGACACTCCCAAACGCATCCTTGTTCTCGGCGTGGGCAACATCCTCTTCACCGACGAAGGCATCGGCGTGCGCGTGGTGGAGCACCTCCAGAACACCTACGCCTTTTCCGACAACGTCACGCTCATGGACGGCGGCACCCTGGGCACCAAGCTCATGGGCCCGATCCTGGAGAGCGACATGCTCATCGTGGTGGACGCCGTGCTGGGCGACGGCGCGCCTGGCTCGATCTATCGCCTGACCGGCGACGACCTGCGCAAGTCCCTGGCCTTCAAGGATTCCATGCACCAGACCGACCTGGTGGACACGCTCATCTACTGCGGCATCGTGGGCAACCGGCCCGACGCCGTGGTGGTGGGCATTGAGCCTGTGGACTTCAAAACCATGGCCGTGGAGGTTTCCGAGGAGCTTGCCAAACGCATCCCGGAGATGGCAGAATCCGTTCTCAAGGAAATCGAACAGGCCGGGGGCACCTACTCCCCCCTGGCTTCCTAGGAGGCGTCCATGTGTCTGGCGGTGCCGGCTGAAATCATCGAGATCAAGGACGGCGTGGCCACCTGCCGGGTGGGCGAGGGCCAGACCCTGGTCCAGGCCTCGCTCATGCTTCTGGACAGCGAGCCGCAGCTGGGCGACTTCCTCATCATCCACGCCGGATTCGCCCTGCGCATCCTGGACCGCCAGGAGGCCGAGGAGAACCTGAAGCTCCTGCGCGACGTGATCCAGGCCTCCATGGACGCGGGCGTGGAGCAGGACATGCTGTAACCCGGGGGCCCCGGTCCCCCCCTTCTGCCGGGAGGCCGCCTCCTCCCGCCTCTCCTTTTCCCGCTCCCCCTGACCCTTGTGCCTTGCCATGGGCTGCGTTAGATTCCCGTCACGAGAGAGGAGGAGCGACATGGCTGACGAGACCTGCGGCTGCGGCGAGTCCTACATGGAGGGCATGCCCCTGCCGGATATCACCTTTTCGACCTTTGTCCTGTCCCTGGCCTCCCAGGGCCTCATGCACCTGGGCGAGGAGGCCGACCCCGAGACCGGCCAGGTGCAGTTTCGGCCGCACCTGGCCAAGCAGACCATCGACGTGTTGGCCATGCTCCAGGCCAAGACCGAGAAGGGCCTGGACCCGGACGAGAAGAAGCTCCTGTGCGGCCTGCTCTACAACCTGCGCATGCAGTACGTGAACAAGGTGAAATAGCATGGCCCGGAAGATTCGCGTGGGCCTGGTGGGCGTCACCGGCTACACCGGCATGGAGCTGGCCCGCATCCTGGTGAACCATCCCGGCCTGGAGTTGGTGCGGGCCACCTCGCGCTCCGAGGCCGGGCAGGAACTCCAGTCCCTGTATCCCTTCCTGCGGGGCACGGCCCTGGGCGGCCTCAAGCTCACCGAGCCCGATCCGGCGGACCTGGCCCAGGCCTGCGAACTCTGCTTTTTGGCCGTGCCGCACAAGGCGGCCATGGAGACGGCCGCCGCCCTGCTGGAGGCCGGTCTCAAGGTGGTGGACCTCTCGGCCGACTTCCGTCTGCGCGACAGGGGCGTGTACGAGTCCTGGTACAAGACCGAACACACCCGCGCCGCACTCCTGGACGAGGCCGTGTACGGGCTGGTGGAACTCTATGCCGCGGAGGCGCGCCGGGCGCGGCTGGTGGCCAACCCCGGCTGCTACCCCACGGCCTCCATTCTGGGCCTGGCCCCGGCCCTGGCCGCAGGCCTGGTGGAAACCTCGGGCATCGTCATCGACGCCAAGTCCGGGGCCTCGGGCGCGGGCCGCAAGCCCGGCGTGGCCACGCTCTTCTGCGAGATCCAGGACACGTTTAGGGCCTACGGCCTGCCCACCCACCGGCACACGCCGGAGATCGAGCAGGAGGCCTCGCTCCTGGCCAAGACCGGCATCACGGTGTCCTTCAACACGCACATCCTGCCCATCGACCGGGGCATCCTGGCCACCATCTACACCCAGCTCAAGGACGGGGTCGCGGCCGCGGACGTGCGCGCGGCCTACGAGAAGTTCTGCCAGGGCAAGCCCTGGCTGCGGCTGTTCCCGGCCGGAACCCTGCCCGAGACGCGCTGGGTGCGCGGCACCATGTACTGCGACCTGGGCCTGGTGGTGGACCCGCGCACGGACCGGCTCATCATCCTCTCGGCCATCGACAACCTCTGCCGGGGGGCTTCGGGCCAGGCCGTGGCCAACGCCAACCTCATGCTCGGCCTGCCCGTGGACATGGGCCTGGACCTGGCGCCCATGATGCCGTAAGCCGCGAGGCCTGTCCGCCGCTTCTTCCCCGCGCTCACTTCCGTCCGGCGGGACGGGGTGGGCCACTTCCCCATGCTTGA